>CASCWU010000073.1 GCA_949155905.1 uncultured Lachnospiraceae bacterium
TTTGAGACATTTTCCTGTGTGGTTTATTAAGACATTATCATAAATGGTTTATATTTCTTTCCGATGTCAGCAAAATTTCACTTGACATTCCCGCACTCCTGTGCTACTCTAAAATTACTACGACAGACATAGTACGATAGTCGTATATCTTATTTTAAAAAATTCATAAAATCCGAGGTGAGAAGGTGAGAATTTGATTAGCAGTGATGTTATCCGTGGCTACAACGATACTATCATTTTATCTCTGTTGTTGGAGCAGCCCTCCTATGGATACGAGATATCCAAGCGGATTCGGGAGCTGTCAGGCGGAGACTACATCATTAAGGAAACGACGCTCTATTCCGCCTTTAACCGACTAGAGCAAAATGGCTATACCGAGTCCTTTTATGGAAACGAAACCGGCGGCAAGCGCCGCACCTATTATCGTATTACCGAAAAAGGACGTACCTACTATCAGGAAAAATGTGACGAGTGGCATTTGATCCAAAAAATCATGAAACCATTTGTTCAGTTTTAGAAAGGAGCTTTTATGGATACGATCCGCACCTATTTAGACAATATGTTTTTACGCCTTCCGGAAACACCGGAAACCCTTAGAGCAAAGGAAGAGCTATATGCCATGATGGAGGACAAATACACCGAGCTAAAGGCCTCTGGCAAAAGTGAAAACGAAGCGATTGGTATTGTCATTACAGAGTTTGGCAACCTGGACGAACTGCTGGCTGAGCTTTCACTTCCTCCTAACCAGGGCTCTGATTCTGATACAGAAAAGGGTGATCCTGCAGATGATAGCTTTGACTGCTATCAAGCCGAGGAGATTCCGATGATATCTGCGGATGAGGCGGACGATTTCCTGCAGGTCTCAAGAAAATCTGCTACAAAGGTTGCCTTTGGCGTGATGCTCTGCATTATCTCTCCGGTCGTATTGATTTATCTGACTGGTCTGTCGGAGTTCACTTCAAACTGGCTTTCGGAAAACATAGCGGCCTTCCTTGGGCTCTTTGCTCTGTTTTTATGCGTTGCCGTTGCCGTTACCCTGTTTATCAGCAGCGGGATTTCTGCACCTTCGTATCAGTATTTGAAAAAAGAACCCTTTCGGATGTCTCCTGATACGGCTGCTTACTTAGGCGAGCTGCATAACCAGTTCCGCTCAGCCTTTGCCATCCAGATTTCTGTCGGCGTGTTTTTTTGTATCCTAAGCGTTATCCCTCTCCTTGCCGTCGCGCTGCTGTTTGACGGAGGCTCTGAGAAACAGGAGCTGTTTTTGATCACCTGTGTCTCTCTTTTACTGATTTTAGTAGGCATCGGTGTTTTCCTCCTCGTCCATGCCGGTATGATTTCCGAAAGCTATAAGACACTGCTAGGAGGAGACATTTCTCTTCATGATGACTGCAAACAGCAGGCCTCCTACGAAACACACGATCCTCGCCGCAGACAATATCACAAAGCGCTTTCCAACGCAATTTCGGATGTATACTGGCTTGGCGTTACCGCTGCTTATCTGATCTGGAGCTTTTTGTTCCATGCCTGGCACATTAGCTGGCTTATCTGGCCGTTAGCCGGTATTCTATGGGGCGCGTTTGATTCGATTGCCGTAGTGTTCCGCTCGAAACGATAGGGTTCCCCTTTCCAGGCATACGCATATAGTAGAAAGTAACAAGAATTTCCTGGAGGGTGCTATGCCAGACTGTCAGAATGCGATTTATTCCAATGAATACGCAGATTATACCATCGAGGTAAGAGAAGATCTAAAAGCACTGCTAGACGCTTACGAGGATTTATGCTATGAAAATTTAAAGGGATTGCTTGGCGTGGTTCATCTTCCACGGACAAATAACCTTCCGGGGCTGTGGGAGGCCTACCGCTCTTTTCCAAAATGCTACGGACTGTTGGATACCTCCAACCTGGAGGCAACTGGAGTGGAACGGATGAGACGCCAGCCATTTCTGGATTTATACGGACAGGGTGTGATCCTAGGGATCATTGATACTGGTATTGATTACCGGCACCCTGTTTTTCTCTATGCCGACGAAACCACCCGTATCCTGGAGCTGTGGGATCAGACCATTCCCTTTACCGAAAAAAGAGAATTTGACCCACCATATGGAACGGTTTATACCAGAGAGCAAATCAACGCAGCCCTGGCCAGCAGCGATCCCTATAAAATCGTGCCGTCCCGTGATACCGACGGCCATGGTACGTTTTTGGCCGGAGTAGCGGCAGGCAACGAGATGGAAGAGGATGACTTTTCCGGGATTGCACCTCTCGCAGATCTGGCAGTCGTAAAGCTCAAGGAGGCAAAGCCTTATTTACGGGAGTATTATCAAATTGCAGAGGGGGTTCCCTGCTACCAGGAAACGGATTTGATTTTAGCCATCCAATATTTGAGCAATCTGGCGATTCGCCTGAACAGGCCTTTGGTGATACTGATGGCTTTAGGGACAAACCAGGGAGGGCATGACGGAATGTCTTATCTGGCCAGTCTCCTCCGGCAAAGCCATCAATCCTCTGGACGCTGCATCTGTCTGGCCGCCGGAAATGAGTTAGGCTGGGGACATCATTATCATGGGCAGATGTCTGGCTCAGAAAGCATGCAGGAGCTGGAATTTCGGGTAGGCGAGGGAGAACAGGGCTTTAGCATGGAGCTGTGGGGAGGTGTGTTAGACACCTATTCGGTTGGTTTTACGACGCCGACCGGCTATACGACCGGAAAGATTTCCGTACGGCTGGGACGGATTGAACGGCTGAATTTTACGTTTGAGCCTGTAACGCTGGAGCTTGCGTATGGGATTATTTTTCGGAATATCGGTACACGCCTGACCGGAATTCGCTTTCTCAACCCTACCCCTGGCCTGTGGAAAATGCAGATCTACCGGGAGGAGGTCGTAGGCGGCCAGTACGATATCTGGCTGCCGATGTTTAATTTTCTCTCGGAAGATACCCATTTTATGAAGCCGGATCCGGATATCCTTGTCTGTGATCCGGGCAATGCCTTAGAAACGATTACAACGGCTGCCTACAACCATAGAAACGGAAGCATTTATCTTCATTCCTCCCGCGGCTATGCCCGCAACAATACGATCAAGCCGGATCTGGCCGCGCCTGGTGTCGGGATTTCCGGCCCGGTGGCAGGCGGAGGCTATGACAGCCGAAGCGGAACGAGCGTTTCTGCCGCACAGACTGCAGGAGTAGCCGCGCTGCTGATGGAATATGCACCAGGTATCAGCGGCCAGGAGATTCAGCAATACCTGATCCGGGGCGCTACCCGGACGAACCTGATGTATCCAAACCGGGAATGGGGCTATGGAACACTCGACATTTACCGGGCTCTGGAGCTGATCGGAGGGCAAAGAAAATGACAGAATTTTCCAGAGCCTGTATAATTTTCTACCCTGTCAGAATATAATACAGTAACAATCTTTTCGAGGTTCCTTTATGAACATTCCATTTCCATCCAAGGAAACGCTTGCTTCCTTTTTTAAAACAGGTCTTTTGATCATGTCCGCCTCTTTGCTGCTTACGATTGTTTTAAAAACCTCCCCAGAGCTGCGCTCTGCCGGAAGCTATGCTGTTTTAGACAACACGCCCATCAAACAGATCCGGACAGATTCTCCGCGAGTTGTACTAAGCTTTAATACCAGCCTGCAAGAGCCTAAAGATCTGAAAGCGCTTTTGGCTCTTTTGCAGGAACAGAATGTATCCGCCGCCTTTTTTCTCTCCGATGCCTGGATAAAACAATATCCAGAGGAAGTAAAGACCATTTCTTCCGCTGGACATGACGTCGGCTATTTGTTGGAGACTCACAAAAACAAAACGGATTCCGATGTGCTGACGGAGGGCGCTGCGACGCTCGGCAGGCTGGCAGGAACACGATGCTGCTATTTCCGTCCGGCACTGGGAGAATACGAACAAAGCCTCCTGGCAGAAGCCGGAAGGCAGAAGCTTTCCTGTATTCTTTGGAATATGGATTCCGAGGACTGGAAGGATTATCCTGCCGAAGCAATGACCAACCTCCTGCTGCAAAGCCCCAAGCTGGAAAACGGTTCTATTCTGCTCTTTCGCTGTGACAGCAAGCATCTGTTAGAAGCGCTTCCCTTTATCATTCAGGGATTACGGGATCTGGACTATGAGCCGGCCTCCCTTTCCGCACTACTACGTGACGGAGCTTGATTCCTGAAGCACCTTTTCCAACGCTGCCTTATAAAGCAAAATGATATACGCATCAATATAGCAGTATTTATTGATCACAAACTCATAGGTTTTCCATAAAAAGCCTGCGCTGATTCCTATCAGGGCAGGCAGCGTTGCGTAAGGATGCAGCCGGAGTGCAATCAAAAACAAAGAAGCCACTAAGTAAAACAAAAAAGTCCAAAAATACGTCCTGCCGATTTTTACTGTATAATACATGGCATCGGACAATCTGGCTTCCATTTTTTTCAGCGCCGGACGCTCCTTTCCCTTCAGCAGCCGATACAGCTCCCGATAAATATCTTCATTTTCCACCTTTTTTTCCATCGTCCGCTTTTCTAACAGCCTGCACTGGAAGCTGAAAAAAAACCGGTTATAATATTCTTCTCCAAATTCGGTATTCAATAACCGCCTGAATATACTTGTCACTTTGTCACCACCTGTTCTTTTCGGACTATCCTGCAACATCGTATTCTGTTATAATATATGCAGCAGCTATCAGGATAGATAGTATCTTCCATACTGTTTCCATTCTCGTTTTTCTCTATGCTGTGAAATATTGTAAGAGCGAACTTTTACTTCCCTAATCTATCAGAATATGCTATAATAAAAGGAGGGAAACTACCCAACGGGTGTACAAAACAGAGAAATTATAAAATGGAGGGATTACAAATGTCAAAAGTTATCGTTATGGATCATCCGCTGATCCAGCATAAGATTGGTATCATGCGGGAAAAGACCACTTCTACAAAGGAATTCCGCAACCTGGTAGCAGAAGTGGCTATGCTGATCTGCTACGAGGCCACAAGGGAGCTTCCGCTCTCCGAAAAGGAAATCGAAACACCTCTGGTACGAACCACCGTCAAGGAAATCGCCGGGAAAAAGCTCTGTATCGTACCAATTCTCCGAGCCGGCCTGCATATGGCAGACGGTATTTTAAACCTGATTCCAAGCGCCAAGGTAGGCCATATCGGAATGTATCGAAACGAAGAAACCCTAGAACCGGTCGAATATTTCTGCAAGCTTCCACAGGACGCCGCCGAGCGGGAAATCTTTGTCGTCGATCCGATGTTAGCCACCGGTGGTTCTTCTATCGCAGCCATCCGCCGGCTAAAAGACCGCGACATCAAGCATATCCATTTCCTCTGTCTGATCGCCGCACCGGAGGGCGTTCAGGCACTCCAAGAAGCACATCCTGACGTCGATATCTTTATCGGTGCGATGGACGAGCGCCTAAACGAGCACGGCTATATCCTGCCAGGCTTAGGAGACGCCGGGGATCGGATTTACGGTACGAAATAATGAAAACCTCAGGAGGCAGCGGAATGGCTCGTTCGCTGCCTCCTTTACCTAACACCATGCAGCAACATAGGACTACTGTTGACGGTACACAGCCCCTACCGCAAAGAAGAAAAAATCTGCCCGTGTTACTCCTCTGCCGAAAACTGAAATACCGTAGCGAAGGAATACTCCTGCCCGGCCTCTAAGATACTCGAAGCAAATTTCGGCTCCTTGCAGGCATTCGGGAAATATTGTGATTCAAAACAAATCCCGCCCCGTTTTTCATATGTTGTGCCGCCCTTACCGCCTGTTTTATGGTCGATAAAATTCCCAGAATATACCTGAAGGCCGCACATATCTGTAAAAACTCCCATTTTGATTCCCGTTTTTTCGCTGTAAAGCTCTGCTACCTTAACTACATCATCCATCCCTGTCTGTGTCTTTAACACATAATTATGATCGTAGCCACCTGCCTGGCGAAGCGGCTCATAGTCCGCCTCAATGTCCTGGCCGATCCGTTTCGGGGTACGGAAATCCATCGGCGTCCCTGTGACATCCCGCAGCTCGCCAGTCGGAATCAGCACATCGTCCGTCGGTGTAAAGGCATCGGCATAGACTGTCAAAAACTGATCCAGCACGCTTCCGCTGTCATGCCCGGACAGATTAAAATACGAATGATTCGTCAGGTTCACAACCGTCGTCTCGTCTGCTACTGCAAAATATTCCAGAATCAGTTCATTTTCCTCTGTCAAGGTATAAGAAACCGTCAGATCTAGATTTCCTGGAAAGCCCTGCTCCATCGACGGGCTCAAACGGGAAAACTCCACGGAAACCGAGTCGATATCCTCTATACACTCTGCTTCATACAGCTCATAATTGGAACGCCTGCTGCCGCTGTGCAGGTTGTTCGGCCCGTCGTTGGCCTCTAGCTGGTATTCCTTCCCTGCTATCGTCACACTGGCTCCTGCGATCCGGTTGGCGTTCCTTCCGACAAAGGCTCCAAAGCCTTCGTTGTTATCATAATAGCCCTCCAGCGTTTCAAATCCAAGCACGACATCTATCGGTTTTCCGACCCGATCCGGAACGATAACCTGCAAAATGGAAGCGCCGAAATCCGACAACACGACCTCCATTCCATTCTGGTTTTTCATCTGGTATCGGTGTGCCTCCTGCCCGCCTCTTGTTTTCCCAAAGCTTTCTACCTTGATATTCATCCTTGCAACCCTTCCTCCAATACTCTCCTTTTTATTCGGAGTCCTCTTATGCCTCCTCCGCAGGAGACTCTATCCCAATTCCCAGCTCCTTTAGCTGTTTTTCCTCTACCAGTCCCGGTGCCTCCGTCATCAGACAAGAGGCATCCTTTACCTTTGGAAAGGCGATGACATCGCGGATGCTCTCTGTTCCGGCCATCAGCATAATCAGACGATCCAGACCGTAGGCCAGCCCGGCATGAGGCGGCACTCCATAGCGGAACGCATCCAATAAGAATCCGAAGCGTTCGTGTGCCTCCTCTTTGGAAAAGCCCAACAAATCAAACATTTTTTCCTGGACTTCTTCCTGATAAATACGCACGGAACCGCCGCCTAACTCCGTCCCGTTTAATACGATATCATAAGCCTTGGCACGTACCTTACCTGGATCGGTATCCAAAAGCTCCATATCCTCCTCCATCATCATCGTAAACGGATGATGCATGGCCACATAGCGTCCTTCCTCCTCCGAATACTCCAACAGAGGAAACTCTGTCACCCAAAGGAATTTGAACTCATCCTTTTTTAGCAGGCCGATGCTGTCTGCAAGCTGAATCCGCAAACTGCCCAATACGTTAAATACAATCCCATCCTGATCCGCGGCAAACAGCAGCAGATCTCCCGGCTTTCCTTCCATCCGCTCCACAAGGGCAGCTAACTCTTCTTCTGTCATAAATTTGGCAAACGAAGATTTATACGAGCCATCCTCCTGAATAGACAGCCATGCCAGACCCTTGGCTCCCATTCCTCTGGCTGCGTCGATCATCGCGTCGATCTTTTTACGCGGAGTAGCTCCCTGCCCTTCTGCATTGATACCGCGAACCGATCCGCCTGCTTCTATCGCTCCGGTAAAGACGCTAAAGCCGCAGCTCTTTACCAGATCAGACACATTCTTTAATTCCATCCCGAAACGGATGTCCGGCTTGTCTGATCCAAACCGCTCCATTGCCTCCTGATACGGCATCCGCATAATCGGCAGCGGCACCTCTACCCCTAAAATTTCTTTAAACAGCCTTTGGATCAGACGCTCATTGACCTCCATCACGTCCTCCATATCCACAAAGGAAAGTTCCATGTCCATCTGCGTAAATTCCGGCTGGCGATCCGCCCGCAGATCCTCATCCCGAAAGCATTTGGCAATCTGGAAGTACCGATCATAGCCGGAACACATCAAAAGCTGCTTGAATAACTGAGGCGACTGCGGAAGTGCATAAAAGCTTCCCGGATGCACCCGGCTCGGCACCAGATAATCCCTTGCTCCCTCCGGCGTACTTTTGGTCAGCATCGGCGTCTCGATTTCCAAAAAGCCCTCCTCCGCCATAAAGGTACGAGCCAATGTCGCCACCCGGCTGCGCAGCATCAGATTCTTTTGCAAATCCGGCCTTCTCAAATCCAAATAACGGTATTTCAGCCTTAGCTCCTCTTTGGTACGACTGTTTTCTTCAATCGGGAACGGCGGTGTCTCTGCTTCGGATAAAATCCTCAGCTCCTTGGCACGGATTTCGATTTCTCCTGTCGCCAGAGCCGTATTGACGGCGCCGGAACGTGCCTCTACCCTTCCGGTGACAGCAATGACAAATTCTGCCCGCAGCCTTTCTGCCTTTTCAAAATGCTCTCTGCCGGCATCTGCCTCTTCAAAAATCACCTGTAAAATACCGGAACGATCTCGCAGATCGACGAAAATAATTCCGCCCTTATTCCGGCTGCGTGCTACCCATCCCATCACCGTCGCCGTTTCTCCGATATGAGCGGTTCCAAGCTCTGTGCATCTATGGCTTCTGTGCAAGCCCTTCATTGATTCTGCCATGTTTTCCTCCTCTATCCTTATGCTCCATGCCGGATGGCAAAGAGCTTGTCATACAGGTATGGCAGCTCCTTTAAATTATAGGTCGTGCCATCCTGAAATACGATTTCCAAACGCTTTCTTTTATACAGAAAAATACTTTTTATATGGGGCAGCCAGGCCAAAAACAACAAACAGTCCGTCGTATTTTCCGGAAACAAGAGTTCCACCATCTTATTTGCGGCGATTTCGTGAAATATTTGATTTTCTGCATCCCATATCAAAATATTTTGTTGCATTCCGTTTCTGATTCCCCTTTTTTATTTTTTGATATCAACGTATCCTTCCTTTTTGCATCTTACCTGGCGGCTGAAAAATAGTTTTCCAGATCTGCCAGCGCAACCTCCTCCTGGCTGCCGTCCTCCATCTTTTTTACGATTACCCTGCCCTCTTCCAGTTCATTTTCTCCCAAAATCAGGCTGTAACGGGCGCCGATTTTATTGGCATATTTCATCTGTGCCTTGACGCTCCGATCCAGATAATCCGTCTCTACGGTCAGTCCGGCATGGCGCAGCCTCGTCACAAGCCGATAGGCCGTAGACTTTACAGAAGGCCCTCCCTCAGATGCCGCAGCCTTTCCGCCCAGGATTCCGACATACAGATCTACGCCGCGCTCCGGCCATGGCGCCACACCCTCTTGCTCCAGAAAATATAAAATCCGCTCAATGCCGATCCCAAAGCCGACCGCCGGAATATCCTGCTTTTCATCTAACTCATGCACCAGCCCGTCGTAACGGCCTCCGCCGCACAGCGTAAAGCCCTCTTTGTTGATAAATTCAAAGACAGTCTTAGTATAATAATCCAGCCCGCGTACAATCCCGGTGTCTATCTCGTAAGGGATTCCCAACTCCTTTAACAGCCGGCACAATTCTTCAAAATGTGCCTTACATTCCTCGTCCAGATAGTCAATCGTCCTGGGAGCGTTCTTTACAATCTCCTTGCAGGACGGCACCTTACAGTCAATGACCCTAAGCGGATTTTTCTTCATCCGCTCTTTGCAGGTCGCACAGAGCTGATCCTCATATTGGCTCAAATATCCGACCAATGCCTCATGATAGGTCTTCCGGCAGTTCGGACAGCCAATGCTGTTGATATGAAGCCCTACCCCCGTCAGCCCCAGGCGGCGGATGAACTCTGTCAAAAGGGTAATCAGCTCTACCTCTGCCAAGGAGCTGTGAGAGCCGATAAATTCCACTCCAAACTGGTGATGTTGACGCAGCCTCCCGCTCTGCGGCTGCTCATAGCGAAACGCCTGTGTCATATAAAACAGCTTTGTCGGCTGGCTCTCTGCATACAGGTTATTTTCCAGATACGCCCGAATCGCTCCTGCCGTTCCCTCCGGCTTTAAGGTAATGCTTCTGCCTCCCTTATCCTCAAAGGTATACATTTCCTTTTGTACTACATCCGTAGTCTCTCCTACCCCGCGCTGAAACAATACCGTATGCTCAAACACCGGAGTGCTGATTTCCTGAATATGGTACGCCTGGCACAGCTCTCTGGCCAACGCTTCTATCCGCGTCCGCTGATTCATATTGCTTCCGTACCAATCCTGTGTCCCTTTTGGTTTTTGTGTAATCATATAGTCCCTGCTGCCCGCTTCCTCCCTCTGGCAGCCAGCTCCTTTCTTTTATGTTTTTTCTTTTATGTTTTTTTCTCTCTGACCGACTGATTTGCCGCTAAAATATACGGCATCAGTCTGGTAAAGCCGTCTCCCTGCAGCACCCGCTGAAGAGCGAGAAAAATCCGCAGATCATAGTTCCTCGCCTCCTCTATCAGCAGCTCTATCGCCGTATCCACTGGAAAAGCCGAACGATACGGACGCTCCGACACCAGCGCCGCCAACACGTCGCAAATCCTTAAAATCCTGGCTCCATAAGGGATTTCCATCTCCTTTAGGTTGTCTGGATAGCCTGAACCGTCAAAATTTTCATGATGATAATAAACTGCTTTCAATATCATATCATTATAGTCCATCTTTTTCAATATCTCATAGCTGAATTCCGGGTGCATCCGAATGTATTTCATCTCTTCAATTCCAAGCATATCCTTTTTCCGCCCATACAAATAACGTCCCAGCCGCATCTTTCCTACATCGTGCAGGAATCCGGCCAGCGCCATATCCTGGCAGAACTCTTTTGACTCTCCAAGTTCCTCTGCTACCATCCGTGCCAGCCTGGCCACAATAATCCCATGATCCAATGTTCCCTGAAGATCCTCAAACAACAGCTTGGCATCTGCCCCCATGCTCATTTCTGCTTTGATATAATTACTCAAATCCATACTCATCCGTATTTGTTCCAGATCAATCCGACCGCTGCTATCCTTTTTCCAGTCCATATCTTCCTCCTGTATGTCGATCCTGCAGACGGCATACTTTTGTTCCATATTGATTGCTTTTTCTTTTTATATTTATGCACTATGCACCGCCTCTGCCTCTGCGAACCAATTATCTGCCGAGGCCTCCGGTTTCAGTCAGTATCCGGCGCTTTCTTTCTATCATCTCATCAATCCGGTGGATATAATCTACGACGTATTTCACATTTTCCACCCGCTCGATCCGATTTTCTGCCGGGTAAACGAGCTTGCTTGATCCGGCAGCGCCCAAAGCCAGAATCGTTTGCTTCTCCTCCATGATCAAAATGTTATAGAGCCCTTCCTTCCCCGGTCTGGCATAGCCAATATTTTCCAGATTGTCTGTGATGTTTTTCTGCCGGTACAAGTAATATGGCTCATATCCATGGGAAGCGGCATACTCTGCGGTAAGCTGCTGCATCCTGAGAGCATCCTTCGGCAGCAGCCCGTCCAACTCATCGAGCTTTAGCTTTAATCTCGCAGCTCGTTTGATCGCCAGTGCATGGACGGTTATGCTATCTGGATTCAACTTTTCGATATGTTCTAATGTATAAGCGACATCTTCTGCACATTCTCCCGGCAGACCAATGATCAGATCCATATTGATATTGTCATGTCCCTCTTCTCTGGCCATCTGAAAGGCCTTCTCAACCTCCGCCGCCGTATGGCGTCTGCCGATCAGATCTAACGTCCGCTCTACCATCGTCTGCGGATTAATCGAGATACGGGTTACACCATATCGCTTTAAAAGCTGCAGCTTCTCTCTCGTAATGCTGTCCGGCCTTCCTGCCTCTACGGTAAATTCCTGTACCTGCTCCATTGGAAAATGCTTCCTTACCTCTATCAGCAAGCGCTCGAGCATCTCTGCTGGAAGCGCCGTCGGCGTCCCGCCGCCAATATAAACGGTCGTCAGCCTTTTGTCTGGAATCGCTCCTGCTGCATAGTCCATTTCCTTGCTTAACGCCGTCAGATAATCCTCCATATATGCTCCATAGGAGGAAACCGGATACGAAGCAAACGAGCAGTACAGACACGTCGTCGGACAAAACGGAATCCCGATGTAGATGCTGTAGCCGTTTTGATAGTCCATTTTTCTTAAAAGAGTAAGCTCCCTTTCGGCGATTCGGATAGCCAGCTCGGTCTTTTCCTCGCTACACTGATACTGCTCCTTCATAAAATCCCGGATTTCCTGCGGCTGGCCGCCGCGCTCTAATACTTCATACGCCAGCTTGGTCGGGCGGATCCCCGTTAGGGTTCCCCAGGGAAGCGTCCGGCCTGTGTACTCGGACAGAATGCTATAAAGCTGCTTTTTTAAAAGGTTTTTATAAATTCTCCGATCTGGCTCTGGTGCTTCCAGATGATATTCCCGCTGTAACAGTGTCTCTTCGTCTGTATCTGCCAAAAACCAAATCCGAATCTGTCTTTCATCATGAAGGATCCCTATCTGATACCGTGGAGCGCTGCCTTGCAAAGACAGGCTCTTTGGCTCTATCCACGCTCCGCCGATTTCTACCTTGATTTCCTCCCGCGGAAAAAAGGCTCGTACCAACGGCCGGATATCCTGCTCAAAGGAATCCTCTCCCAATCTGATCTCTATCATTCCCAAAACCCACTTTCATCCAAATACGGGTTGTATCTTCTCTCCAATTCTATCGTCGTACTGCCGCCATGTCCCGGCAGCACCATTGTCCCGGGCGGAAGCTCAAACAGCACGTCCCGAATCGAAGCAAACAGCCTTCTGGCATCCCCGGTCGGCAAATCCGTCCGTCCGACACTTCCGCAAAACAACGTATCCCCGGAAAAAACGACCTGGTAATCCGGCAGGTAATAGCTGGTTCCGCCGATGGTATGCCCCGGCGTATCCAGGGCTCTAAGCCGTACCCCGGCTAACTCCAAAAGCTCGCCTCCCTGCACCCAGTTTCCCGGCTCCAGCGTATACGACAGACCCGGAAGCAGAAAGGAGGCCGTCAGGTGCGGATCGGCCAATAGCTGGCGCTCTGCCTGATTTGCGTAAACAGGCACCTGGAAGCGTCCGGCCAGTCCAGCCGCTGCCAGCCCATGATCAAAATGTCCATGGGTCAGCAAAACTGCCTCCAGCTCCAGTTCTTTTTTTTCCAACGCCTGTGCGATCTCCTCTTCCTTATCTCCCGGGTCGATCACGACCGCCCGTTTGCATTTTTGATTTTCCAAAATATAGCAATTCGTCTGTACCATTCCCACAATCAGACGTTCAATATGAATATCCCCTTCTCTGCCGTCTAAACGGTTCAATGTGGAATCCAGTCTTTTTGGCCGTCTTCTCATGACTATACCTCCCTGCTCTCCCCCTAGCCGGTGGTTCGTTCAATATCTAAGACGCCCTGTAGGTTTTGTAATTTGCCGACGACTGCCGACAGCTGTCCGACGTCTTTGATTTCAAATACCACGTCTATGGTTACGGTTCCTTTTTTGCTCGCTCTGGCCGATATCGTGCTAAGCGTAATCTGCGCTTCTGTAAACAGCCTTGTGACATCTACTAAAATACCGTTTCGATTGTTGGCAAAAATACGGAGTTCCGTCGTATAAAGCTGATTGGACTGCCCCAGCGCCTCTGACGACCATTCCGCTTCAATCAGCCGGTAACGTTCCTCTTCGCCAAGGTTGATGATATTGATGCAATCCGTGCGATGAATGGAAATCCCCCGGCCTCTCGTGATAAACCCGACAATCTCGTCGCCCGGTACAGGACTGCAGCATTTAGAAAAGCGCGCTGATACATCGTGAATTCCCTTTACTACAATTCCGCCCTTTGATTTAGACGTTTTCGGCGGCTTCCCGTCCGACTGCAGCTCTGCTAACTGCTCTAATACCTGCTCGTCTGTCAGCTCCTTTTCATGCTTCTTACGGTACTCGTCCTGAAGCTTACCGACGACCTGCCCTTCCTTTAAGCCTCCATGTCCAATCGCCGCATAAACAGAATCCCAGTCCCTGAAACCATATTTTTGCATCGTCGGGTTCATAAATTCCGGCTTCAGCAATTCGCTTAAAACGATATTCTTTCCTTTGCAGTAGACCGCCAGCATATCCTTCCCGCGGACAATATTGTCCTCCTTCAGCTCAGTTTTAAACCACTGGTTGATTTTATTTTTTGCCTGCGTGCTTTTGACGAGATTCAGCCAGTCGCGGCTTGGCCCCCTGCTGTTCTGGGACGTAATGATCTCAATCCGATCCCCGTTTTGTATCACATAATCAATCGTCGCCAAACGGCCGTTTACCCTGGCGCCTACCATTTTATTGCCGACTGCACTGTGAATGCTGTAGGCAAAATCAATCGGCGTAGAGCCTGCCGGCAGATTCTTCACGTCTCCGGTCGGCGTAAAGCAATAGACGCTGTCCGAAAACAAATCCAGGTCGTTTTTCAGCAATCCCAGAAATTCCCGGTTGTCGTCCATGTCCGTCTGCCACTCTAAAATCTGGCGAAGCCAGGTAAACTTGGCGGCTTCACTGTCCTTGGTATTCTTTCCGTCCTGTCCTTCCTTATATTTCCAGTGTGCCGCAATTCCGTATTCTGCCGTCCGGTGCATCTCATACGTCCGAATCTGGATTTCAAAGGGCTGCCCCTGCGGGCCGATCAGGGTCGTATGCAGAGACTGGTACATATTTGCCTTAGGCATCGCAATATAATCCTTAAACCGTCCCGGAATCGGCGTATACATCTCATGGATCACACCTAATGCTGCGTAGCAGTCCTTGACGGACTCTACCATAATCCGCACGGCAAACAGATCATAAATCTGGTCAAGTGTCTTGTTCTGGTTGACCATTTTTTTATAAATACTGAAAAAATGCTTTACTCTTCCGCTGACCTTTGCCTCGATTCCGGCCTCCTTGACATGGCGGCTGACCTCCTCCATAATCCCCTTGATAAAAGCCTCCCGTTCTGTCTTCCGCAGGGCGATCTTTTCTGTCAGATCCTCATATACCTGCGGCTCCAGATACTTTAGCGACAGATCGTCTAGTTCAATCTTTACCTTGGAAATACCCAGCCGCTGGGCAATCGGCGCATAAATATCCATCGTTTCCCTGGATTTTTCGATCTGCTTGACTGCCGTCTGATATTCCATCGTCCGCATATTGTGCAGCCGGTCTGCCAGCTTAATCAAAATCACCCGGATATCCTTGGCCATGGCGAGGAACATCTTACGCAGGTTTTCCGCCTGTACCTCTACCTTGTCCCTGGAATAATTTAACTGTGTCAGCTTGGTGACACCATCTACAAGCAGCGCGACCTCCTCTCCAAACTCCCTGGCGACATCCTCATACGTATATGTCGTATCCTCAATCACATCATGGAGCAGCCCCGCTACAATCGTTTCCTTATCTAATTCCAGCTCTGCCAGGATAATTCCCACGCACAAGGGATGGCTGATATACGGCTCCCCCGATTTCCTAAGCTGTCCCTGATGCGCTTTATCTGCAATCCGGTAGGCCTTTTCAATCTGCGTGATATCCGCAGACGGATGATACGCCCGAATCGTCCTAACCAGCTCTGCAAACAATTCCTCGGGAGGCGTAAACGCTTCTGGCACCGGCATACTGTCTAAGCTCGCCTCGGATACGCTCTGCTCCTTTATTTCCTCTTTCCCACGTTTTCGTTCCATGTCCTCTCACCACCTGCTGCATTTCTGTTTCCCTGTTATAACAGTTTGCTTTTCGTACATTATACTTAGTCTGCCGCAAAAAATCAACCATAAATCGACGGGATAACAAAAACAGCAGGCATTTCGCCTGCTGCTTGTACCGCTATTATTTCCCTGGATAGCAAATCACGGAGGATACGTCATACTGCTCTAAGCGTTTCCTTCCCTCTAAGCCCTCTAGTTCCATCAGAAATACAATCTTTACAACCTCGCCGCCCAACATCTCTACGAGCTTTGTAATCGCCTCAATCGTCCCTCCCGTGGCAATCAAATCGTCGATAATAACGACCTTCTGCCCTGGCTTTATGGCGTCCTTATGTAATTCAATCGTGGCCGTACCATATTCCAGATCATATTCCATCGACACCGTCTCGCACGGAAGCTTCCCCTTTTTTCTCACCGGGACAAACGGCTTGTGCATGTTGTAGGCAATCGGCACACCAAAAATAAATCCTCTGGACTCCGGCCCTAATACTACGTCAAAGTCTACGCCGTCTAAACAGGCCTGTATCTGGTCTACCGCCATTCTAAGACCGTCCTTATCCTGCAGCACCGTTGTAATATCCCGGAAAATAATGCCCTCCTCCGGAAAATCCGGAATGCTTCTTACATAATCCTCTAAACGCTTCATTGCTTTGCCTCCCTCTCTTTTTTATTTTATCCGCCAGACGGCCAGGCGTTTGCTTATGCCTGGCCGGAAAGCTTTAAGAGAATTTCATTGCTTCTGGCAATAAACTTTGTCATCGCCTCCGGCGCCAATGGCTTATGGCTGATCATCGCCAGATCATAAAGCTGCTCGCAGAACAGGCCGACACCGTCCTCCTCCTTATGCTCAAACACATACTGTACGAGGGCATTTTCGGCATTTAAGACCAGGGTTTCTCCGCCGCCGAACATATCCGCATCCATCCCCATGCCGTTCATGCTATACATTTTCATCATATCCTGCATCCGTCTGCTTTCCTCGGATAAGGTAATCATCGAAGAAATCGTCTTGTTTTTCAGGCTTTCCACCTTTACCTCCAGCTTTTCCTTTCCTAGTACCTTACGGAACAGCTCTGTTAAGGCATCTGTCTTTTCCTTTAGCTCCTCCTCCGGTATTTCATTGCGGAAGGTATCTGTCACATCGGCGTCAATCCGCTGGAAACGAATCTCCTCTTTCTTTGCCTCCAGGCTATTGATAAACGGCTGGTCAATATTATGGGTCAAAACGACAGCATCCAGACCGGATTCCTTAAACAGATTGACATACTGGCTCTGCTGTACCAGATCGGTGACATAATAAACGATAGACGGCTTCTTTTCTTCCCCAGAAGTACTGTCATCGGCCGTGTTTACTTCTGCTGTATCGTCTTTGGCCGCTTCTAAATATTCCGGCAGCGTTACGTACTTACCCTCCAGATTTTTAAAGATGATAAAGTCATGCATCTTTTCTTCAAACTTCTCATCCTTCAGGCAGCCGAATTTGATAAATGGGCTAATATCGTCCCAGTATTTTTCATAATTTTCACGCTCTACCTTATACATACCGGAAAGCTTGTCAGCCACCTTTTTCGTGATATAATCAGAAATCTTTTTCACAAATCCATCGTTTTGCAGAGCGCTTCTGGATACGTTTAACGGCAGATCCGGACAGTCAATCACACCCTTTAAGAGCAACAAAAATTCCGGTATTACTTCTTTGATGTTGTCTGCAATAAAGACCTGATTGTTGTAGAGCTTAATCGTTCCCTCAATCGCATCGTATTCCATATTGATTTTCGGGAAATACAAAATCCCCTTTAAATTAAACGGATAATCCATGTTCAAATGAATCCAGAACAGCGGCTCCTTATAATCATGAAATACATGACGGTAAAACTCTTTATATTCCTCCTCTGTACAGTCGTTCGGATGCTTTGTCCAAAGCGGATTCGGGTTGTTGACCGGTTTTTCCGTCGGCTCCGCTTCTTCTGCCTCGTTTTCTCCCTCCTCGCTGTCAGCTGCTTCGCCTTCTGCCTCAATGGCTTCCTCTGCCTCCTCGGCAGTTTCGTCCTCGGATACCGTCTTTGCCTCGGCATCTACGACCTCCGGCTGCGGCTCCTCTTTTACTTCGTTTGCATTGGTATAATAAATTTCTACTGGCATAAAGGAACAATATTTCTCCAGTACTTCTTTGATCCGGTATTCATTGGAAAATTCATAGCTGTCCTCGTTCAAATACAGGGTAATGGTCGTACCATGGCTCTCGTGATCTCCCTCACCCATCTCAAACTCGACGCCCTCCTCGGACTCCCAGTGAACCGCCTCGGCTCCCTCCTGATAGGAAAGCGTGTCGATTGTCACCCGATCTGCTACCATAAAGGCCGAATAAAAGCCCAGGCCGAAATGTCCGATGATCTGATCCTCGTTTGCCTTATCCTTATATTGCTCCAAAAAGCTCTGTGCGCCGGAAAATGCGATTTGGTTGATATAGGTTTTCACCTCGTCTGCGGTCATACCGATTCCATTATCGACAAAGGTCAGCGTCTTTTCCTCCGCGTCGGTAATGACGTCAATCCGGTACTGCTCTCCGTCCGGCGCCTCGTATTCGCCCATCAGAGAAAGCTTTTTCAGCTTGGTAATGGCGTCACAGCCGTTAGAAACCATTTCACGGACAAAAATGTCATGGTCAGAATACAGCCACTTTTTAATAATCGGGAAAATGTTTTCGGAAGTGATGGACAAGCTTCCGCGCTCCATTGTACTCATACAATCAGCTCCTTGTTTTATTATTTTTATTTTTTGTTTTCCGTTTATACTTTATGATAATACGTGTTTTCCTGTTTGTCAAGAGAAAATTAGCACTCGCCTTAAACGAGTGCTAACATTTTAGTTTCCCTACCACGACAGAAACCTCCGCAGGTGATGTAACGCACCCACAGAGGTTTCTTTAAAAAAGGGGAGGATAAGTTTTACTTATCTTTGGTGACTCCCTAAAGTTTGAAGGGGGATTCAAACCTAAGGAGTACATTGATAGTATGGCACGGATAAAAAGAAATATACCTTCTTCTTAGATTTTTTTTAATAATCTCAAACTTCGCACATTAAAATGTGCCTATACACTTTGCTACGAAAATACGGCTGGATTTTCAAAACCATATCTGTTAAAATAACTACC
>CASCWU010000074.1 GCA_949155905.1 uncultured Lachnospiraceae bacterium
AGAGGAGCGCCGGGTTCAGATTTTAAAAGAAGCCAGTTTTAACGCCATCCGCAGCGCTCACCATCCGGCAGGGAAGGCGTTGCTTTCTGCCTGCGACCGATTAGGGATGCTGGTGATGGACGAGACGTTTGATATGTGGACGGAACAGAAAAATCCATACGATTACAGCCTCTATTTTCCGACTTGCTGGGAAAAAGACGTGGAGCAGATGGTAAAGAAGGACTATAACCATCCTTGTGTAGTGCTTTATTCGATTGGCAATGAAATTCCAGATCCAAGAACGCTGGATGGAAATCAGTGGAGCAGGAGGATTGCAGAGAAAATCAAGGAGCTGGATACCAGTCGTTTTACGATAAATTCGATCAATGGTGCGCTTCTGGTTATGGATCAATTTCAGGAGATGATACAGCAGCAGGTGAATGGATCTTTAAGAGCCGATGAGGCAGGAGAGGAGAAAGACGGACAAGAGAAGGCAGGAGCCGAACTGGAACTGAATTCGATGCTGGCGGAGAGGGAAAAGAAGGCAAGCAATAATCCGATGGCTGTGTTGACGCAGGGAGAGGGGATGGGAAAGCCCTGGCGGTTATCCGCCCGGATACAGAAGGAATCATTACCGTGATAGTGGAAGCAGAGGGCTTAGAACGTCAGGTAATTTCCCTAGAGGTAGTAAAACAAGAGGAAAGGTAGAAACGACGAAACAAAAATAAGATAGAAAAGCGATAAGATAACTATGACAAGAAGCGGCCAAAGAGGAACATGGTTTGGCTGCTTCTTGTTTTTTACGTAAAACTACTACTTGACAGATGGCATAGGAAAGTTGGATAATAGAAAAAACAGGAGGATAGTCTGGCAGAAATAAGCACGAAGCATTATATCGTTTTTGGCGGCGCCGGCTGCCTGGATAAAGACATTGCTCATGGGAAGGTTATGGTGCCGACGGAGGCCTACCGGGATGAGGGAACCTCGTATCATTATGCGGCGGCTTCGGATTATATAACAATAAAAAATGCCGCTGTTGTAGCAAGCTTTTTGCGGGAGCAGGGGATTCCTTATGTAGAAGGGAAAACCTGGACAACCGATTCCTTTTACCGGGAAACGGTAAATAACTTTAAAAAGCACAAGGCAGATGGCTGTATTTCGGTAGAGATGGAGTGTGCGGCACTGCAGGTGATGTGTGATTTTAGAGGACTGCAGCTATATACCTTTTTTACAAGCGGAGATCTTTTGGATGCGCCGGAATAGGATGAGCGGCATAAAGATGGCGAGATAGAGGGGACACAGCACGATGGGGGACATTTTGATATAGCATTAGAGCTGGCCTATTATGTAGCGTGCCGGATGCCTAGATAAATACATTAAAAACAGAAATCGGAGGAGTCATTATGTGGGGAATTATTGCGACCTGGAGAATGGCAAAAGAGGGTGTAAAAGAGGGCTGTGCCTTATTAAAAGAGGGAAAAGCAGCAGGAGATGTGATTGAGACGGCAATCCGCAGAGTAGAGGATACGCCGTATTATCAGTCAGTCGGCTACGGCGGCTTGCCAAATGAGGAATCCGAGGTAGAACTGGATGCTGCTTATATGGACGGAGATACATGGTCAGTCGGGGCAGTGGCTGCTCTGCGGGATTATGCCAATCCAGTTTCGATTGCAAAGCGGTTAAGTGAGGAAAAGGTGAATATTGTACTGGTCGGCGAGGGGGCAGAAAAATTTGCTCATAAGGAAGGCTTTGAACGGAAAAATATGCTGACGGCGCAGGCGAAGGCCAAATACCAAAAGAGGGTAGAGGGGTTAAAGACAGAAGCCGGACAGCCTTATTCCGGCCATGATACGGTAGGAATGGTTTGCCTGGATACGAGGGGGAAAATGACCTCTGCGACCTCGACCAGCGGCCTGTTTATGAAACGGAAGGGCAGAGTGGGGGATTCTCCGCTTATCGGCTCCGGCTTTTACGTAGACAGCCAGTATGGAGGCGCCAGTGCAACCGGGCTTGGAGAGGATTTGATGAAGGGCTGTATTTCTTATGAGATTGTGCGGCTGATGCGGGAAGGAATGAGTCCGCAGGGGGCTTGTGAGCGTGCCGTCAACCAGCTCGATCAGGAATTACGGAGGCGCCGTATGGAGGCAGGTGATCTGTCGGTGATTGCGATGAATCAAAAGGGAGAATGGGGTGCGGCAACCAACATCAAGGAGTTTACGATAGTCGTAGGAACGGAAGCAGAGGAGCCGGCGGTATATCAGGTCATACGCCAGCCAGACGGACATTGTCAGTTAGAAAAGGCCACGTCGGAATGGGTAGAAAACGACGAACAAAAAGAAAAGGTTGCGGCAGGTGTATGAGGAAGGAAACAGGCAGGAACCAGACGGTTCAGCAAAAAAAGATACGTATCGTAGAGGTATGCTGCGGCAGCTTTTATGATGTCAAACAGGCTGCGGCAGGCGGGGCAGATCGGATTGAGTTAAATTCTGCCCTTGCCCTTGGTGGGCTTACTCCAAGCACGGCCACGTTGCGTCTGGTAAAGGAATATAACAAGGAATTGCCAGTAATGGCGATGGTGCGGCCGCGCGGAGCAGGATTTTGTTATTTACAGGAAGAACTTCAGGTGATGGAGGAGGAATGCCTGGAGCTGTTAAAAAACGGAGCGGATGGCATTGTATTTGGATGTCTTAGGGCAGATGCCTCGTTAGATATCGAAGCTGTCAGGCGGCTTCTCACAAGGATAAAGGAATTTGGAAAAAAGGCGGTGTTTCACCGTGCCTTTGACTGTGCGGCAAATCCTTTTGTCATGATAGAACAGTTGATTTCCCTTGGGGTGGATCGGGTATTGACGAGCGGGCAAAGAAAGACGGCGCCCGAGGGCGCCGGGCTGATTGGAAGGCTGCAGGAGCAATACGGGAGAGACATAGAGCTTGTAGCAGGCAGCGGAGTTTGGGCAGGCAATGTAGAGGAACTGATAGAAAAAACGGGGGTTTTTCAGGTACATAGCTCCTGTAAGACCTGGCTTTCTGATCCGACGACCATCCAAAACGGAGTTTCCTATCAGATAGCTGACGACGAGCGGGTCTGTCAATATGACGTGGTTTCTGCTGAGGCAGTAAGAAGGCTTGTAAAAGCCGTACATAAGATTTGAAAAACAGGACATACTATCCCCATATCAATCGGATCAGAGGTTTCCGGCTTGCCGGGAGACAAGGAGGAAGAAGCTATGTGGGGATTTTTAATTGCGCTGCTCTCAGGGGCTTTGATGAGTATACAGGGTGTCTTTAATACAGGCGTCACAAAGGAGGCCGGAACGTGGATAGCAGCAGGCTTTGTGCAGGTGACGGCATTTTTGACTTGTGTGATTGCCTGGTTTATCAGCGGCAGGGAAGGGACGGTAGGGAGCTTGTTTCATATCGAATCCAAATATATGCTCTTAGGCGGTGTGATCGGAGCCTTTATTACCTTTACCGTGATCCAGGCAATCGGGAAAATCGGTCCGGCCGGGGCAACAATGCTCATTGTGGCAGCTCAGCTGACAACGGCGTATCTGATTGAATTGTTTGGTCTGTTTGGAACCGAAAAGGCAGAGTTCTCCTGGAGGAAGCTGTTAGGGGTTGGGGTCATGGCAGCAGGAAGCTTTTTATTTCAGGGGATGGAATGGAAAAAATAAAAAGTTTCGTAACAAAGATTTAAGAAATTTTTTATTGTAATATGAAGAAAGATTGGATACAATAGAAGCTGCATAATCTGTAAATAGAACGTCAATTTGAACGCAGCATAGGACAGGCCAACTAGCAGGGAGTGACTTGGAGCAGGAGAAGAACCCTGTTAAAAAGGGAGCCTGCTTGGAAAGGAGCGTGTATGAAGGGCAAAAAACAGCGAAAGCTTGCTGTAATTTTGCTTTTCGTCGCTGTGTGTGGTGCGTTTTATCTGAGAATTCCAGATTCCGGCGGAAAGGTAGAAGCGCTGCCGGAAGGTCAGTATGCCTCAGAAGAGAAAAAAGAGACTGGTTCCCAAACAAATATTCTGAATCCTGACGAAACATCTCCTGATAGAATATATTCTGACGGGATGAAAGAAGACACAAAGACAGAGTCGGATCTTTTGGAAAGCGAAACGGCTAAAACGGTTGGTACAGAGCAGCCAGAGGATGAAAGTACAGTTGGGGATGCGTTTGGAAAGAATGCTTCTGCAGAGCTGGTGGTGCATGTTTGCGGAGCTGTGGTGGCAGAGGGAGTTTACCGTTTGCCGGCCGGATCGAGAGTGGTGGATGCGGTAGAAGCGGCCGGAGGCTTTACCAGGGAGGCTGCCAGAGCGTATTGGAACCAGGCCGATTGCGTAAAGGATGGGATGCAGATATATATTCCGTCCGAGGAGGAGGCAAAGGAATGGAAGGCGGGAACGGAACCGCCCCAAGAAACCGGGGGCAGTATAAAAGCTCAGACGCCTGCCGGAGAGGCTGCGCAGGCAGGAGACGGCAAGCTGAATTTGAATCAGGCAGGACGGGAGGAGCTAATGAGCCTGCCTGGTATTGGAGAGAGCAAGGCTGAGGCGATTCTTTCCTACCGAGAGGAAAAGGGAGGCTTTGGGAGCATCGAAGAATTGATGGAGGTTCCAGGTATCAAAGAAGGGGTATTCCGTAAGATCAAAGAACGGATTACGATAGAGAGCAGATAGGAAAGTGAGAGGATGGAGCGATATGGCGAAAAGGGTTCTGGTAGTGGACGATGAAAAGCTGATTGTCAAGGGCATCCGTTTTAGCCTGGAGCAAGACGGCATGGAGGTAGAGTGTGCCTACGACGGGGAGGAAGCGCTAGAGATGGCGAAGCAGACCGAGTATGATATCGTGTTGTTAGACATTATGCTTCCGAAAATGACCGGTCTGGAGGTCTGTCAGCAGATTCGGGAGTTTTCCAATATGCCGATCATTATGCTGACCGCCAAGGGAGAGGATATGGATAAGATCCTCGGACTGGAATATGGTGCTGACGACTACATTACCAAACCCTTTAATATCCTGGAGGTCAAGGCCAGAATCAAAGCGATTTTACGCCGAAACGAAAAAAATGCGGGGAAGGAAGAAAAGGCAAAGGAAATCATCTATGAGGATATGCGCTTAGACTGTGACGGGAGACGGGTTTATATCAAGGATCGGGAGGTCAATCTTACCGCAAAGGAATTTGACTTGTTGGAGCTTTTGGTGTTTCATCCCAATAAGGTATACAGCCGAGAGAAGCTGTTAAACATTGTCTGGGGCTATGATTATCCCGGAGACGTGCGGACTGTGGATGTCCATATCCGCCGTCTGCGGGAAAAAATTGAAATGAATCCAAGTGAACCAAACTATATACATACAAAATGGGGTGTTGGCTATTTCTTCCAGGTTTAAACCAATCATTCAGTTTGTAAAAAGTATAAGGGTTCAGGTATTTGGAGTGCTGGTGTTTCTTACTCTTTTGATTATGGCAGTGTTTACGGAAATGCTGCTGTCTGCGTATGATGAAAAGGCATACAGCCAGCGAGTATCCGAGCTGCAGTCGTATGGAACGATGATCGCCAACAAGATCATATCGGGCGGTTTTTTGTCAGCGGCCAGTATCGCAGAGGCAGATTCGGAAATTTTGTCACTTTCTGAGATTTACGAGGGGCGAATCATCGTAGTAGATGATAACCTTCATGTCATACGGGATACGTATGGATTAGAGGAAGGAAAAACATTGATTTCAGAGGAGACCATCCGGTGCTTCCGCGGCTCTAACAGCATTTACCGGAACCATAGCAAAGAATATGTGGAATTGACCCTTCCGGTCAATCATCCGGCAACAAAGGAGATCAAGGGCGTCATTATCCTAAGCTTTTCTTTAAAGTCCATTTCCGGCCTTTACCGGGAGCTGCGGAATACAGCAGGGCTGCTTATTGTGACGGTTTTGATCCTTGTAGTAATTTTTGCGTTGGCGTATACGGTCTGGCTGGCAAAGCCGTTTCAGAAGCTGACGGATTCGATTGATCATCTTTCGGATGGTTATGTGGAAAATCCAGTGCCAATCCGGGCCTTTACCGAGTTAGAGGCCGTTTCTATTTCCTTTAAACGAATGCTTGAACGAATGCGTAAGCTCGAGGAGTCCCGCCAGGAGTTTGTTTCAAATGTGTCCCATGAATTGAAAACGCCAATGACATCGATTAAGGTACTCGCGGATTCCCTGCTATCCCAGGAGGGAGCGCCAATAGAGCTGTACCAGGAATTTATGGTGGATATCAACGATGAAATCGAGCGGGAAACGAAAATCATCAATGATTTGCTGTCTCTGGTAAAGCTGGATAAAAAGGCCGGTGATATGAATATCACCAGTGTAAATATGAACGAGCTGCTGGAGCAGATTTTAAAGCGCTTACGTCCGATTGCCGGAAGGAAAAATGTAGAGTTGATTTTTGAAAGCTTTCGTCCGGTGACAGCCGAGGCAGATGAGGTGAAGCTGACGCTGGCGCTTTCTAACCTGATTGAAAATGCCATCAAATACAACGTAGAGGACGGCTGGGTGCGGGTTTCGTTAAATGCCGATCATAAATTTTTCTTTGTCAAGGTGGCAGATTCCGGAATCGGGATTCCGGAGGGTGAGGAGGATTTGATTTTCGAGCGCTTTTACCGGGTAGATAAGGCGCGTTCGAGAGGAACCGGCGGAACCGGCCTCGGACTTTCCATCACCAAAAATGTCATTTTGATGCACCGGGGGGCGATTAAGGTATACAGCAAGGAAAACGAGGGAACCACCTTTACAGTACGAATTCCGCTGATGTATTTGTCCAAGCAGGAGAGGGCTTCTACCTTGGTCAGTACGAATCCTCCGGAGGTATAAGCTTTTCCTGGAAAATCAAAAAGGCGGTGCAGAAATGGGAAAGAAAAAATGGTGGAAGCGCCTGGTAGTTCCGGCGATTCTGATATGTGTCCTGACAGCGGTTATCATCGGAGCTGCCCTGGAAATGAAAAAAGAGGCAGTTACAGAAGCTGATACCGGCTGGAGGCTTTATTGTGTCAACAATACAGAAACGGCTGTAGTAAGTGAAAGCTTTTCGGTAGAAGGAGACGAGACGGAGGAGATCATTAAAGAGCTGCTGATCGGGCTTAGCGAGGAGCCGGATACCTTTGGCAATATGAGAGCGCTGCCGGATACGGTCAGCATGAAGGATTGGAGCCTGGAGGGGAACCAACTTACGCTAAACTTTGATGCCAACTATACGAGTTTGACCGGAATTTCCGAAATATTGCGCCGAACGGCTGTCGTAAAAACGCTCTGTCAGGCAGAGGGGGTAGAATATGTTGCCTTTACCGTGGGCGGGCAGCCTCTGATGGATTCCAATGCCCAGCCTATCGGCCTGATGGCCAGCAGTGATTTTATCGACAATACCGGCGGAGAGACGAATTATACCCAGACGGTGACCGTGACGCTTTTTTTTACCGGAGAGGACGGAAAGACTCTAAAGCAATCCCGGCATCAGATCGAGTTTGACGGAGCCATTTCTTTAGAGGAGCTGGTGATCCAGCAGCTTACGGCAGGACCCTTGCCAGAAGAGGAGGGTCTGTATCCTACGCTGCCCGCCAATACCCGTTTGATTAAAATCAGCAAAAAAGACGGAATATGTTATGTAGATTTGAATGCTGCCTTTTTGGAGAAGCTGCCGGACATTTCAGATGAGGTGGCGGTATATTCCGTAGTGAATTCCCTGGTAGAAATATCCGGGATTAATCGGGTACAATTTACGATTGAGGGAGAGGCGCAAAAGACTTACCGGGAGACATTGGCCTTTGACGGGATGTTTGAACGGAACCTGGATCTGGTAGAAAGCATCAATTAACAGAGGAATAAAAGGAGAAAGGAGTTTTGGAGTTATCGGATATTGGAAAAGGATCAAACGTCCTTTGCTGCTTCTTTCTTTGCTGGCGGCAGCTCTGGCGCTGTGGAGAGATCAGAGGACAAGCCAGGAGGACAGGGCGGAGTGGAGGCCGCTCCTGGCGGAAGAAGCGATAGGAAAGGATGAAAACGAAGAACAAAAAGAGACTTTGAAGGCTGCTAAATCAGAACAGTTGTATCGTATAGAGGGAATGGTTGACTATATTTGGCCGGAAGAGGAACAGCTTAGGATTCGTTTGAAGGCCGGAGAGCCGGGAGCAGTATTGGTATTTTTAAAGCAAGCAAAAGGAAAAGGGCAGGAGCCTTTAAAAATCGGCAACCGGCTGGAGGTGATAGGGGAGCAATGGGAATTTACAAGAAATACCGTTCCCGGGCAGTTTGACGAGCATAGCTATTATACAGCAGGAGGCTATGCTCTGCGGATACAGGCAGAGGAATGGCGGGTGACGGATACCCGGATCATCTGGTGGCGGCAGAAGCTATGGCAGCTCCGCCAGAGTTTGTTGATGGTTTATGAACGCTTGCTTCCGTCAGAAAAGGCAGGAGTATTGTCTGCCATGCTGCTGGGAGAAAAACGAATGTTAGATTCTGAAATCAAAAAGGGCTACCAGACGAGTGGAATTTCTCATTTGCTGGCAGTTTCCGGTCTTCATGTATCGCTTTTAGGCGGAGCGGTACTCTATCTGCTGCGAAAGCTTCGGTGGCCTGTCGTATGTCCTCGGATGGCGGCGGACGGCATTGCCATTCTTTTGATTTTATCCTATGGAATGCTATTGGATTATCCGGTTTCGACCAGCCGGGCGGTGATTATGATAGTGCTGTCAATTCTGGCCGGGATGCTAGGTCGAACCTATGATATGCCGACAGCGCTTTCCTGTGCGATGCTGCTTTTGGTGCTGCAGGAACCAGCAGCCGCCTATCAGGCGGGATTTCAGCTTTCCTTCGGCGCCGTAGCGGGAATCTGGCTGCTGTATCCGGTGTTTGATGGTATTGGAGGAGCCAAGGAAAAACGAAACAGCGAAATCGGTTGGAAAACGCTGCTTTCTGCATTAAAAAAAGGAGTACGAGTCAGTCTTTTGACCAGTCTTTCTATTTTGTTTCTGACACTTCCCATTCAAATGTATCATTTTTATGAAATTTCCCTTCCCGGCTTATGGAACAATCTGCTTGTGCTTCCCGTGATGCCTCTTGTGCTGCTGACTGGGATAGCAGGAGGTCTGTTCGGGCTGCTGCCAGGAGGGGTTGGGGTGCTGCTAGGCCGTTTTTGCCTGGGCAGTACCTGTGTTATTTTACAATTTTATGAATGGATTTGCCGCTTTGGAAAGCTGACGGAATGGGCGGTCTGGGTGACAGGCCGCCCAAGCGGATGGCAAATAGGGGTGTACTATAGTATGTTAGCCGGTATTCTGTTTTGGAAAAAAAGAAGCTTAGAAAAAAGAAAGCAAAAACAGGAGCAAGGAGAGGCTGCTTCGCTTTTGGAAAAAGGGACGGTTCCCTTCTTTTTGAGCGTAGCGCTGGTTGTTTTGCTCTTTCGGTTTCCGGTGACAAGGGTTACATTTTTAGATGTCGGCCAAGGGGATGGAATGGTCGTACAAAGTGCAGCAGGCAGTACGTTTTTGGTAGACGGCGGAAGCAGCAATGTATCCGGGGTCGGGAAATGGCGGCTGCTTCCGTTTTTAAAGCAAGAAGGAGTGCGGCAGATAGACGGAGTGTTGCTCACTCATATGGACGGCGATCATATCTCGGGGATTTTAGAATTGCTTGAGGAGGGAGAAGTTCCGATAAAGGCGTTGTGGCTTCCGGCCGTTTATCAGGAACAGGAGGCTTTGCAGGAGGATCGCTATCAGGCTTTGCTGGCAGCCGCAAAAAAGAGTCGGACGCAGGTCGGCTATCTGAAGCCAGGAGATCGGCTTCAGGATAAAAAGGTGGTTTTTTGCTGTCTCGGGCCGAATCCAGACAGAATCTGTCCAGATCAAAACTCCGCTTCTTTGGCGTTAACGCTTTTGATAGGGGATACTTCGTTGCTTTTAACCGGGGATATGGGGGAAAAGGAAGAACATCTGCTGATAGAAGCACAAGAAAAGCTGGCGGAAAGCTCCAAAAAAGAAACAGAAGGAATCCGTCAGAAAATTGATATTTTAAAGGTAGGACATCATGGCTCCAAGCATTCTGGCAGTCAGGAGTTTTTGCAGTGGTGCGGGGCAAAGGTCGCTGTGATTTCTGCTTCCTTAAAAAACCGGTATGGGCATCCACATCCGGAGACGTTACAGCGCTTGTCTGCAGCAGGCTGTCAGACGTTTTGCACCGCCTGGAACGGAAGCATTCAGATTCGGTGGAGGCGGGACGGAAGCATGGAGCTATGGCATTATCAGTAGGGGGATTTGTAAGACTATTGACAAAACGAAAAAAATTTCGTAGTCTATGCTGGGAAAGGGAAGCATATAAGTACGGCTTCAGTAGCCAGAGAGAAAAAAGAGAGCAGGAGGCAGAAGGGTGATGAAAAAGGCAGATGCGGTGACAAGGGTGGAAAACAGTAAGCGGCTGTATAAGGAGCCGGGGGTACGGATGATGGGAGAGCTGCTGGCAGAAAAGAACCGGGCAGAGGGATTTTCCTGGAAGATTCCCTTTATCCATTTGGCCGGGACGAACGGGAAGGGCTCGACGGCAGCGTTTTTGGCTTCGGTGCTAAAGGCCTGCGGCTATCGGGTAGGCTTGTTTACCTCGCCGCATCTGGTGGATTTTACAGAGCGGATGCAAGTAAACGGAGTACCAGTGACAAGAGAACATGCCTGTAAGCTGGCGGAGCAGGCCTTTGCAACGGCAAGGGCGGCGGGAATCGAAGCAGGGATGTTTGATTATTGTACGCTGATGGGAGTGAGCTATTTAGAGGAGCAGCAGTGTGAGATTGCCGTGATCGAAGCCGGAATGGGCGGACGGCTGGATGCGACGAATGCCTTAGGAACGCCAATCGTAACGGTGATTACGCCAATCGGCTTCGATCATACGCAGCAGCTTGGAACGACCTTGGCAGAAATCGCTGGGGAAAAGGCTGGGATTATCAAAGCCGGAACGCATGTGGTGCTGGCCTCACAGGAAAGAGAGGCGCAGGAGATACTGACAGCGGCGTGTCAGGAAAAGGGGGTGCCGTATGTTCTGGCGGGCGAAACGGATGCCTTCTCTGGCCGAACCGCCTGGAAGCTAGGCTTGCCTGGAGAATATCAAAAGGAAAATGCCGCTACGGCGTTAGCCGTGGTCG
Source organism: uncultured Lachnospiraceae bacterium (assembly GCA_949155905.1). Classification (GTDB taxonomy): domain Bacteria; phylum Bacillota; class Clostridia; order Lachnospirales; family Lachnospiraceae; genus MGBC131033. The sequence continues at coordinate 11,146 of CASCWU010000074.1, forward strand.
ATGTGCTGCGGCAAATAGGCTGGGATCTGCCGGAAGATCTTGTAGAACGAGGGATGGCAGAGGCAAGATGGCCAGGAAGACTAGAACAGGTATGGGAAAAGCCGGAAATTATTTTGGATGGTGCGCATAACATACACGGGGTACGAGCGTTAAGGAAAAGCCTGGAGGCTCTTTACCCTGGAAAGAAATTTCATTTCCTGATGGGGGTGCTGGCAGATAAGGATTATGAGGAAATGGTAGAGGAGATGCTTCCGCTGGCAGAACGAATAGATACCGTGACGCCGGAAAGCAGCCGTGCTTTACAGGGAGAGGAACTGGCAGAGGTGATTCGGAAAAAGGGGATTGCGTCACATTGCTATAACCATGCAGAAGAAGCATTTACGGCAATGAGGCAGGCGCCAAGGGAAGAAACGATTTGCGTGTTCGGTTCTTTGTATTTTATTGGGGCAATTGAGGAAATTTGTAATAATTTAAAGCAGTAATTCAAAGCAGTGATTCAAGGCTTGCCCGAGCCATAAGATGGAAATGCTGCGAACTTTAAAAAAATAGATAAAAAAAATAAAAATTAGGGCTTGCATAAATGGCATTTTGTTAGTACAATAGATTAGGTGGTTTTACATGAAGCATATCAACGAACACATCAAGCAGAAGCAGTTTGCTCCGGTTTATCTTCTGTATGGAGAGGAAGCCTATTTAAAACGTCTTTACCGGAACCGGCTGCGGGATGCCGTGTTGGGCGATGGCGATCCGATGAATTCGTCCTATTTCCAGGGAAAGCATATAGAGGAGCGGGACGTACTGGAGATAGCGGATACACTGCCCTTTTTTGCAGAACGCCGTGTGGTGGTGATAGAAGAAAGCGGATGGTTTAAGCGGCAGTCCGAGGTGGCAGATTATATTCCGCAGATTCCATCCTCTACCATATTGATTTTTGTAGAATCAGAGGTAGACAAACGAAACCGTCTTTACAAGGCAGTCAGCAAGCATGGTACGGTCAGCGAGATGAAAACCCCTTCCGAAAAGGAGCTAAAGCTATGGATCGCTTCCGGGCTGAAGCGTTCGGGGAAGAAGCTGACAGAACGGACGATAGAATATCTGCTCGAACGGGTAGGCACCGATATGGAGCTGCTTGGACAGGAGATAGAAAAGCTCGTATGCTATGCTTATGAACGAGAGGTCATCACCGAGGAGGATATCCGGGCGATCTGTGTGGAGCAGATTACCGGGAAGGTGTTCCAGATGATGGAGGCTATCGGGATGAAGCAAAAGGAGCGTGCGTTAGGTTATTATTATGATTTGTTGGCGCTGCGGGAAAGCCCGCTTTCCATTTTGTTTTTGACGCTTCGCCAGTTTCATTTGCTGTTGCAGGCTAAGGAACTGAACCGCCTGCATACAGACAGCAAAACAATTGCCGCCCGTTTGGGAATACCGCCGTTTACCGTCAACCGTTATCTGGCGCAGGCCAAAAATTTTCCGTCAGCCGTACTAAAGGAGGCTATGGAGTATGGCCTGGAGCGGGAGACAGAGGTGAAAACAGGACGGATGGACGCTCAGATTGCAGTAGAACTACTGATTTTGCGCTATAGCAGCTAACAGTTGGAGATGTACCCAAGAGGCTGAAGGGTTCGGACTCGAAATCCGATAGGTCGGTTCGCCGGCGCGAGGGTTCAAATCCCTCCATCTCCGCTAACAAAACACCTGTGTGATCCGATTTCCCGGATGGGACGGAAGCCGCAGGTGTTTTTCTTTCTCTGTGATAAAAAGGGTTGTTTAAACGAATATGCGCATTTGAGGGAGTTAAAAACAAAGGGGTATGAAGAGTGGGGACTGTTTGCAGAGCAGAATTATTTGTTATGAAAGAGAAAGAAAAAGGAAAACGACAGGAGAAAAGGAAGGGGAAGTATGGCAAAACAAATATTATGGGATGCTTTGCCGGAGACGGAGTTCGAGTTCGAGGAGCTTCTTTTTGCTGCCAGAGACGAAGAAAGGGATATCGAACAGGTGCGTATTCGGGGAATTGTCGTTTCTGGTCTGGATATGAGCGGACTCGGATTTTATCAGGTTTCTTTTGAAAACTGCCGGTTTTTAGGGTGCTGCTTAGAAAAGACAGCGTTTCGTGCCGTGCGGTTTCAAAACTGCGATTTGTCCAATTCGGATGTTAGCTGGAGCTATTGGTCGGATTGTCTTTGGGAGGAAGTAAAGGCAGTCGGTATCAAGGCGCAGAAAGCCAGCTTCTTACGGACAAAAATGAAGCACTCAAACCTGCGCTATGGAAACCTGGGAGAAAGTAAGTTAGAAAAATGGCAGGCAGAGAGGTGTGACTTTACAGAGAGCTTTTTGACAGCCTGTCAATGTAAGGAGCTTGTATTACAGGAAAACCGTTTTGTACGAACCAGCTTTTTTCAGACGCCTTTACGGGGGATTGATTTTACGTCCTGCGAGTTAGAGGAGGTTTTCGTATCGGAGGATGGAGCAGAGCTGGCCGGTGCAATCGTCGATGTGTATCAGGCAGCGGAATTTGCGAAGCTATTGGGATTAAAGGTAGTCGGATAGGGAGGAAAAGGAACAGATGAAGCAATCGGTCGGACAAAACAATGATTTATTAAACGGAAGTATTTTACGGGGCCTGTCCCGTCTGGCGCTGCCGATTATGATGACGTCGTTTATTCAGATGGCCTATAACCTGACGGATATGATCTGGATCGGCCGGATTGGAAGCGGGGCGGTAGCGGCCGTAGGAGCAGCAGGGATTTATTTGTGGATTTCCGAAAGCATTACGATGATTGCCCGGATGGGAGGCCAGGTAAAGGTGGCGCATTCTATCGGGGCAGGGAACGAGGAGGAGGCCGGCCGGTATGCAGCAGAGAGCTTTCATCTGGGAATTTTGCTGGCGGCTCTCTTCGCTTTGCTGGTTGTTTTATTCCACAATGGATTAGTAGGGTTTTTCCGGCTGGGAGATGTAGCGGTAGAGGCACAGGCGAAAAGCTATCTGCTGATTACCGGAACCATCGGCGTCTGCTTTTCTGTCACTAATATGGTGTTTACCGGAATTTGTACCGGAAAGGGAGACTCTAAGCTGCCGTTTCTGGCTACTTCGGTAGGCCTGGTATTAAATGTGATATTAGATCCTCTGCTGATTTTCGGGGGTGGATTTTTACCGGCTTTTGGCGTCGTAGGAGCTGCTGCAGCGACGGCCGGTTCCCAGGGTGTGGTGGTGCTTTTGTTTTTAGTGCTGATGAGAAAAAGCAAGGATCGAGAATTTTTTCATCGAATTCCGTTTTTTGGAAGGCCGCATCCTGCCTATTTAAAAGAGGTGTGGAAATTGGGATTTCCCGCCGGGATTCAGAGTGTATTTATGTCTGGTCTGTCTCTTGTGATTTCCAGAGTAGTTGCTTCCTGGGGGCCGTCGGCGATTGCCGTACAAAAGGTAGGCGGACAGATTGAAAGCTTAGCCTGGATGATTTTTTCCGGTTTTTCCATGGCAGTCAATGCGTTTGTCGGGCAGAACTATGGAGCCGGGCAGATGAAGCGGGTTCGTCAAGGCTATCGGGTGGCGTTAGGCTTGATGTTTGTCTGGGGCTGTTTTTGTACCTTTGTTTTGCTTGCCTTTCCGGAGGTGTTGTTCCGTATTTTTATCACAGAGGAGGAGCTGATTCCGATGGGGGCAGATTACCTGCGGATTGTAGGGATGTGCGAGCTGTTCTGCTGCCTTGAAGGAGCGGCAATCGGAGCCTTTAACGGTCTGGGACAGACAAAAATCCCATCGCTTGCCAGCGTCCTGTTTTATACGGCCAGGATTCCGCTTGCTGTTTTGCTCTCCCGTACCGGATTGGGATTAAATGGAATTTGGCTGGGGCTTAGCCTGGGAAGCATCCTAAAAGCAGTTGTAGTGACGGTATGGTATCAGGTGTATGCCAGACGCTTCCGGGCAGAAGGATAAAGCAAACAAAAAAAGACAGACAGCGCCAGGAAAGAGGAGCTGTCTGTCTTTGGTATCTGTATCCTGTCATCAATTCCGAATCGGATACATCCTCCGGCAGAGGCGTTTCCCGGTTTTGGTGCGGAAAATCCGTTCATAGACACTGCGGCAGGTCTCGGCATCCATATGGTTTTCTGACATATTGACGAGAAAATCTGCTTCAAGTAAAATCTGATAATCCCATCCGTCTATATCATGATAGGTATGGTGATGTCCGATCAGATAGCAGACGCGGTCGATTAACTTATCCGGATAGCCGAGAGGGGTAAGAAAGGCCCGCGCCGCCGCAGGGCCTTCCTGCTCCTGATGCTCTCCGGTACAATCTCCATATTTTTCCATGCTCGGTTTGATTCCGATATCGTGGGTGATAGCTGCGACACAGATAATCTGCATCATCTCAGGGCTAAGCTCATCCCCGGTGGCAATGAAGCGTGCAAATTCATACACCTTTAGAAAGTGCTGGATTCTGTCAGGATGTTGATTTTCATAGTCGATCATGTGGCTGATCAGGTCAAAATACGGCTCTTCTGGTTCTATCATATGTTTTTTCCTCCTATGTTTGTATGTTTTTTCCGGTCAACATGACGCCATAATTTTGTGCGCTCCGGCACACCTGGAATCAGAAGTTGACGTGATGTTCTTTCACATCCCTATGATACCATAAAGCAGCATCAGAATCAACTAATAGAAGGTTGAAGTTTTAAGCGGAATATGCTACACTAAGCCTACGTTTTAGGATATCGGTTCGCCATTGGAAAGGAGCGGTTTTATGAAGAAGTGTCTGATTGTAGTAGATTACCAAGAGGATTTTGTAACAGGTTCTTTGGGCTTTGCGAAAGCCAGGGAGTTAGAGGAGCGTATTGCGGAAAAAATCCGTCAGTATCACGCAGAAGAGGAAAGTGACGTTGTGTTTACCCTGGATACACATGAAGGGGATTATCTTTCTATCTATGAGGGACGTCATCTGCCGGTTGCCCATTGTATACGGGGAACGGAGGGACATGAGCTGTTTGGAGCAGTGGGGGCGGAATGCTCGGAGAAGGATTTGATATTTTGTAAAGCCACATTTGGATCGGAGCGGCTGTATGAGTATTTGACGGATATCCTTTATGATGAAATTGAACTGGTCGGAGTTGTCACTAACATCTGTGTGATATCCAATGCGGTTCTGGCCAAAACCGCACAGCCGGAGACAGAGATCATCGTGGATGCTTCCTGTGTAGCATCGAATGACGAGGAACTAAATGAAGCAGCGTTAAAGGTGATGGAAAGTCTGCAGATAACGGTAATCAATCGAGAATAAGGGAAACACAGGGAATAGAGAAAAGCAGTACAGATAAGGAAAATGTCTGCAGATAGGAGGGAAACGCTTTGGAAGTTAAAAAGTATGAGCGAGAGGAACAGGTGGTGGATACGGCGTTGTTTGCTCAGGACTGGCTGCCTTTTTCCGTGCTGACACGGATTGTCAACCAGAGGGCGCAGTTTGTGATCACCGATCAGAACCGTTTTGTGATTTGTTATTCCAGTTCTCCGCATCCGGTATGGATTTGGACGCCGGACGATAGCACGGAGGAGGAAAAGGAAGCGCTTTGGCAGCTTTGCCAAAAAGAGCATATATTGCCGGGAGAGTATTGGATTGGCTCCGAGCAGGGGACAACAGAAAACAGGGATGAGGCTCCGATTTCCGGTATCAATATGAAATATGAATTGGCAGATTATTTTATCCGGCGGGGAAGGGAAGAGGAGGTTTCGCTGGCGATTTCTCTCCGTCTGCTCGTCTATGATTGCCCGGTATCGGTATTGCCGGGAAAAACGCCGGAAGGGAAAAGCACGGTTATGACAGAGGGAGATTTGGAGGATGTGACAGAATTCCTGTATTGGTTTAAACAGGAGACGGGTGTTGATTTGGAGAGCCGGGAGATTTGCCGGGAAAAGGCCAGAGAGTATATCGGGCAGAAAAATTTCTTTTTATGGAAGGATGCTGCCGGGAAAACGGTAGCAATGTGCGGTTATCATGCGCATCAAGGCTTAGGGAGCATCGGGCCGGTATATTGCCGCCCGGAGGAGCGGCGTAAGGGATATGCGCAAAGCCTCGTCTATCAGGCAACAGAGGCAGCACGGAACGAGGGGCTGCTGCCGGTGCTGTATACCGACGCCGATTATCAGGCCTCTAACCGTTGCTATCAGAAAATCGGTTATCAGCAAAGAGGGGAGCTTTGCACGCTGGGACGGCAAAGGGCATAACATATGCAAATCAGGTATCATAGAGCATACAGGATAGGTATTAGACAGAATAGACTTTTGGTGTTACGATGAAAAAAACTGCAAAAGCCAGAAGTCGAAAGGAAGGAATCTGAAATGGATTATACAAAGACCGATCCGGAGTTTATGGAACGTTTTTCTCACTTTGCATGGGAGGAGGTTGTATCGGAGGAGGGGCAGGAGCTTGATCAGGAGTCTCGTTTCCTGGCCATTTTAGCGGCACTTGTTGGCTGTCAGGGTCTTGAAGCATATCGGGAGATGCTGCCAAAGGCATTAGATGCAGCGCTTTCTCCTGTTATGATCAAAGAAATGCTCTATCAGTCGGTAGATTATCTTGGTTCTGGACGAATGTTTCCATTTTTAACTGCTACAAATGAGATTTTTACCGAAAGGGGAATTGCACTTCCATTGGAGATCCAGGCGACTACCACGATGGAAAATCGCCTCAAAAAAGGGATTGAGGCACAGGCGACGATTTTTGGGGAACAGATGAAGGAGGCGTGGAAGGCAGGAGCAATCAACCGATGGCTGGCAGCGAATTGCTTTGGCGATTATTATACGAGAACCGGGTTGTCCTTGGCGCAGCGGGAGATGATTACCTTTTGTTTTTTGGCTGCGCAGGGCGGCTGTGAGCCGCAGCTGATTTCCCATGCCAGGGGAAACAGGAATGTGGGCAATGATAAGGAGTTTTTATCCTTTTTCAGCAAGAAGACTCCGACCTCTTAGGTCGGGGATGAATTGCG
>CASCWU010000075.1 GCA_949155905.1 uncultured Lachnospiraceae bacterium
GACGTCGTCGTGCAGAATATCCAGGCAATCGGCGGAGTGTTGGAAATCGAAAGCGCTGCCGGCTTAGGCAGCAGTATGACCTTAAAGATTCCGTTGACTCTGGCCATTATCGACGGAATTGTCATGGAGGTCGGAACGTCCTCCTTCGTTATGGAAACCGGCGTTATCAAGCAGTTTATCCGAGTGAAGGAAGAAATGATGATCCATGAGCCGACCGGAGAGGAATTTATTATGATCCGCGGAGAATTTTTCCCGGTGCTTCGTCTGGGCAGACGCTATGCGCTAGAAGGCTATCAGGAGTCTGTGGAAGAGGGAGTTATGCTGATTTTAGAGGTAGAGGACAAAAAAATCTGTCTTTTTGTAGATCGGTTGATCGGCGAACAGGAAATCGTAGTAAAGCCAATTCCTTCTTATATCAAGAAAATAAGGGGTCTGTCCGGTTGTACCCAGCTTGGCGACGGAAGAATTGCGCTGATCCTGGATGCCGCTGGGCTTATGGAATAAACAAACAGAAAGGAGTGGTAGCCGTATGGATATGGGTAACGAAGGGACGGTCGTATCCGGAAAGAGAGATACGCAAAAGGGAAAGTATATGACCTTCAAGTCGGGAAACGAGTATTTCGGCCTGGAAATTCAGTATGTCAATGATATTATACAATTCCAGGATATTACCCCGATTCCGGAGACGGAAGATTATATCAAGGGCTTGATTAACCTGCGCGGAAAGGTCATTCCGGTAGTAGATGTGCAAATCCGGTTCAATCAGGAGCCATATGAGTATAACAACAGAACCTGCATCATTGTGGTGGTAGTCAAGTCTATGATGATCGGATTGATTGTGGAGCAGATCGCGGAGGTCGTGGAAATTGCGGAGGATAATATTTTACCGCCTCCGACGTTAGGGCGTGCCGGGAAGGAACACCACAAATATGTTTATGGCATTGGTAAGGTAGGAGATTCTGTCAAGCTGCTGTTGGATCCGGAAAAGCTGTTAAACGACGAAGAGGATCTGGCGGCAGAGGAAACAGGAAACAGTGACGAAGAAGGGGAGGATTAGTCATGAAAAACATGAAGATGAAAACAAAATTGATTTTAGGATTTCTGATTCCGATTGTGCTGACCGTCATCAATGTAGTAATCGGAAACCTGGTGACAGAGAAGGTACAGCACGTGGAGAATGTAAAGAAATATATTGTAAACTCTACGATTGCAACAAGTGTACTGGCCGTAATTTCTATCTTGATTACGTTGTATGTTGCCTTATTGCTGATTAAAACGATTGAAAAATCCGTCGCACAGCTTTCGGATGCAGCAAAGGATATTGCGATGGGCCGTGTCAATATCAATATGGTAAAATACAATAACGATGAGTTTGGCGATTTGGTAGATGACTATACAGAGGTCGTCAATAATATCAAGTATCAGTCCGAAATCGCCAGGGAAGTCTCCAGTGGAAATTTAACGATTAATGTTACTCCGAAATCTCCGGAGGATTTATTGGGAAATTCTTTAAAGAAACTGGTAGACGACAACCTGCGTACTTTGACGAACATCAGTGAAGCCGGAACACAAGTGACAATCAGCTCCTCTCAGGTGGCCAGTGCCAGCCAGGCCTTGGCTCAGGGTTCTACCGAGCAGGCCAGCGCGATTCAGGAAATCACTGCTTCGATTGATGAGATCGCCGATAAGACCAAGCAGAATGCCGAGCAGGCCAATTCTGCCGCCAGTCTGGTAATCCGGGCGATTGACGACGTGAAAAAGGGCAATAACCAGATGGAGGAAATGATGACCGCAATGAAGGACATCAACAAAGCCTCTGAAAGTATTTCCAAGATTATTCAGGTTATCGACGACATTGCATTTCAGACCAATATTCTGGCTTTAAATGCTGCAGTAGAGGCAGCAAGAGCCGGAGAAGCCGGCAAGGGCTTTGCCGTAGTAGCAGAAGAGGTGCGGAGTCTGGCTGCTAAGAGTGCATCGGCTGCAGCAGAGACAGCGGAGCTGATTGAGGATTCTATCAGCAAAGTAAGTTCCGGATCAAAGATCGTCGATCAGACAGCGCAGGCTCTGGGCGCTATTACCAAGGTAGTACAGGAAAGCGAAATCATCATCAATGGTATCGCAGATTCCTCCAACGATCAGGCAACCTCTGTTTCCCAGATCAAACAGGCAATTTCTCAGGTATCCCAGGTTGTACAGACCAATTCGGCCACCAGCGAGGAATGTGCGGCTGCCAGTGAGGAACTGGCAAATCAGGCATCCCGGATGCGCGAGATGCTTTCGATTTACAACCTCGGTGCAGGAAGCATGGGCGGAAGCTCTTATTCTGGTAGCAGTTCCTATTCTTCCCCGGCAGTCTCTAATATGAACGAACAGGTGATTTCACTTGGGGACAGTCTTGGAAAATATTGATGCTCAGAAAATAGTAAACGAGGTGTGGTTATGGCATTATTAGAAGAATTAAAGGTATTGGGTGTAGACACAGACGGCGGTATCCGGCGGCTCGGCGGAAATGAGGCGCTCTATACGCGTCTGCTTGGCACTTTTGTAAAGACGATAAAGGCACAGAATCTGCAGCCGGATTTTGATGCAGCGGATCCTGAGAGTGCGATTGAACGGGCTCATGCTATTAAGGGAACGGCAGGCAATATGTCGATTACCCCGTTGTTTGAAGGTTATAATGAAATTCTTGCACTGCTGCGGGGCGGAGAGCCGGAGCAGGCAAGAAAAAAACTAGAGGAAATTTTGCCGGTACAAGAGAAGATTGTCGCATGTATTGAGTCAAATATGCAGTAAGGAGGCCCTTCACTCATGAAAAGCTTCTGGTCAAAAAAGGAACAAATAGATAGAGAGGCGGGAAGCTTTTTCCGGCGCAGCGTAGTCAGCGTAGTCATTGTATGTGCTATGGTGTTTACGTTTTTGCTGCTGTTTATGACGAGCCAGACGAAACAATCGGTGTTAGAAATCAGCAGTATCTATATGGGCGAGATGAACGAACAGATTCATCAGAAGTTTGAATCGGTTATCAGTCTGCGTCTGGAACAGGTAGAAGGAATCATCAAACGGGCTGCACCGGAGACCTGGGAGGCGTATACCCAGGATATGGTAGACGAATTATGGCTGAACGCAGATATCCGAAGTTTCTCCTTCTTAGGGCTTTATACCGAGGAAGGGGAAATAGAGGAGATCTACGGGGAACCGCTTGAGATCAGCCATGTGGTACATGCAAGGGAGTCATTGCAGCAGAACGGCAATTTAGTTGCACAGGCAAAAACCGCAACAGGAGAAAAAATACTGATACTCGGAAAGGCTGCAAAGTATCCGATGAAAAGCGGTAGGCGCAGCGCTGCCTTGGTGGTTGGAGTGCCGATGGATTATCTGAATACAGCGTTGTTTTTAAACGAGCATGATTCCAGGCTTTATTACCATATTATTGATTCGGACGGAAATTTTGTTATCCGGAATGGAGATGCTTACCGGGAAAATTATTTTGAACGGATGCTCGGAGAGTTTGAAACCTATGACGGAAAGAGCGCCGAGGATCATGTCCAGTTGTTAAAGGAAGCGATTTCTATCCGGGGGGATTATCAGGCAAGGACTTCTATTGCAGGAAAGGAACAGCATTTTTACTGTTCTCCGCTTTCAGAGGATACTTGTTGGTATTTGATATCGGCTATGCCGAATGATTTCCTGACGGATTCTATCGCGAAGCTGGACAGGGTACGTCTGATTGCGATGATAAGCTGTATTTCGGTTGTTCTCGGGGTCATGACGATTATTTTGGTGCTGTATTTCCGTCTGGCGAGACGTCAGATGAGAGAGTTAATCCGGCTGCAGAAGGAGGCAGTCAGCGCCAATATGGCAAAGAGCGAATTTCTTTCCAGTATGAGCCATGATATCCGTACTCCGATGAATGCTATCATTGGAATGACGGAAATTGCCCAAAAGAATGTAGAGGATTCAGAACGTGTAGCGGAATGTTTAAGGAAGGTCAGCCTGTCGAGCAAGCATCTGCTGGGATTAATCAACGATGTGCTGGATATGTCCAAAATCGAAAGCGGCAAGATGACGCTAAATGTAGTGCCGATGTCCTTGCGGAATGCGATGGATGATATCGTCAATATCATGCAGCCGCAGGTAAAGGAACGAAAACAGTTTTTTGATATTTTTATCAAAAATATCATATCCGAGGATGTTTACTGTGATAATGTTCGTCTCAACCAGGTGCTGTTAAACCTCCTTTCTAATGCAGTGAAGTTTACGCCGGAGCAGGGCAGGATTGACGTCCATATGTATCAGGAGGAGTCGCCTAAGGGAGCGGATTATATCCGAACCCATTTTCTGGTCAAGGATACCGGAATCGGGATGTCTGAGGAATTTCAGAAAAAGATTTGGGAAACCTTTACCAGAGAGGAAACCGATGCAGTACGGCATATTGTCGGAGCCGGGCTTGGGACCTCCATTACAAAAAGCATTGTTGATTTGATGGAAGGAACGATTGATTTACAGAGTGAGCTGGGCAAGGGAAGCTCCTTCCATGTAGCTCTGGATTTGAAAAGGGCGGCTGTGACAGAGGATGAAATGAAGCTGCCGGAATGGAATATTTTGGTTGTGGATGACAATGACCAGCTTTGCATCAGCGCCGTAGTCAATTTAGAGGAGCTGGGTGTTCATGCGGACTGGGCGATGAGCGGTGAGGAAGCGTTAAAGCGGATTGAAAAGCATCAGGAGGCAGGAGGAAAATATGATTTTGTCCTGGTGGATTGGAAGATGCCGGGGATGGACGGATTGGAGACGATTCATGAAATCCAGCAGAGATTTGGCAGCACCATCCGGGTATTTTTGATTTCTGCCTATGACTGGAGCGAGATCGAGGAAGCCGCTTCGGACAAACCGTTTGACGGATTTATTGCAAAGCCGCTGTTTAAGTCTACCTTGTATGAGCGGCTGCAGCAGTATGAGGATGGCTACAACCAGCAAGAAGAGAAAGAAGAGCAGGTAGTTGACTTTACCGGGAAAAAGATTTTGCTGGCGGAGGATATGGATATCAACTGGGAAGTGGCCTTTGCCATTTTGTCGGATGTCGGACTGGAATTAGAGCGAGCCGTTAACGGGAAGGAATGCCTGGAAATGTTTGAAGCCTCTCAGATAGGCTATTACGATGCTGTTTTGATGGATATCCGTATGCCGATCATGGATGGTTATCAGGCGACAAAGGCAATCCGCGCTCTGGATCGGGCTGACAGCAGGCTGCCGATTATTGCGATGACCGCCGATGCTTTTTCCGACGATGCACAGCATTGTATGGAAGTTGGAATGGATGCCCATATTCCAAAGCCATTGGATGTAGAAGAGTGTATGCGTACCCTGCAGAAGTTTTTGCTGGGAAAGAGTTAGCATGCTAGGAAAGAGTTAGCATGTTGGAAAAGAATTAACATAATAAAAAGAAAAACAAGAAAGACAATCGGGAAGGGTCTTTCTTGTTTTTTCTTCTAGCGTTTTTAGATATGATGTTTTTTCCCATGCCTTTTCCAGACATTGGACGGTTGGGCGAGAAAGGTCGGAGAGCGGAACAAAAGCGTTTTTAGCGCAGTGCCGTTCCAGGGGAACAGCGGCCAGAAATAGCTCATATGGGCAAAGGTCGGCGTCGTGGCAGCAGAGAGCAGGACAAGAAACAGTCCGCCTAAAAACCCCCAGAGGCCGAACAGTCCGGTGGCGGCAATGAGAAAAATCCGGTAGATTCGGATAGCGTCGCCGAACTCGATGCTTGAGAGAGAAAGTGTGGTCAGCAGCGTAATGGCGGCATAAAAAATCACTTCTACCGAAGCCCAGTTCATTTCAATTGCAATATCGCCGATGATCAGACCGCCGATGACCGAAAGAGAGCCGGAAAATCGGCTGGAACTGTGTGCTGCCGAATATTTGAATAAATCCAGAGCAAATTCTACTGCCAGCACAAAGAAAAACATCCGTACAGGGCCGATATCTGGCGAGGCCAGCAGCCCTATGTTAAGAGAAAACTCCGGGAAGTGTGTGGTCAGCAAGAGAAAAAACGGCAGCAGCAGGAGACTTGCCAGGATACAGCCAAGCCGTACAAGACGGAAATAGGTGCCGACGGAGGGAGATTTATAATAGTCCTCCGGGCTTTGGGTAAACTGAAAGATAGTACAAGGCAAAATCAGGGCAGTAGGGGAGTTATCCACCAGAATTAAAATATGGCCCTCTGCCAGATAGCTGCAGGCCACGTCGGGCCGTTCGGTGATCTGGATGCTCGGGAGCGGGTTGTACCAGCGTTTTTTGACCAATAATTCCTCCAGGCTTTTGGCGCCCATAGTCAGGGAAGTAACCGAAAGACTGCCTAAGGCGTGCCGTATTTCTTTGAGCAAGCTTTGATTGACCAGATGCCCAAGATAGGCCAGAGAAACATCGGTTTGGCTGATGCTTCCAATGGAGCAGATTTCAAAGGTCAGTTCAGGAGAGCGGATACGGCGCCGGATTAGATTGGTATTAAACAGCAGCGTTTCCACAAAGCCGTCCCGGGAGCCGCGTGTCACCTTTTCGGTATCCGGTTCTTCAATACCGCGCGTAGGATAGTTTCTGGCGTCAATCACGACAGCCTCTGCAAAACCGTCTACTAACAGAACGGAGGGACCGCTCAACAGGCTGTGCAGGATAGTATCCCAGTTATCCGTAAACGTTACCTGGGAATAGCCGATTTTGGCAGCCGTAAATTGCCGCAGGTCGTTTACTGTGCCATCCTTGGTATAAAGAGGGTTTTGCAGATCGGAAAAAAGTTGCTGAATCAAATCGGATTTGCACATGCCGTTTATCGCCAGAAAATAAGCTTTGGTTTCTCCTAAATACAATTCCCTCGCGATCAGATCAAAGCTAAGGCCAATCGGAAGCAGCTCGTTTGCCTGTTGTATATTTTCTTCTAAGTTTTTACATAATTTCATATGCCGGTTCACTCCACAAAATCAAGATAACAGCTAGTATCAGTTTGTACGGGAGGGCAGGAGTTTATGCAAAAGAAAAAATTAGAATTGAGAAATCTCTTAAAAACGATTATAATAGAAAAGGACGACGATAGTCAGAAAAGAAAGGGGAAGCCAGAATGAAAAAACATTCTTTGGAAAAACTGCTTCGGGTGCTGTTCGTATTGGTACTGCTATATGATATGATCCAGATGTTAGCAGCGCTGATGATGTGGAAGGGTAGGCGGCTCGAACAAGGCAATCAGGGAAAACGGCACAAACGGTATTTAAGCTTTATGAACGGATATTCAAGAAAGCTCAAGGATGAAGCTGTGGAAAAAATCGACCTGACTGCCGTGATGGGAGGCATGGAGCTGGATCTGACCGGAGCTAAGCTGGCAGATCGTACCCGCATTCAGGTGAAGGGCGTGATGTCCGGCATTCTCATTAAGGTGCCGCCAATGGTAGAGGTACGGGAGGATGCCCGTTCAGTCATGAGCGGAATCGCCAATATGGTTCCGCGTTATCAAAAAGAAGGACTGCCGGTGATTTTTTTGCAGGCAGACTGTTTGATGACCGGAATCCATGTAAAGGTGGTCTGTGAGACAGAAACAAAGGCGAAAGAGGAGTAAAAAAATAATAAACATACGTTCTAAAATGTACTTGCTTCTGCGAGCATACTGTGCTATAATACATACAAACATATATTCGGAATGAAAGATTTTTTATGAGGTGATGGAGTATGGTAGTACAGGAAGGGCTGTCTTTGGAGAGAAAGCTGGAGATATTAGGCGATGCGGCGAAATATGACGTGGCCTGCACCTCAAGCGGCGTAGACCGGAGCGGAACCGGGAATTCTATGGGAAACACATTAAAATGTGGCATCTGCCATTCCTTTGCTGCGGATGGCAGATGTATTTCCCTTCTGAAAATTTTAATGACCAACGAATGTATTTTTCAGTGTAAATATTGTATCAACCGGGCAAAAAACGATGTCCTCCGAGCTACCTTTACCCCAGAGGAGGCCGCAGGACTGACGATGGAGTTTTACCGCCGGAATTATATCGAAGGCTTGTTTTTAAGCTCCGGGATCTATCCTACTCCGGACGCAGCCGCCGAGCGGATGCTAGAGACGGTGGCTCTGCTGCGCTTTCAATACCGGTTTGCCGGGTACATCCATGTCAAGGCGATTCCAGGTGCAGACGGACAGATTACCGAGCAGATCGGTTGGCTGGCAGATCGGATGAGTGTGAATCTGGAGTTGCCGACAGCAGAGGGACTGCGCAGCTTAGCGCCGAATAAATCACGAAAGACGATCCTTACCCCGATGCGCCAGATTCAGCTTGGCATCAAACAGAACCGTCAGGCGGCCAGAGAAGCTCTGCCCAGCGGTATGCCAGGCGGCAGGGTGCTTTTGCCGGACAGGCAGGAGGAATTTCTGCCAAGCAGTCTGGAGTGCCGTCCAGAGCAGCTTGGGGATCTGGCAGAGGAAAACTCGTATACGTTGGGGAAGCCGTTGTTAAAGGGAGTGACAAGCGGCTTTGTTCCGGCAGGGCAGTCTACTCAGATGATCATTGGGGCAACCGGGGAGACGGATTACCAGATTATGTCGGTGACAGAGAGCCTTTACCAGAAGTTTGATTTAAAAAGAGTATTTTATTCCGCTTTTGTCAATGTCAATCAGGACAGCGATATGCCGAACTGGATCGGACGGACACAGCTTGACCGGGAGCATCGGTTGTATCAGGCAGATTTTTTGCTGCGTTATTATCAGTTTCAGATAGGAGAGCTGCTCTCGGAGGATCGTCCGAATTTTAATATGCTGCTTGATCCGAAATGCGACTATGCCGTTCGCCATCTGGAGCTGTTTCCGGTAGAGATCAACCGGGCAGATTATCATACGCTGCTGCGGGTTCCGGGAATTGGCGTTAAGTCGGCGCAGCGGATTGTCAAGGCCAGAAGGATGGCGGTTTTGGATTTCCCGGATTTAAAGAAAATCGGTGTTGTATTAAAAAGAGCGGTTTATTTTATTACCTGCCAGGGGAAAATGATGTATCCGGTCAAGCTGTCGGAGGATTCGATTACCGGATATTTGATCGACGAACGAAAGCAAAAGGAGCTAAAGGGGGAGCAGATAGGCTATCAGCAGCTATCGCTGTTTGACCTTCCTTCTATGGCGTCCGGCTATCAGCCGCCTGTTGCCGGAGGAGGTGGAGCGCAGTGAGAGATGAGACAAAGCCGATGCGGATTTTGCTGTGTGAGGACAGCCTGGAAGGAATTTTAACAGGTGTCTATGAGGCCTATCAAAGCCGCTACGGGCATGATAATATCAAGCTGTATCTCGCCGCCAGGGAGTATGAGCTAGAGCTGTTTTCTGAGTATCATAAGGTTCGTCCTGACGCCGAGAGTTCCAATAAGGTACTGCTGTCGATTTTGGAGAAAATAGGAGATACCGCGAGGAAAAATGTCGTAGAGGCGGCCTATTCTGCCGAGCCGGACAAGGCGGATGTGATCTACCGTTACCTGATTCGGGGCTATGCAGTCGGGAGCCGTATTGTAGATTATTTGAGCGATCCATATGTCAGCCGTCTGTTTGAGATTTGCCGTAGACTGTGGAATGAGGTGCATCGCTGGAAAGAGTTTTTGCGGTTCCAGATTCAGGAAAACGGCCTGTTGACTGCTGTTATTGAGCCGAAGGCCAGGGTATTGACTTTTTTGATGCCGCATTTTGCTGACCGGCTTCCGATAGAGAACTTTATTATTTATGATAAAACGCATGACCAGGCAGGGATTCACAGAAAGCAGCAGGGCTGGTTTTTAGCGGACAGGCTTGGACGGGATTACCCAGAATATACCGCTCTTTTAGAGACGACGACAAAAGAGGAGGCGCAGATGCAGGATTTGTGGAGGATCTTTTTTGAAACGATTGCAGTGCGGGAGCGGGAAAACGCCAGACTTCAGACACAGCTTCTGCCGAAATGGTATCGCGATCATATGGTAGAATTTCATTCAAATAAGGAATAGGCTTGATTCCCGGCGAGGGCTGTACTATAATAGAGAAAAATAAGCCAGAAAAGAAAGGATAGGAGAGAACATGACAAAGATTGATATTGTTTCCGGGTTTTTAGGCGCAGGTAAAACGACACTGATTAAAAAGCTGATTGCAGAGGCATATCAGGGAGAACAGCTTGTACTGATTGAGAATGAATTTGGAGAAATCGGGATTGATGGCGGCTTTTTAAAGGATGCCGGCATCAACATTACAGAGATGAATTCCGGCTGTATTTGCTGCTCTCTGGTAGGAGATTTTGGAGAAGCATTAAAGAAGGTGGCAGCGGAGTATCATCCGAGCCGTATCATCATCGAGCCGTCCGGCGTAGGGAAGCTCTCTGATGTGATCAAGGCAGTAGAGGATGTAAAGCCAGAATTAGAGGATGTAGTGTTAAACAGCTTTGTGGCGGTAGTAGATGCCGGCAAAAGTAAGATGTATATGAAGAATTTCGGAGAGTTTTTCAACAATCAGATCGAATATGCCAATACGATTATTTTAAGCCGTACCCAGAATTTGACCCAGGAGAAGCTTGAGGGTGTCGTAGCGGCAATCCGGGAGCATAATGAAAAAGCGGTGATCATTACCACTCCTTGGGAGGAGCTGCAGGGCGCTCAGATCGTTTCGGCGATGGAGCAGGGCGACGAGATGGTAAAGGAGTTGCTCTCGGAGGAGGAAATCTGCCCGGTATGCGGCCACCATCATGAGCATGGAGAGCATGATCATTCTCATGAACATGAAGATCATCATCACCATGAGGGGGAACACGACCATCATCAGGAGCATGAGGCTCATCATCACCATGAGGGGGAGCATGACCATTCTCATGATCATGAGGATCACCATCATGGGGAGGAACACGACCACCATCATGATCATGATCATCACCACCATGAGGAGGAGCATATTCACGGCCATCATCATGATCATGACGGCCATCATCACCATCATCATGCAGATGAAGTATTTACAAGCTGGGGAGCAGAAAGCCCGAAAAAATATACGGAGGCAGCGCTTAGAGAGATTCTGGCGAAGCTGGCAGAAGGAGAGGCATATGGTATCATTCTGCGTGCCAAGGGGATTGTTCCGTCTGAGGAGGGCGGCTGGCTGCATTTTGACCTGACACCGGGAGAATATGAAGTGCGCCATGGTTCGGCGGATTATACCGGAAGGCTTTGTGTGATTGGTTCCCAGTTAAAGGAAAAGGAATTAAAGGAGCTGTTTGGCGTATGATACGAAAAAGAGAGATTCCCGTTTATGTGTTTACCGGACTGCTAGAAAGTGGCAAGACTACGTTTATCCGGGAGACCTTGCAGGAGGGCGATTTTGAGGATGGTGACAAGACGCTTTATTTGATGTGTGAGGAAGGCATCGAGGAGTGCGGTGAGGCTTTATTAAAGCGGAACAAAATGATTGTTGTTCCCGTAGAGGACAAGGAAGAGCTGACAGAAGCCTTTTTACTGGAATGCGAGGCGAAGTATCGCCCGGATCGGGTGATGATTGAAAATAACGGGATGTGGAATCCGGAGGAGGTTTTGGAGGCATTTCCGGAGCATTGGCTGCTGGTACAAGTGATTGCTACTATAGATGCGACGACCTTCCCGGTTTATTTGAACAATATGAAGGCGCTGCTGATGGCTCAGGTGAAGCTGGCGGATTTGGTATTGTTTAACCGCTGTGATACCGATACTGACCGGGGAAGCTTTCGCCGGAGCATTAAGGCGTTAAACCGTAAGGCGCAGATTATGTATGAGACGGTGGACGGAGCGACAGACGATCAGTTTGAGGAACAGCTTCCATTTGATGTAGACGCGCCGCTTATCGACTTAGAGGACGATGATTTCGGTCTTTGGTATTTGGATGCGATGGATAACCCGGAGCGCTACAAAGGAAAAACGATAAGCTTTACCGGACAGGTGTACCGGGGAAAGGCCTTTGCAAATGATTTGTTGGTGCCAGGGCGTTTTGCGATGACCTGCTGTGCGGACGACATTGCCTTTATCGGCTTTATGTGCCATGCGAAGGGAGCCGACCAATGGAAGCAAAAGGACTGGGTAAGAGTGACAGCGAAGGTTTCGGTTGAATATTGCAAGGATTATAAAGGAAAAGGCCCGGTATTGTATGCGTCGGAGCTTACTGCGGCGCCGGCGCCGGAGGAAAGCATTGTGTATTTTTCCTAAAGCACCTGGAGGATAGAGGAGGGCAAGGATGGAAGAGCTGTATCAGGAAATTGAACGCCGGATAAAGCGAGCCGGTTATCCGGGCAGGGTTGACGGCGATCAGATCTATCGGGAACTGAATGACGAGATCGAAGGCAAGGAAAACGGCTCTTATCGTTTGCTGGTAAAGAAAGAGAGCGACTGCTTTTATGAATATCAGGTCGAGATATGGGAGCAGGAATTTAATCTTTCCTGGCTGGATATTCATGAAGGAAAGCAGGTGTATCATATTGACTTTGATGCAGAGGAGGAGTCGTAGCAGTAAGCTTAGGAAAATAGGAAGGCAGATAGAGCAAAAGGAGAAGCACATGAGAGAAAGAAAAAAAGGGAACCGGACACAACAGAAGGGAACGGGCATTGTCTGTCAGATGGTGGGCAGGGGAGTGTTTCTCCTTTTGGTGTGTGTGTGTTTGTCTGCCTGCGGAGGGAAATCAGCCGGGGACTATTATAAAGAAGGCATCCAGCTGATGGAACAGAAAAAATATGAGGAAGCGGCACAGTCCTTGGCAGAGGCGGTCAAAAAGAATCCGGATCGGGCGGAATACTACCTGGATTATGCGTTTGCCCTGATTCAGACCGGGAAGCTGGAGGACGCTCTGATTCAGTTTGACAAAGGATATTCCAATAAGGATAATCAAATTGTGCGGGAAAACAATAAGAAAATCCTCCGTGGAAAAGGAATCGCCTATAGCCTGCTAAACCAATATGAGGAAGCAAAGCAATGTCTTGAGCAGGCGCTGGAAATCAAAGAGGAAAAGGAACTGAACAGGGATATTATGGCCTATTTGGGGCAGGCCTGCCGGAAGCTGGGGGACTATGAACAGGCGATTGAGGTGTATTCGGACTTGATCGAGGAAAAGAAATCCGATGCCGCTGCGTATGTAGGGCGGGCAGAGGTTTATGCGTTATCCGGAAAGCTCGAGGAGGCTGTTTCAGATTATGATGCGGCTCTGGCATTAGACAGCACGAATTTTTCCTGTTATTTTGGAAAATACAATCTGTATGCGGCAGCCGGGATGGAGGCGGAAGCGAAGGCGGTTCTTTCGGCGGCTTATGCTCTGAAAACAACGACAAACGAGGATTATTATAACCTGGCTATCATCCATTACCTGAGCGGGGATTATGACGTGGCTTTGGTAGAAATGGAAGAGGCGCTTAGAAACGGCTTTATAGAGGCGAATTATTATCTTGGAAGCATTTACCATCAGAAAAAGGATTGGGAAAATGCCTTTTATTACTATCATCAATATGAGGAAACGGTGAGTACCATCTCTGTGGCTGCTTTTTACGAAGGAATGGCAGACTGCTATCAGCAGCAGGGGAACTATGACGAGGCGCTTGAGGCTGTGGAACGCGGTCTGAGGCTCCAGGATCGGAACAGCCAGGCAGGGCTTTTGTACCGGCGGGTGAGCAGCAGGCTGATTTTGCCCAGGCAGCAGAAAGCGCAAAGGAGTATTTGCAGCTTGTACCGGAGGATGCCACGATGCAAAGGGAACTGACCTTTTTACAGTCACGCAGCAGGAAAAAGGCGGCAAAGCCGGAGAGTGAAGATGCAGAGGAAGGAAATTCGGGAGAGAACGGGGAGCCGGAAGAGGATTGAGGATAGCAGGGAGTGTATTTGGGAAGAGAGGTGGGAGAGTGGCCGTATTACATGAAACAGGGGAAAAGAAGGAGCGGCTGGTGTTGGTCGGAGTATCGGTGGAGCGGCCGATGGCCGGGCTTTATACAACGAACGGTGAGGATGATACAAGGGATTCCCTTTTAGAGCTGGCGGAGTTAGTAGAGACAGCCGGAGCCGAGGCAGCAGGAACCGTGATCCAGAACCGGGAGTCCATCCATCCGGGGACATACATCGGCAAGGGAAAGATCGAGGAGGTCAGAGAGCTTTTGGCGGAGAAGGGAGCCGATGGGATTGTCTGTGATGACGAGCTGTCTCCGGCGCAGATGAAAAATCTGGAGGATGAACTGGATACAAAGGTCATGGATCGGACGATGGTGATTCTGGATATTTTTGCCGCCAGAGCAGCGACCAGAGAAGGAAAGATTCAGGTAGAGCTGGCACAGCTAAAATACCGTTCGACCAGACTGATCGGTTTGCGAAACCTTTCCCGTCTGGGAGGTGGTATCGGTACGAGAGGGCCGGGTGAGAAAAAGCTGGAGGTAGACCGCCGTTTGATCCGCAGCCGGATAGCTCAGCTAAATCGGGAGCTAAAGGAGGTCGTACAAGCCAGAGAGACTACCAGAAAGCAAAGAAGCCGCAGTCGGATTCCGGTATTTTCGATAGTGGGTTATACGAATGCCGGAAAGTCTACCTTGCTCAATACTCTGACCGGAGCCGAGGTATTGGAAATGGATCAATTGTTTGCCACACTCGATCCGACGACGCGGGTATTGGAATTAAAAAGCGGAGAACAGGTGCTGCTGACCGATACGGTAGGCTTTATCCGTAAGCTGCCGCATCATTTGATCGAGGCCTTCCGCAGTACGTTAGAGGAAGCAAAATATGCTGATGTGATTCTGCATGTGGTGGATTGCTCGAATCCAGATGCAGAAAAACAGATCCATGTGGTATACGATACGCTCCGAGGCCTTGGAATCGGGGATAAAACTGTAATTACCGTATTTAATAAATGCGACTGCGAGGAGGCAGACCGGGAATTAAAGGATTTGCGGGCAGATCGGACGGTGTATGTGTCTGCAAAAAGAGGAACCGGATTAGAACAGCTAAAAGGCTTGATGGAGGAGATTTTGCGGGAGCAGAAAATCCTGATAGAACAGGTGTTTTCTTATCAGGAGGGCGGAAAGCTGCAGCAAATCCGCGGAAGGGGACAGCTTTTGGAAGAAGAATACCGGGAGGACGGTGTTTACGTGAAGGCGTGGCTGCCAAAGGATCTGTACCAGCAACTGCTTTCACATAATCGCTGACCGTTCGTCATATAACATAATAAACAGGTAAAAACAGGTGAAACCATGGAGCGTCAACGATTACGCTATGTACTTGGATATTGTGTGGCGATGCTGATCATTGCAGCGATTTGGATACGGATGGAATCGGTGCCGGATGCGCTTTTGGCGATGGAGCAGCCGGAGCCGTCCATTTCGACCGGACAGTCAGAGGACGGAAAGGTGGCTCCGTCCTACCAGGCTCTCTATCCTGACATGTATGTAGAGATAGAGTCTCAGGAGACAAGCGCAAAGGCTGCCGACGAGGAAATACGAAGGTTCTATCTGACCTTTGACGATGGGCCGAGTGAGGTTACAAAAGAGGTGGTGGAGGCGTTAGAGAAGGCTGACGCCAGAGCTGCCTTTTTTTTGATCGGCAACGAAATTACAAAGGAACGGGAGGATCTGCTAAGAGAAATGGTAGAAGCCGGACATATTTTGGGCATCCATACCTACAGCCATGATTATAAAAAGATCTATGGCTCGGTCGAAAGCTATTTGGAGGACTTTCATCAGACGTATGAACGGATTTATGAGGTGACAGGAAAGAAGCCGGTTTATTTCCGTTTTCCCTGGGGAAGCATCAACTGCTACAACAAGGGAATCCGTCAGGAGCTGATTGAAGAAATGGAGCGTAGAGGCTTTCAATATTTTGACTGGAATGTAAGCGCGGAGGATTCGGTAGGGAAGCCGTCGGAATATTCCGTTCTCCATAACGTGATAGATGATTTTCCGAAATTTAAAAACGCGATTGTTTTAATGCACGATTCCAATATGAATACGATTTCGGCGAAGATGCTGCCGCAGATTTTGCAGGCGGCCAAGGAAAAGGGGTATGAATTCGGGACGATTGACGAACTGGAAAAACCATATCACTGGCCGAATTCATATTGACGTGGGCAGGCTGGAGTGATAAACTGAACAAAGCGGAGCAAGGGCTCTGGTTTGGAGTATGCAGGATACAAAAGGAGGTTATATAACATGGAAAAAAAGGAATTGGATTGGGAAAACATTGGCTTTGGCTACCGGAAGACGGATATGCGCTATGTGGCAAATTACCGGGGCGGAGCATGGGAGGAGGGTGGTCTGACGGCAGACGATACGATCACCATGAGCGAGTGTGCTGGAGTGCTGCAGTATGCGCAGACCTGTTTTGAAGGATTAAAGGCTTATACGACAGAGGACGGACGGATTGTCACCTTCCGGCCGGATTTAAACGGCGTGAGGATGGAGGATTCCTGCCGTTACCTACAGATGCCAGCTTTCCCAAAGGAGCGGTTTGTAGAGGCTGTGATTCAGACAGTCCGGGCAAATGCCGCATACGTACCGCCATATGGTTCCGGGGCTACGCTTTATATTCGCCCGTATATGTTTGGAATCAGTCCGGTGATCGGGGTAAAGCCGGCGGAGGAATATCAATTTCGTATTTTTACCACTCCGGTTGGCCCGTATTTTAAAGGTGGGGCAAAGCCGCTGACACTTTGCGTTAGTGATTTTGATCGGGCAGCGCCGCATGGAACCGGGCATATCAAGGCAGGTTTAAACTATGCAATGAGCCTGCATGCGATTGTCGCGGCTCATGAAGCCGGTTATGACGAAAATCTGTACCTCGATCCGGCTACCCGGACAAAGGTAGAGGAAACCGGAGGAGCAAACTTTTTGTTTGTGACAAAGGATAAAAAAGTGATTACGCCTAAGTCGTCGAGTATCCTTCCGTCTATTACCAGGCGTTCCTTGCTGACGGTAGCAAAGGACTATCTGGGGCTGGAGGTAGAGGAGCGGGAGGTTCTGCTAGAGGAGCTGAAGGATTTTGCAGAATGCGGCTTGTGCGGAACGGCCGCCGTGATTTCTCCGGTAGGAAAAATCGTAGATCACGGCAGGGATATTTGCTTTGCCAGCGGAATGCAGGAGATGGGGCCTGTGACAAAGCAGCTTTACGAAACGCTCACCGGTATTCAGATGGGCCGGATCGAAGCGCCGGAGGGTTGGATTCAGGTGATTGAATAAAAAAACAGGACGGAGCAAACGTATGAAAGTAGCAGTAGTAGGAACCGGAAGCATTGTAAAAAAGTTTTTATATGCAGTATCCAGGACGGATTTTTTTCAATGGGCAGCAGTCTGTTCCAGACAGCAGGAGAGCGGACGGCGCTTGATAGAGAGCTGTCAGGAGTTAGAGGGATTAGATACCAGAGTCGTACAGGTTTATACCGACTATGTGGCGATGTTGGCGGATCCGGAGTTAGAACTGGTATACATTGCCCTGCCAAACAGCCTGCATTATCCTTATACGAAACAGGCTCTGCTGGCAGGAAAGCATGTGATTTGTGAAAAGCCCTTTACCGTAGAGCCGGAGGAGACAGAGGATCTGATAGCGATAGCAAAGGAGCAGAAGCTGTTTTTATTTGAGGCGATTACGACCAGAAGTTTGCCGAATTATAAAATCGCAAAAGAGGCATTGCCAAGGCTTGGACAGGTCCGGATGGTGCAGTGTAATTTTTCCCAGTATTCCAGCCGTTATGGAGAGTATCTGGCAGGAGAAACGCCGAATGTATTCCATCCAGACTATGCAGGCGGTGCTTTAAACGATTTAAACATTTATAACCTGCATTTTGTCGCCGGGCTGTTTGGTAAGCCAAAGCGTCTTGTTTATGAGGCCAACCGCGGCCGGAACGGGATTGATCTTTCCGGGGTGGCCGTATTAGGCTATGATGGATTCCAGGCAGTATGTGTGGCGGCCAAGGATTCGGACAGTCCTGATTTTGTCCTGATACAAGGGGAAAAGGGCTATTTGAAAATCGACGGGCAGAGCAGCCGGTGCCAGCAGATTACCGTTTGCGC
>CASCWU010000076.1 GCA_949155905.1 uncultured Lachnospiraceae bacterium
CGGGTTTCCAGCGTTTTGCTTCATCTTATGAAATTGGAATTACATTCCCATCTGTGCAGCAACCTCAGCCGCAAAATCCTCTTCCTTTTTCTCCAAGCCCTCGCCGGTCTCGAAGCGGACAAAGCTTTTGATTGTAATAGCTGCGCCGTTGGCCTTTGCTACGCTGTCTACGTACCTCTGAACCGTCATATCGCTGTCTTTGACGTATACCTGGTCTAAGAGGCAGATTTCCTTCATCTGCTTGTTCAGACGTCCGGTCAGCATCTTTTCGATGATGTTTTCCGGCTTGCTGGCATTGGCTGGATCTGCCATAGCCTGAGCCTTTAAAATCTCCATCTCATGAGCTTTGTACTCCTCTGGAATCTCGTCGTGGCTCACATACTTTGGATACATAGCTGCAATCTGCATTGCTACATTCTTGGCAGCTTCCTTTACGGCGTCGTTGACCACGTCGGACTCTACCTCTAACAGTACGCCGATCCGTCCGCCACCATGGATATATTCCTGCACAAAGCCGTTCTCGATTTTTACCTGAGCGAAACGGCGGATGTTCATGTTCTCGCCGATAACTGCAATCTGGCTGGCCAGTTCTTCCTTTACGGTCTTGCTGGTATCTCCTGCCCATGGCTCTGCCAAAAATGCGTCAATATCTGCTGCTGTCGTAGTGGTAGCCTGTGCTGCTACTGCTGCTACATAATTCTGGAACTTCTCGTTCTTTGCTACGAAATCCGTCTCGGAATTTACCTCTACGATTGCGGCCACCTTGCCGTCCTCGCTTACGTTAGCAGCGACAACTCCCTCTGCTGCAATCCGGCCTGCCTTTTTCTCAGCCTTTGCCATACCGTTCTTTCTCAGAAACTCGATAGCAGCCTCCATATCTCCATTGGTCTCCGCAAGAGCCTTCTTACAGTCCATCATGCCTGCACCGGTCTTCTCACGTAACTCTTTTACCATTCCTGCTGTAATAGCCATAATCCAATCCCTCCGTTTATTCTATCTTTTTATTTCTCGGTCTCCTCAGCAGCACTTTCTTCTGCCGGAGCCTCTTCCTCTGCTGGAGAAGCCTCTGCATCGCTCATCTGTACGCCCTGGTTTGCCTCGATCACAGCATCTGCCATCTTTGCTACAATCAGCTTTACTGCACGGATGGCATCGTCATTACCCGGAATGACATAATCCAGTTCTTCCGGATCACAGTTGGTATCTGCAATACCAATTAGCGGAACTCCCAGAGTATGAGCTTCCTGCACACAGATTCTTTCCTTCTTCGGATCCACTACAAAAATAGCGTCCGGGATTCTCTTCATATTTTTAATACCGCCGAGGTTCTTTTCTAGCTTCGACCACTCTTTCCTCAGGGCAATAACCTCTTTCTTAGGCAGAACATCAAAGGTTCCATCCTCTGACATTTCTTCAATCTTCTTTAATCGTGCTACACGGCTCTGGATCGTTTTGAAATTTGTCAGCATACCGCCAAGCCATCTTTCATTGACATAAAACATCCCGCAGCGCTCTGCCTCCAGCTTGACCGCATCCTGCGCCTGCTTCTTGGTTCCTACAAACAGAACCGTACCGCCGTCTGCGACGATATCCTTGACTGCATAATAAGCCTCGTCTACTTTGCCTACGGACTTTTGCAGGTCAATAATATGGATTCCGTTTCTCTCGGTATAGATGTACTCTGCCATCTTTGGGTTCCATCTTCTGGTCTGATGTCCGAAATGCACACCTGCTTCCAATAACTGTTTCATAGAAATTACGCTCATTTGTTTTCCCTCCATTTGGTTAAAATCTTCCGTATGCTTCTTCTTTCCCTCCGACCAAAACAAAAAGCGGCTCTCTAAAAAATAAAATCAATGCCTCTGTATTCTGGCACCAAGACGGAAATCTGCATACGTGTGTTTTCACGACTTTGCTATTGTAGCATGAATACGGCGATTCTGCAAGCTTTTTTTCAAAATTCTGCCACAATTTTGTTTTATTCTGGCCATCCTCCTGCGCCTTCGGATCGTATTGATTTTTTTCCAAAGCGCTTCATCATAATTGGTTTTCATCTGATACAAAATGATTTCCTCCAGCTTGGATAAAAAATCCTCCGATAAGCTATCCTGTTTCAACGCATTACAGATCTTGCAGGCACATTGCAGATTTTTTAGGGCATTTGTTCCTCCCTTGGATAACGGAATCACATGATCAATCGTAAATTCGTCAAACGGCACAAACTCCCCGCATATTCCACATCGCCCTTCATACTGATTATAAACCATCACCCTGTCCTCAGCAGAAAAGTTTTTCCGCTTTACCTTTATGGCTACCTTCTCCTTAGGAGTGGCATCCAAATCAACCATCTCATACCCGGCCAGTTTTTTCGTTGCCCTCTTTAAAACTGCGGTGGCTTCTTCCTTTGTGAAATGCTTTGCCTGACGGATATTTTGTGTTTTACAAACTCTGCCATCTGAATTCAGATAACAATATTGGCTGCCCTTTTTCAATATATAGGCCATCGCTGGCACCTCCGTTTCTGGTTCTCTCCATCTTTTACATAGGCTGATAAATAATAGTTCTTCCCATTCTTCCATCTATTTATCAGTCCGCTTCTATAAAATGCACAGCTGAATTATCCCAATATTTTTTATAAACCCGGCTTTCCTCCCTATCCAGATTAAGCTGGTACATCCGAAATGTAACCAAAAAGTTTTTTGGCTGCCATTGTTCTTCATAAGAATATTGGTATTTCATTCCTACCTTTTGCATTACGCCACCGCTTCTTGGATTGTTCCTATCATGCGTTGCTGTAATATACGGCAGACCATCTTTTTTCACTTGTTCTATAACCGCTTTCGCTGCTTCTGTAGCAATTCCTTGATGCCAAAATTCCCTGCGAAGTCCATAGCCAAAATCATGCTGCTCTTCCATATCTACTGTCATATAGCCAATGGGAAAATGATCCTCTTTCAGACAAATCACATAGGCGTATGCCTGCGGCTGGGCATATTTTAAAGCGTATCTTTCCTCATAGAATTTTACAGTTTCTTCTATGCTCTTTACCGGATACCAAGGCAAAAACTGATTGCCTTCCTCGTCTTTCAATATAAGAAACAGTGCTTCCATATCCTGTTCTGTAAATTTTCTTAAAATCAAACGCTCTGTTTCTAAGGTAGGCGTATTCATCTGTTTTTCCTCCATAACCTGTAAATATGCTTTTCTATTTTCTTCTTTGCTGTGAAATTGGATGTTTCCGCAAGCGACAACTTGAAGCACGTAAAAAATCTGACGGGCATATCAGCACCCGTCAGATTTTTACCTTGTGTAGTCTCTTGTAAACGGTACTTTTCTGACTGCTCCATTCCTATTATCTGTTTTACTTCCCTTTATTTTGGAGTAGTCGTACTGGTAGCTGGAAGTGTAACAGTCATTGTAGCATAAGCGGACGGCAGGGTTGCCGGAGTTCCCTTCGTCTTATTTGCTGCAACACCTTTCTTCCGATAATAAATCGTCGAACCGTCCGGCGCCGCAGTCTTGCTTAGCTTAATCACTTTATCCTTTGTTACTGCCTTCCATGATTTTGTCTCATCAAAGCTAGTTCCTGGCTTTACTACCATATATTCATACGGAGTCGTCTTTGTTGCTTTTGAAAACTGAATAACAAACTTAGGCGTTTTACTGCTTTCCTCTACATAACCGGACATATCACCGGTCGGTGCTCCCTCCTGTGCCTTTACTACTAGCGTCAAGGTCTTGGAATAGCCCGCCTTATCCGTGGCCTGAGTACGAATTTTTACGGTTCCATCTGTTCCTGCAAATACCTGTGGAAGAACCTCCTTTAGTTCCATGGTTTTGGAGCAGCCTTTCCACGTTACTCCATTATCCGTACTGTACTCCTGCTTTGTTGTTGTATTTAAGGTCAGCTTCTTAATATTTAAGGAAGTACTTGGCGCATTTCCACGCTTGGAAATCGTTACGGTTACTTCTTTGCTTGGCCTTACTCCAACATCTAGGCTTCCGTTCTTGACAGTTCCATTTGTACCAGGTGTCTTTACGATAATTTTACCGCCTTTGATACGAAGATCCTCCAGAGCATTTTTAAATTCCTTCCAATCCATATCGATTGGGATACCGTCTGTTTTAGCAGATTCTCCGATTGGTGCAGTCTTCCAGTTATAATCGGTACTCTTTCTCCACTGGAATACTGTAGTTTCTTCATTTTCAAACTCCAGTGTTCCACCTGCCTTATCGAACTTTACCTTTAAAGCGGTGTTTTGGCCTGGAATTGTTACTTCGATAGATCTCTTATTCTTATCGCCTTTTAGGTAAATAGTAGTATCTTTCGTAGCTGTCACCCAGGAAATATCCATTACCTTTGTGCCTTCTGCCCTAGTGCCAACCATCATATCAGAGCCTTCCATTTCGTACCATTTGCTGTCATCTTTAGAATAATACAAAATGGAATTTCCGCCCATATCCACTGTCATGGTCAGATTGTCATAGTTAATATCTGTAACGGAAACCTCTTTTGCTGCTGGCTCTGTAGGAGAGGTATCTGCTGCGGATGCTTTTACTTCATTTAGAAAGGCGCATCCAGCTATCAGGCAGACAGCCATCAGAAACAGTGAGATTCGTTTGGTTATAATTTTATTCATGATATGATACTCCTTTCTTAGTTATTTGGTGGTGCTACTCGCTGGTGCAGTAACAGAAATAGTACCAGCTTTTATAGTTGTTCCATTGCTAAATTCGATCACTATTTCTCCACTTCCTTGCGGCAACTTATTTAACTTTGCATTTTGTAATCCAACTGAAAAAGTATTTCCCTCACCGTCTAAGCTTCCGGAAATGGAAAAGGACTGACCATTTGAGTTATATTTTACATCTGTTATTGTAGGAATATATTTTCCTAATTTATCCGACAACTGCACTTCTATCGGATAACTATCAAGAAATATTTCTGAAATAGTATTACCATTCTTATCTTTCTCTATTTCTTTTTCTTTTAAGCCACCTTTTGCAAACGAAATAGTACGCGTTTTTGGTACTGTAGCAGTTTCCATATAGATATTGGAATCTAATGCCTCACCATTATTTAATGTAATTTTAAATGGTAATTTAGTCCCTATTTCCTTTATTTCTTGCTCAAATTTATCTACATGTACCGTTACATAAGCTTTTCTTACTATCTCACCAGCACTGTTTGTGGTTTCTTCATAGCAAACCATAACATCTGGCTTTCCCTGAGTACTATAGTTAGCTTCTTCTGTAGCATCAATCGTTTTGTCAGCATCTTTGTCAAATGGATTTCCTATATTTAAAGGAATATCACCATAAGCCATATTGCTTATTGTAACCTTATCTGTTGATGCGGCACCACTAATATCGTATTTATATTGTGTCCCCAGTTCTAAAATAAACTTAAATGTCTTATCATGTCCTGCATAATTAGACATATAAATTCTATCAAAATCAGTCTTATACTGTTGGTAATAAGTTCCAAACTTATCCTTTTCAGATTCTGTCGGATTCTTTACAACAGTAGGAGGATACAATTTTAACTTGATACCCTTTTCATCTGTACTTTCGATCTTATCGCCATTCGATAATGTAATATAGGCCAGCAGTTCTTTATTCCAAGCATCCTCCTTACTATCCAAATTAGCCGTTGACGTAATTTGTGTAGTAATCAAATACTTATCTGCTGCTCCTGTAGGCTTTTCATTTTCCTTAGAAGTGCTGGTACAGCTTACTGTTCCATACGATCTTCCATAAATATCTTTAAATTCAATCGAAGTCACTTCTGCATTCGCATACTGGCTTGTTGCTGTAAACTCTAAACGTCTACCATCTACGTCTTTCACATAGCCTGCCGGAACTGCAAAGGTTTTCGATTCGCTTAGCATCAAAGCAGCTGGATAGGTTACACCGATTGCCTCTGTCAGTTCCACTTCTTTAGAAGCAAGAGCAAACTTTTCATCCCCCTGTTTCCCTACTGCTTTCTTTCTGACGAAAATATGGCTTCCCGGCTTTGCTGTTTTAGAATCTAAGGTTATTTTTGTTCCAGACATTGCTGTCCATGCAATTCGGCTGTATTCCAAATCATTCGGCACATAGTTATCTTTCTCTATAATACAATACTCATATGGAGTATCTGCCTTATTTGCCAAAATCTCAATATAGAGCGTCGTAGAACTTGCATAATCCATGCTGATTCCATCTTTGCTCCCTGCTTCCTTGGAAATACTTCCCTGCGCCGGAATAATAATTGTAGTCACTCTTGATTCCTGAGCGGTTTTTGTAGCGCTGTTTTTAATTTGTAATGCCACTGGCTTTGCCTGTGTTTTGTCTGTTCCTGATAGCATAACATCAGGTGCCAGTTCAGAAAGACTATAAGTCTTCTTATTACTAACCGTCGTCCAAGCAGCTTCTTTTTCACCGACTAAATTATTATTATCATCCAATGTCAATACTCGGTAAGACATTTTATTATCTAATGGAATTGTAAATTTAGAAGCATCTACGTTTACAGTCGGAGCAGCCTTTTTAGCCGGTATCTTTACTGATACTTCTTTGCTGGCACGCTTTCCCGTATCAGAAGCAGACTTTCCATCCTCTGGAGCTAAGCGAAAATACAAAGTAGCTCCATTCTCTTTCAGATATGCCAGACTGGTATTGGTAGTACCTTCTGCCCAGAAACTCCACTCCCCTACGCCATTCTTTCTCCACTGAATGGTACGTCCGGAAGCCCCGGTAAAGGTAAACGGCTGGTCATTATTATCCGGCACATATTTTACCTTAAAGGTAGTCACTTGCTTCGGAATCGTCACCCTCAGCGTCCCGTCAGATTTATCACCTTTAAAGGTTATCACATAATTGCTGGATAAGCTTACCCAAGAAATATCAAATACACATTGTCCGTTTTCAAAGGTTCCGGCTTCTTCCCATTTCTTTGCGCTGGAATTGGAAAAATACAACACACTGTCCCCATTTCCAGTCAAGGTAATCGTGCTTGTTTCATAATCAACTTTTGCTACCGTCAGTAACTCTCCGGTTGCTTCCGCATGGCTCTTCCAGCCGATACAAGCCACAGCAAGCAGCACCAGGCATGCGGCGCATGCCCAAACTGACTTTTTCATCTGCTTCATTTGCCTCATCCTTTCTTGCCTGTAAACGTATCAAAGCCTTCTGGTTCCTATCCGTCTGTAACTCGGGATTGGAAACGCCTCTCTCCTTTTTACTTCCTGCGGAGTCCAAAGCGCTTTTGTTTGATACCTTTACTGGTCTCATTATGATACTATATCTGCTACTTATATCGGCCAGTGGCAGACATTTCTTTAGATTTCTTTCATCAGGTTTTTTATCAGCAATAATATCTGATTTCGCCAAAATATTCATACCATTTTTGTATAAGCTCTTTGCTATTCGCCTCAATAAATGCTAGCAGCTTTCTAATATCCTTTTCTGGTATCCTAGAATTATTATGACAAACAAATGCTCTCCCTTTTTTTGTTATCCACACTTTTGTAGAATTGGCTCTTGGATTATGTTTTGCAATATGGACATGAATTGGCTCTATTGGTTTATTCTCATTTGACCAAAAGAAAATAAGATATCCACCAAATTTAAAAATTTGCGGCATTATCAAACCCCCCTTCTTTTGCAAACGCCATAATCAAATGCGCATTATTCTCTATAAATTCCTGATAATACTTTATTTCATCTTCAGAAAAGCCCACTATATTTTCCCATATATAATCTGGCAAATAACAGGTAGCATTATAAAAGCCATCATAAACTGCCTTTTCTATATATACTTTTACCCTTCCATCTGGTCTTATTTCAGAATGAACCACTTCTGTTGTATCACTTAATGTTGCATAAGGATATATCATAATCTTCTCCACCTCCTATCTTCTCGTCGTCCACTGGCTGCAGTCCCATACCTGCCCTGCCAGTCCCTCATAAAACTCCGGTTCATGGCATACCATCAGCACACTGCCCTTATATTCTGCCAGGGCGCGGCCAAGCTCTGCCTTCGCGTCTACGTCTAAATGATTGGTTGGCTCGTCTAACAGCAGCACGTTGGTTTCCCGGTTGATAAGCTTGCACAGACGAACCTTGGCCTGCTCCCCGCCGCTTAGTACCCGGACAAGGCTTTCGATATGCTTGGTCGTCAAACCGCACTTGGCCAGAGCCGCACGTACCTCATATTGGCTAAAAGAAGGAAATTCCTTCCAGATTTCTTCGATACAGGTCGTATCGGCATCCCCGGTCAGCTCCTGCTCAAAATAGCCGATTTCCAAATAGTCGCCTAATTCTACCTGACCGGACAGCGGCGGAATCAGTCCCAGGATACTTTTTAAAAGCGTCGTTTTGCCGATTCCATTGGCTCCGGTCAGAACGATTTTTTCTCCGCGCTCCATCGAAAGGCAAAGAGGCTTAGAAAGCGGCTCGCCGTAGCCGATTACCAAATCCTTTGTCTGAAATATATAGCGTCCCGGCGTCCTGGCCATACGGAAGCGAAATTCCGGCTTTGGCTTTTCCTTCGCCAGTTCAATGACATCCATCTTATCTAACTTTTTCTGACGGGACATCGCCATATTCCGGGTGGCCACCCGCGCCTTGTTGCGCGCGACAAAATCCTTCAGTTCGGATATTTCCTGCTGCTGACGGTTATAGGCCGCCTCTAGCTGCGCCTTTTTCACCGCGTAGACCTCCTGAAAATGATCGTAGTCCCCCACATACCTTGTCAATGTCTGCTGATCCATATGATAGATCAAATTGATCACGCTGTTTAAAAATGGGATATCATGGGAAATCAGAATAAACGCATTTTCATATTCCTGAAGATAACGCCTGAGCCATTCGATATGGACGGCGTCGAGATAATTGGTCGGCTCATCAAGCAGTAAAATATCCGGCTTTTCTAAGAGCAGCTTGCCTAAAAGGATACGCGTTCTCTGACCGCCGGAAAGCTCCTCCACATCCCGGTCTAAGCCTAATTCCAGCAAGCCTAACGCCCTGGCCACTTCCTCCACCTTGACATCAATCGCATAAAAGTCATGCATCGTCAGCAGCTCCTGGATCACGGAAAACTCTTCCATCAGTTCATCCATTTCCTCTGCCTCTGCCTCAGCCATCGCCCCACAGAGCTGATTCATCTGCTCCTCCTGCTCAAACAGCCAGGAAAAAGCGCTCCGCAAAACGTCTCCTACCGTCATCCCACGCTCCAGTATCGTATGCTGATCCAGATATCCGGTGCGTACCTTCCTCGCCCACTCGATCTTTCCCTCATCCGGCGCCAGCTTTCCTGTGATAATATTTAAAAACGTGGATTTTCCTTCGCCATTTGCTCCGACCAGACCGATATGTTCTCCCTTTAACAGGCGAAACGACACATCCTTAAAAATCGCCCGGTCGCCAAAACCATGCGTCAGATGCTCGACATTTAACAGACTCATTCCGTGAAAGCTCCTTTCCCGTAGTACAAATCCCTCGTTTCACAGGCTTTGGTAATCTGCCACTCTCCCTCTATCAGCTCCAGCTCCGTAATGCCGCAGTTTCCGATATCCTGCTGCCAGAACGTAGACAGCTCCCGCTTTTCTACCACCAGCAAGAGAGCATGGATGGCTGCCCCATGAGATACGACCAGCACATGCTGATAGGGCTTGCTCTTTAATTCCTCTAAAAAATCGGAGATCCGTGCCGTCAGCTCCCGAAAGGATTCCGCTCCAGGAATTGGCTCATACTGCTCCGGGCTTAGAAAAAAACGCTTAAAATCATCGTCTAATTGTTCTAACGTACTTCCCTCCATGCTTCCG
This sequence comes from uncultured Lachnospiraceae bacterium, assembly GCA_949155905.1. Taxonomy (GTDB): domain Bacteria; phylum Bacillota; class Clostridia; order Lachnospirales; family Lachnospiraceae; genus MGBC131033. The sequence goes on from CASCWU010000076.1 coordinate 9,810, forward strand.
AACGAAATCTCAATGATCCGCTCCTCCGAGATAAAGCTCGCCCGATTCCGCCCGGTTGCCAGCTCTGCTGTTTCCATCGTCCTAGAAAGCGGACTGACATAACAGGCGTCAAACGGGATATGTTTTAAATATTCTCCTGCCCTGGCTGCCTGCGCTCTTCCGTTTTCGTTGAGCGGCTTGTCCAGTCTTCCTTGCAGCAGCCTTATTTTATTGCCATCGGTTTCTCCATGGCGCATAACATACAATTTCATTTTTATCTCCTTGTGATCGTATCAACAACAGTTTCTAACTCCTCGCCCTGGCGCAGCTCAAATGTCCCGACCTGAATCAACGTCTGCCGGTTCTGTGCCTTTAAATATTGTTTAAATTCCGAAGCGCTGTCAATGATACCTGCCTCCTCAAGCATCCGAGCAACCTGCTCTGCAGTCATACCAGAGACAATTTCTATTTTTACCAGGCCAGCAACCTCGTTTCCCCCCTGATCCGGCTCGTTCCCTGCCGTATCTCCGGTTTCTGCCGGAGTGTCTGTTCCATCTTCCTCTTTCTCGTTTTCTTTTTCAGGTTCCGGATCCTCTTCCCCGTTTTGGCTGTCCTTTTTCTGTCCGTCGGTTTTATCCGCTTCGTTATTATCCGGCCTTGAGCCATCCGCATCAAAAGCATCTGCATCTGAATTATCCGTATTCTCCTGCTTCTGGCTTTCGCCCGTATCGCCCTTTTGTCTTAACAACGCTTCATAATCCTCTTTCTGCTTTTCTAACTCATCCTTCCATTTTAATTCAGATTCCCGGATCGCACTGAGCCGCTTTTCCTCCGCCTCTTGTTCGGTCAGCATTCCCAGGCGGGCGGCGCGGCTCTGTACTTCGGCGTCGGTTAAGACCTCCGGCTTTCGTATCACGGCAAACAGAATCGTTACAAACAATACACCGATACCAAAGCCTCTGATATAATTTTTCATCTATCCAACTCTCCTGTTATCTTGCTTTGTGGAACAAATCCACTACCAATTTGACCTCACCCTGTCCTAAGCCCATCATTTTCGAGATCTCCAAAATAGACATTCCGCCCCGGTACATTCGTAAGATTCGGTCGTTCTGTTCCTCTAGCAGAGCATTGTCCGTCTCCATTTCCCCTTCCATCGCAGAAGGCAGCGGCCTTGGATTTCTGGTAAGGCCTCTCTCTGACCTCTCCCCGATAGCCTGTCCGGACTGACGCTGCGGCTGAGCGACCCGCCTATTCTGTCCCGGCCGACGCTGTAAGGTATCCGGCCTATTTTCTCCCAGCTGATGCTGCGGCAGGCTGTCTGCTCTATTTTCTCCTGGCTGACGCTCTAAGCTATCCGCTCTATTTTCTCCTGACTGACTACCAGTCTTAGCCTCTTCTGCCCGAACCGGCTGGCCGGCTGGAAACGACTCCCTTCTTTTATTGACCGGCTGCCTGGCTGGCTGAGAGGGCGGCGTAGGAGACGACGGCATATGAGAGGACGGCGCAGCAACTTCTATCTCAGCGGCAGTTTCCTCTAAAACAGCTTTCGATGCCGTCTGCTCCTGCGACATTCCCTGTGCCTGTGCCTTCTGTCTCTGCGCCCTTGCCTGTGCCAATCGCCTGGCCTCGGCCTGAACCTCCTGCTTCCGGCGGATCTCCTCATAGCGGCCAACCATAGCTTCCGCCTGTCTGGAAAGAAGCTGTACCTGCTGATAAATACTGCCTAGCCGTGTATGTTCCTCCTCTGCATTCTGAAGAAGCTCCTGTATCTGCTGATGTGTTCCGTCCAGACGGGCGGCAAAATCCTTTAGAGTGCTTTCCTTTTCCTTTAGCATGTCATAGAGAAATACTACTTCCATATGGTTTTGGTTTATCTTTTCTAATAGTTCATCGGCATATTCCCCGAAGGCGAACATTTTTTCATTGGACATCCGATCTAACTCTGACTCGCTGTCCAAAAGCAGCTCATTTTTCTGCTCCCGCATCCGTCCGGAAAGCTCCGAAAGCGCATCCGTCACGATCCGATCCAGATTTTCTTTTTTCCGCAGCTCCGCTAACACGGCCTCTTTTAAATCGGCGGCCCGCTGCTCTTCCTTTTTCCTGCTCCCCGCCAGCTTCTCCGGCAGGAAAAAACTAGCAGCTACGCACAGCAAGCCAATTCCTACAAACAGAATGTCCATTAGTTCCATTTACGCTACTCCCTAAATTTTAATATCAAATCGGCTTCCGCCTTCGCCTACATGCTTCTCTGGCTTCTCCTCATCCTTCCTCCGGCGCTTCTGCTGCCGTCCCTCGTAGCCATTTTTCCCCTTTTCCTTAGCGTCATAACGCTCTTCCTTGTTTTCTGTCTTGCCAAGCTGCCTCGTACGCTCCGCCTGCTGCTTTCCCTCGCGGTCGGACTGTACCTGCAAAACGCTCTGCTCCTGCAACCCCCTTGCCGCATCCTGCTGTCTGACCTGGGATGCCTCCTGGCTTCTAGGAGCCACCAGGTAATGATCGATGGTTTGAATCGGCATCTTATCCCCTCTTTTCTGCTGCCGTCAGCCTTATAATCCGCTCGATACAAAAATGTCCAAATAGTCGCCCAGCTTTACTCTAAGCTTTTGCAGCGCCCTCGTATGAAGCTGAGAAATCCTGGACTCCGATACCTCCAAAATCATACTGATTTCCTTTAACGTCAACTCTTCATAGTAATAAAAAGCAATGACCTTTTGTTCCTTTTCTGTTAAGCCTGCTATCGCTTCTGCCAGCATTTCCTTTAGCTCTGCCTTTTCTAGCTGCTCCTCCGGGCGGCCATAATCCGAATCTGCCCCCACGGAGGAGGCAAGCTTCATTTCACCCCCTTGCTCCAGGTATTCATCGAGGGAAATCAGGCCTGCCATCTGTGTCTGGCTCTGCCAGCTTTCGTATTCGTCTACGCTGATGTTTAGCTCCTCGGCAAGCTCCTCCTCGGTCGCCGGACGTCCGTATTCATTTTCCAGCTTCTGCAAGGCGGTTTCCAGCTTCCGCTGTTTTTGTCTGAGCGTCCTTGGTATCCAGTCCATCTTCCGGATCTGATCGAGGATAGCCCCCCGAATCCGCAGACTGGCATAGGTTTCAAATTTGACGCCCTTTCCATAGTCAAATTTGTCAATCGCATCTATCAGGCCGAATACCCCATAGCCTACCAAATCATCGTATTCCACATTGTAGCCCAAATACATCGACATTCTGCCCGCAATAATCTTTACCAGCCCCGCATACTCCAGAATCAGCTTTTCACGCAGCTCCTGGGTGGGTCTTTTACTATAGGCTTCCCATAATTTTATTTTCAAATCTTCTTTATTTGACTGCATGAAATTTCCTCCATCTAAGAATCATCCGGCTAAGACTATTCCATCTGTCCGCCTTCTCCTAAAGAAGCCTCGCCTGCTTCCCCCTCCTCGCCGGTCTCTTCCCCCTCCGGCACCGGTTTTTCCGCCGTCACCTTACGGTATAATTTCCTGGCGATCAGCCCTAATATGTAAAACCCAATCAACACTCCAAGCAGCGCCTTCAGGCTATAGAGTGTATCATACTGCTTCCAGATACACAAAATACCGGTTACGGCTCCCGCAAGGAGCATTGTCACCAACGGAATCATTCTTTCTCTCATATGTATTTCTTCTCTTTCCCTACGGATTTGATCAACAATTTCCCTGTCTCCGAATAAAACTCAATCGTGCGGCCATAGTTTTTTCCTGTATCCTCTGCCAAAATCCGAATCCGCATCTGCATCAGCTTCGCCTTGACCGCCTCTACGTTCCGATCCCCTACCCGCATCATATCATTGCCGCTCGAAAAAGCAAACATCTGTGCGCCTCCGGCAATCTTTGCTACCAGCCTACTCCTCATCGCTCCAATCGACATCATCTGCCTGACCAGCTCATCCAGGCCGGTATCGGCAAATTTTGCAATATTTTGCTGGTTGGTAATTCTTTTGCTGTCCGGAAGCATACAATGAAGCATTCCGCTTACCATGGTAGCCGGATCGTACAGCGCCACTCCGACACAGGAGCCAAGCCCCAACGTCGTCAGATTATCTGGCGCACGACAGACCTTTAAATCCGCCATTCCTACTGTTATCATCTTTCCCATAACCGTCGCCTTCCCTATAAGCCAAGTGATGATAAAATCTTCCCATAAGATTCCAAGGTTGGAATCAGGATAAAATAGCCGTTTAATTCCACGGAATCCTCCAAGAATTGGGACTGAATCAAAAGCGCCTTGTCACCGAGCTTTCCGAACTCAATCGCAGGTACGCTTAAAATAGCCCCTGCCATATCAATAGAAAGGTATGGAACCGATTCCGTAATCAACAGGCTCGTCAAGGAAGAAAGCGAGGAAAGATACGCACCAGCAATGATGTTGCCGATTTCCTGAAGAGCAGAAAGCGACATTTCGTCAAACTCTATCTCCTCTGTTTTCTCTGCCTCCTCTGTCTGCATTCCCATCAGAATATTTACCACCTTTTTCGCACAATTCTGTTCCATCATAAACATCATCATGCCGTTGATATCTCCCTCTAACGTCACCAGAATACCTACCACTACCGTTTCTGCGCCGCCTACGATTTCCGGCAGCTCCTGAAAGCCTAACAGCTCTACCTTAGGTACACGCATATCCACCTTTGAGCGGATAAGCTTAGAAAGCGCGGTGGTCGCATTGCCTGCCCCAATGTTGCCGATTTCCTTTAACACGTCAAACTGTACAGAATCCATTTGATCCAAATCCAAATTTCCCATTGTCTCCCTCCATTCTGGTTCTCTTCCTGCTACAAGCTTCCCCGCTCCCGTTTTAAGCGTTTGCGATCCTCATCAAAAACAAACCGAATGATTTCCTCCCGCTCCGCTGAGCTAAGCCAAAGGAATTCCAGACGATTCTCATAATTGCCCGGCTTTTTCTCCATTTCCAGAGAAGAAATCACCCTTGCAAACATCCGCTTTGCCTTTTTTTCCTGCTTTTGCTCTATTTCCATCGACAGGTACAGCACGCCGCCCTTTCCCAATTCGCTGTGAGTCGTAAAACGTATCCCGCCTCCGCTGATATCGGTAAGCACGCCCTGATCCCAGCGCTCCGTCTGTGTGCCGAGTCCGGCCAGTACCCACCCGGTCTCCATAGAGCCGCTGCTTTCTCCATAGTACTTTAGTTCGGACAGTTCCTCCTCCGTCAAGGTATAAAAATAGATGGGGCGGACACATTCTGCACGGAAAAACTGTCTGCGCTGAAGCTTCTCCAACGTTGTCACCAGCTCTACCACCGCTATGTAAAAGGTCTCCTCCTTATAGCGATCTACAATCCGTCCCGTACAAGAAAAGGTTCCGCTGCCGGTATAAAAATGCAACTCATATTCCTCGTCTACCCGCAGCAATACCAAATGTGCTTTTTCCATCGGCATGGACAGCTTCACCGTATTTCCTTCCGGCGGCTCCATAACCTGGCTAAGTAAAATCGTCGGCTCCAAAAGCTGGCTGTCCGGGTTTTTCCCCTTTTCCAGTTCTACCTTATCCCCTACCTCAATCGTAATCTCTGGCATAGCTCCTCCACCTCCCTAATTTATTTGGATTTATTTTGGATACCTTCCTAATACAGCGGAAAATAAGCCGGCAATTCCTCGCTTTTCATTCCGTCCTGCCCGTTCCTGCTCCATCCCCAACAGCCGCTCTGCCATATGAGCAATCGCCTTGCTTGCTGGTGCGTTCGGATATTGAATGGAAACGGGCTTTTGCATCATCACCGCCCGGCCTATGTTGGAGTCCTGCGGAATACAGCCCATATATTGCAGAGAGATATTCAAAAATCTCCCAATTGCAGAATCCAGCTTTTTATAAAGCTCCCGCCCCTCTAACACATCCTGGACACGGTTGGCTATCAGTTTGATCTCCGAATGTCCCTCCAAAAACTCCGGCATCCGGTTTAAAGTCTTTAGCAGGGCATAACTATCCGTAATGGACGTCGGCTCCGGCGTCGCTATCAGAAGGATTTCCGAGCTGGCAAGGACAAACTCCATGACACTGTCTGAAATCCCTGCTCCGGTATCAATCAAAATAATATCGGCTCTTTCATCCAATTCTATCAGCTTGGCAGATAAATTCATCAGCTGCTCTTTGGAAAGGTTGTTCATTTCATGGATACCAGAGCCGCCAGAAATAAAACCGATGTTTTCCGGCCCCATTGTCACGATATCCGTCAGGCTTTTTCCATACAGCATCAGATCCGCCAGACTGTATTTGGGTCGTATTCCTAATAATACCTCTACATTTGCCAGGCCAAAATCCGCATCCATCACGACAACACGCTTTCCGAGCCTGCTCAGGGCAATGGCAAGATTTACAGAAACGCTGGACTTCCCAACTCCGCCCTTTCCGCTGGTGACAGTAAGTACTCTGGCCGTATGCCGCGGCATATTTTGGATTTTTACCATATTCCGTAATTTCTGTGCCTGATCCATCCTTACCCTCCTCCCAATAGCTGCTTTGCTATTTTCTGTGCATCGATCTTTCCGATATCATCTGGTACATTTTGTCCCCAGGTATTGTAGGATAGCGGTGCCTCCGTCAGCATACGGATATTGAATACATTGCCTACTGAGCTGGTTTCATCCAGTTTTGTAAAAATCAAACGGAAATCAGAGATTTCCTCATATACCTCTGTAATTTTCACCAAATCCCGGTACTTTGTCGTCGCACTTAACACCAGGTAGGTTTCCCTCTCCTCCGCGGGAATCGCTGAAATCAGACGCTTCAAATCCTCACATTGCTCTTTGCTTTTGTGAGAGCGTCCTGCCGTATCCACTAACACCAGGTCAAAGCCTGCAAATTCCTTTTTGGTCTCTGCCAGCTCCTCTGCTGAATAAACTACCTTAATCGGAATATCCAAAATCCCTGCATAGGTACGTAGCTGCTCCACTGCGGCAATCCGGTAAGTATCCGCCGTCAAAAGCGCTACCCTAGCCTTTTGCCCAAGCTTAAAGCTAGAAGCAATCTTGGCTATCGTTGTCGTCTTGCCTACCCCGGTCGGGCCAATAAAAAAGACATATTTGGTTTTGCCTTCTTCTATCTCCAGTGTCTCCGGAATCCCAAGCTTTAAAATAATTTTCTGATAAACCGCTCCTAAAATATTATCGACAGAAGCGTCCCGTTTCAATGCCCCTTCGATCTCGGTGATGATCTGGTTTGTATATTTTTCATCCACCTCATTTTCCAAAAGCTGGTTATAAATCAACTGGATACAGGCTACCCGCTTATTGGCAGCAGAGTTTTTCATATTGGCTGCCTCCCGCTCCGGCTCCTTTACAGCCTCTTCCTCTACAGCTCTTGTATAGTCATTCCCGGGTTCAGTTCGATCACTGGCTGAACTATGGTCTGCTGCTTTTGCCGAGTGGATGCTGCCCGCCGCATTCACCACCATCTGTTTTTCCAAAAGCTCCTGCAAATCGTTTAGCTTTTTCTCAATTGCAGATTCCTCTATGACTGCCTCCGGCGGCTGGTAAGCCCGCTTTTCTTCTGGTTCCTTTTTACTTGTCGGACTTTCGTCTATAGCAGCCGTCACTTCCACCTTGGATTTTTTAAAGAGCTTATAAATCCCTCTTGGCTTAATCGTTTTGATATTCATTACGATGGCGTCCTTCCCCAGTTCTTCCTTTGCTAACTCCATCGCTCCCGTTTCGGTTTCGGCCTGAAATTTTTTTATAATCATTCTTCCGTCACCATCCCTACTGACTGCAACTCTACGTTGGATTCAATCTCATTATAGGATACTACAATCAGATCCTTAAAATAATCAGAGGTCAGCTTTTTAAAATA
>CASCWU010000077.1 GCA_949155905.1 uncultured Lachnospiraceae bacterium
AATCTCCTCCTCCCGGATGATGCGCCCCTCATATCCCTTTTGCACCAGCAGGCTCTCTTCGCCGGCGTTTTGCATGGAAGTGTAAAGGCGCTCCATGGTCTTCTCAAATTGTTTTTCCTCCACCGGCTTGACCAGATAATCGTAGGGCTGTACCTCGAAAGACTGAAACACCATTTCCTTTAGTACCGTGATGAAAATCAGAACCCCCCGGAACTGCCCCGCCCTCAGCTTTCTTGCTGTTTCCAGGCCGTCCATGCCCTTCATCTGGATATCCAAAAAACAAATGTCAATCTGCCTGTCATAGTTTAGCAGCTCCTCACCGCTTAAAAACGTCCGAAGCTGGATCTCCCTGTTCTTTTTACGGAAAAAATCGGAGGCCATTACCCTTATATGATCGGCCATGTATGTTTCATCATCACAGATTGCAATACGGATCAATACGCCACCTCCTCGTGATTATTCGTCAACGGCAAAAAAATTTTTGCCGCCGCCATAGACTGACGTTTCATTATAGCCTGTCCGAAATGCCAAAACAATTTTATTGCTGTGAAATGTTTATCGGTTGCTGCGAAATGCTTACCCTTGCGCCCTCATCTACTCAACCAGAGATAGCTTTTTCTGCCTGCGTACCATCCAGACAGACAGGATCACCTTCATGCCAAATAGCACGAGGAGGAACAGCCCCTCTATTTCCTTTTGTAACAATGTGTGTTGTGTACGAGACTATTATAAGTCTTTAAAAGACTTTTGCATAGTTATATTACTTACCATTTCAAAGAAGCTGGTCGCTCTCCTGGTCGTTGACAGTCAGGATAAAGGTCGTCGTCCTCTACTAATAAAATCTTTTTCATATACGGAATCTTGTAAATATCCTATAAATGTGCTAAACTGAACGCAATAACAGATCGGGATTGTTAGAGGATATTTGATTATGAATAAGGTATGGTCAGAACTGAATAAAACAATGCAAACGCAAATCAAAAAGAAGGATACTTATGAAGCGGGTATTGACACATTATTTGATTTACGAAAGCAGTTAATGGAAACCTTAACATCATTTAATGAAAATTTAAGCAGAGAAGATTTTAACGCAATTCCATTTATAAATGCAGACGGTTATCATAGTAAAACGATTGCATATTCAATTTGGCATATTTTTCGTATTGAAGATATAGTTGCACACACATTGATAGGTGAAAACGAGCAAGTGTTTTTTTCGGGCAATTATCAAGAACGTATCAATTCGCCTATCATCACAACAGGAAATGAATTTGTAAAAGAGCAGATTGCAGATTTTTCAAAGCGACTTAACTTGAAAGAACTTTATTCCTATATTTTTGAGGTAAAGGATAGCACTGAAAAGATAATCAATCATCTATCCTATGATGAATTGAAAAAGAAAATATCAAAGGAAAGAAAAGAACACTTAAAATCATTAAATGTTGTAAGTATTGATGAAAATGCAATTTGGCTTATTGATTATTGGTGCAGTAAAGATATTCGAGGGTTAATACAAATGCCATTTTCAAGACATTGGATTATGCACGTAGAAGCAAGTTTGCGTATAAAAAACAAGATACATTCATAAGTGCAACTTCCAGTTTGTCAACAAACCAAAAAAGAGAGGAATATCCGTTTGAATATCCCTCTCCCGCTGTTTTGTTTCTTTTACTTCGTTCTACTTTGTTACTTCCCCGTCAGCATTAGGCTTCTCTCCTAATGTCAAATTAGTAAAATTTATCAATATACGTTCGTTCTAGTTTTGTCCTTCACATTTAAAAGATTCTAGTAAATCTGATATTTGGGTATCTGCTGCCGAAGTATCTGCCGAGCAGCATCCCTCTAATTCGTAAAAACAAAGTATGATAGGAGCGATAGCAGTGTTTGAGCGGCAAAACTTGTTAAAGCGGCAAAGAGTTTGCGGAAAAACTAAAAGTTAGCAGGCCGACACTTGATAAACTGTTAAAGGATAGAGCGGAACTGGCGGCGCGCCAGCAGAGTGACTAGGGGCAATAGTCAATAAGTCGATAATGTTTTATGATGGGGTCACTATCAATGTAACACCTGCCACGTCCATTCTTTGAACCTTTTGTGCTATTTTATTTATGGTTTTGCAGACCCACTTTTATTCTAGCACAGGAGTTTATATTTATATCTAAAGATCTGTCCTCCCCCTGCATAGCAGGGGGTTTATTTTTACTGTGACACAAAAAAATCCCCGCACTGTTCATTTTTGTGCGGGGATTTTTCACAACCTCTATCCTGTTTGTCTAACTCTTTTTATTATGCCATCAGCTCTTCCATCTCCTCCACCAGCTCTGCAAAAACATCCAACGCAGACTGGATCGGCGCTTTTGTTGTCATATCCACCCCGGCGATCTTTAACAGCTCTACCGGAGCGTCTGTACAGCCGCTTGAGAGGAATTTCAGATAATCCGCTACGGCTGGCTCGCCCTCTGCCAAAATCCGCTTGGCAATGGAGACTGCCGCGCAGAAGCCGGAAGCATACTGATACATATAAAAATTCATATAAAAATGCGGAATTCTCGCCCATTCGATAGCAATCTCCGGATCGGATACCATATCCGGCCCGTAATACTCCTGATTCAGACGATAATATACCTTCTTTAAGGCTTCAGCCGTCAGGCTTTCGCCCCGCTCTGCCATTGCGTTCGTCTCAATTTCAAACTCGGAAAGCATCATCTGGCGGAATACCGTTCCCTTAAAGCTGTCTAGGTAATGGTTGATCAGATAAGCGCGTTCCTTCTTGTCCTCCGTATGCGCCAGCAGATACTCCATCATCAGCACCTCGTTGACCGTAGAGGCAACCTCGGCGACAAACATCGTATAGTTGGAATTCAGATACGACTGGCTTTCATCGGAAAAATAGGAATGCAGGGAATGTCCCATCTCATGTGCCAGCGTAAACTGCTCCTCTAACGTCCCGGCATAATTAAGCAGCACGAACGGATGCACCCGGTACGGGCCGCCGGAATACGCACCGCTGACCTTTCCTTCATTTTCATAGACATCGATCCAACGGTTTTCAAAGCCTTCCTTTAAAATGCTGATATAACGCTCTCCCAAAGGCGCCAGGGCTGCCAGCACGGTTTCCTTGGCCTGTTCAAACGGAATCTCGACTGCCACATCTGCTACAATCGGGGTATAAATATCATACATATGCAGTTCGTCTACTCCCAGGCACTTTTTCCTCAAACGCACGTAACGGTGCAGACTCGAAAGGTTGTCGTGCATCGCTGCAATCAGATTTTGACAAACTGCCGGAAGGACGTTATTCTGGGTTACGGCTGCTTCCAGGGTCGAGCCGTAATGTCTGGCCTTTGCCTGGAAAATCAACTGCTTCACCTGGCCGCTGTAGGCTGCCGCCAACGTATTCTGGAACTGCTCATACGTATGGTAAAAGGCTTCAAAGGCTTCCTTTCTGACACGGCGATCCGGACTTTCTAAAAGCGGGATAAAACGTCCGTGCGTAATCCGTACCATCTCTCCATCTGCATCCTGTATTTCCGGGAATTTCACATCGGCATTGTTAAACATGGAGAAAATACGCTCCGGTGTGTTCTGCAGCTCTCCGGCAGAAGCTAACAGCGCCTCCTGCTCCTCGGACAGCACATGATCCTTTAACCGGCGGATGTTATAAATCGTATTACGGAAATAGTCCAGATCCGGCAGCTCCTGATACCAGGCGTTTAACGTCTCTTCCGGAATCTGAATGATTTCCGGCTCGAAAAAGGCAATCTGGCTTTGGTATTCTACCTCCAATGCCTCCATGCTCTGCACTCTGGCCTGATTTTCGGTATCAGCAGAATCCACATCGCTGCAAAGACTTGTATAGCTAAAGCCCCAGTTCATCCTGCGGCGGATTCCCTCGTACAGCTTTAAGGCCTGATACAGCATATCGGCGCTCTCTCCAAGCTTCCCCTTTTGCTGCGCCAGCTTTCCAGCCAGCTCTCTGACCTCCTCCTTCTCCTTTTCCCAGGCAGCTAAATCTGGATAAATATCCTCTACTGCCCATGTATGCTCTACTGGGACTTCACTTCTTTTTGGCAATTCCTTCGCCATTTCTATCTCCCTCTTTTCTTATTTTATTTCAGCTCTCGTTCTTATCTCAGTTTGACAAAAATGCCAGAGGCGTTCTTCCCTCAGCCAGAGAAAGCGCATAGCTTACAGCAACGTTTCCATCTCTTCTAACAGCTCTCCAAACACATCCATCGCTGCCTGGAGCGGCTCCTTCGTCGTCATATCGACACCGGCAATCTTTAACAGCTCAACCGGCGCATCGGTACAGCCGCTGGAAAGGAATTTCAGATAATCCGCTACGGCTGGCTCGCCTTCCTTTAAAATCCGGCGCGCAATCGCCACGGCGGCTGAAAATCCGGTTGCATACTGATAAACATAGAAATTGTAGTAAAAATGAGGAATTCTGGCCCATTCCAAGGCAATTTCCGGATCGGATACCATATCCGGCCCAAAATATTTTTTATTCAGATCCCAGTATACCTTGCTTAACGCATCTGCCGTCAGACTCTCCCCGCGTTCTGCCATCGCATTGGTCAGCATTTCAAATTCGGCAAACATCGTCTGGCGATATACGGTACTCTTAAAGCAGTCCATATAATAATCAATCAAATAAGCCCGTTCTGTTTTATCCTCCGTATGAGCCAGCAAATATTCCATTAACAGGATTTCATTGCAGGTAGACGCAACCTCTGCTACAAAAATCTTATAGCCTGCATTTAAGAAGGATTGATTTTCATTGGAAAAATAAGAATGCAGAGAATGTCCCATCTCATGCGCCAGAGTAAACTGGGCGTCTAAGGTATTGTTATAATTTAATAAAACAAACGGATGAACGCCATATGCTCCTGCAGAATAAGCGCCGCTCCTCTTTCCTTCGTTCTCATAGACATCAATCCAGCGATGCTCAAAGCCCTCTTTTAACAGGCTGATATAACGCTCTCCCAATGGCGCCAGGGCTGTCAGGACGGTTTGCTTTGCCTCCTCAAAAGAAATCTCCTTTGTCACCTCGGAAATCATCGGCACATAGACGTCGTACATATGCAGCTCGTCCACACCAAGGCATTTTTTCCGCAGACGGACATAATGGTGCATCTTGTCCATATTTTCGTTGATTACCTCTATTAAATTATGGTATACCATCGGGGAAACATTATTTCGATCCACAGCAGCCTCCAGAGTAGAAGCATATTTCCTGGCCTTTGCCAGAAACATCAGTTGTTTGACCTGTCCGCTGTACGTAGCAGCCAATGTATTTTTATACTGATCATACGTATGATACAATCCTTCAAAGGCATCCTTTCTTACCCGGCGGTCGCTGCTTTCCTCCAACGGGCGGAAGCGTCCATGGGTAATCCGCACCTTTTCGCCGTTTTCGTCCTCGATCTCCGGGAACTGCAGGTCTGCGTTATTAAACATACCAAAAACAGAGGACGGAGTGCTTGTCACCTCTCCGGCAGACGCTAAGAGCATTTCCATTTCTGCCGAAAGCCGGTGCGCCTTCTGACGGCGGATTTCTTTGATCGTAATCTCATAATCCCGCAGCGCTGGCTCCTCTTCATAAAAGCGCTTTAAGACATCCTCCTCCAGAACCAGTACTTCCGGCTCTAGGAATGCAATCTGGCTGCTGATTGCTACTGCCACGGACTGAACCTTTTGCGTCAGCGCCTGATTCTCGGTATTTTTGGTATCCACATCGCTGCAGCGGCTGGCATAGTTACTCGTCAAACTCAGCTTACGCCGTCCTTCCTCGTACAGCCGGAACGCCTCTAGCAGCTTTGCTGCGCTCTCTCCCAGCGTTCCTTGATAAGAAGCCAGCTTTGCACCGATTTCCTTTGCTGCCTCCAGATCCTTTTCCCAGGCCTGCACATCCGGGTAAATATCCTCGATTGCCCAGATATCCTCCACCCGGACTTCACTTCTTTTTGGTAATTCCTTCGCCATTTCTTTGTCCTCCTATTTTGAGTTCCGCCTCTTCACTTCAGCACCCCCTACTAGGGAGAAAATTTTTGCCGCAAAGAAACGCGTCAAAAATTTCTCCCGGGGTGCTTCCGTTTCGAGGCTGTTTTTTTGAGTTCCGCCTCTCCACTTCGAGCCGGGTTATTGCTATTATACACGCCCTTTTTCCTGCTTGCAAGCTGTTCTCTATATTTTTGGCGGCCGCAGTGCTTCCATTCCTGGCAGGTTACGCAGTATGCCAAAGGCCAGAAACAGGACGATCAGCGCCAGAAGCAGCGCTGTTCCTGCCTTTCCGGTTCTACAGTCGCCGTAACGGATATAGCGGTACAGTACATAAGCCAGTATCCCGCCCAATAAGGGCAAAGTAACAAACAAAAGCGGATTACAGGAAAACGCCGTCTGGAAATCCAGACGGAGCAAGGATAGACACATCCGGGTGACGCCGCAGCCCGGACAATATAAGCCAGTCAGCGCATATACGACACAGGGAATCCGCAGTCCGGTCAGGATACTGAAAAACGCATAAAGCATCCCGATCCCCAAGAGGATCAGGATGCCCTTTATGACTTCATTTCTTCTGTTTTTCCAGTTCTTTTCCATGCTTTTTGGCTCCTGTCTGATACCCACCACCGGCTCTTTGTTTCAGAGCGGCACCAGCGTCTGTAGCAAGCTTAAATATCTGCCATCTTGTTCAGCTCAGACTGGATCAGGCAGTAGTTTACGATAGATAAACCGAAAATCGCAAGCAGCAGGTAAAGAATCGCATTGTTGGAATCTGTCGGCATACCATGTAATGCCCTGGCAGCGTTTACTTTTTCTCCAGCCTTATAATACCAGTAGAACAGATAAATGCTGCAAGTAATCAAGCCCAACAAGAAGACTACGATACCTGAGGTCGCATTTTCTTCACCCGCTGCCGCATTTAACTCATCTACCATACAAACAAACCAGTAAATTCCGTAAATACCACAGGTGACAATCGACAAAACTACGCACAGTGCAATGTTCCTTTGCTGCATATGTTCCTCCTACTCTGTCTATGGAGAGTTTTCCCTCCACGCACTATGTATTTGCTCCTTGATTTATAAAAATTTTATAAATCTGACATAGTCTATTTTAGCAAATTTTCAGTTTTTTGTCAACTGTGACTCTGCTTAAATTTTTGTAATTTTCTTAGCTTGTATCTCTTTATAGACTTCCATTTCACGACTATTATAATAATCTATACGCTCCTGCCTTTTTAGGAAAATGCGAAAACATAGCTCTGCCATAATACGATAGAGAAGTTATCGGTAGTCACTAATCTTAGCACTCTCTTCCGGACAAAACAAATATTCATCCTGATACTGGGTCCGTAATTCAGAAAGCGGTCTGCCCTCCAAGGCTGTACGCATATCTTGCTGGAGCAGGCCAATCACCCGGGCAAAGGTAGGCGTATGATACGCTTCTTTTTCCCGGCGCTTTATATCAGAATAAGTGTTGCGTCCCTTCGGATGACGGTAGATGGTTTCAAAAAAATCAAGCATCGTGTCGCCAATATCCCCATAAAGGACACCCTCCACAGCGTCCCATGTAATATCCTGGGAAACAGCCTCCTCCAACACAGTACACAAATTTGAGAGGAATACATTATAGGATATCGCATCCCACGGAGTGAAATATTTCCTATAAAACGCATTGCTTTCTGCATCCTCGTTCAGCCCTCCGTCATCTCCGGTCAGAATTTCCAATGCGGAATCGGAAAAGCTTTGCTGAAAACGGGAAAATTCTTCTACCGTGCATTTCGCCTCTAAAAAATCCCATAGCAATTCTATGGCTATCCCTAAAATTTCAGGAGTAGGTTCCTTGGGAGCCATATATTGATAAGAATTCCACCAGCGGGTAAAAATCAGGGTCTGAGCTAAAAGCTGAGTGGAAAATGGATATTTTTCAAAGCTGTTTTGCATGGAATCTCTCAAATTATTCATAAATTCCACTTTTTTCTCTGCACGGAAAGCCGAAAAGTCAATTTCATAAACAGGCTTCATACTATTTTCTCACCTATACTTCAATCGGCCGCAGCACAGCATCTGCCGGTACTGGGCAGTAATATCCGCCCTTGGCTGCCGCTTCAAATTCTTTCTTTGCCTCTTCTATCCGCTCCGGCTGCTCGAACAAATCAATCGCTGCTCCGGCCAATACCTTTCCAGCATGAAGCAGACCCTTATGACCGATAGAGGTATGACCGCAGGAAACGTTCTGCCAGCTATGCCCCGGAGCCTTGGAAGCAAAGCAGACGGTGTTGATCTGCGCGGTCGGCACAAGCCAGCTAACATCACCTACATCTGTAGAACCCATACTCTGCTTTTTGCTATATAAATATGGAATCAAATAGTCGTTTAACGGTTTTTTCCCGTTTTCGGACTGCTCTGCTACCCAGGCAGCAATCTCATCGCTTTCCTGGCTGGCAGCGCCCGGCAGCTTCTCGTCCGGCATCTCATAAGAATCTACCAGCTTTTGTGCATAGTCAATTTCTTCCTTTGTATAAGACGGAACACCCTCTGCCTTAAAGTTTTCATATAATAATTCCTCCAACACTTTGTTTGGCACGGTATTGGAGCAGCCGTCGATAAAGACCTGCTCAAGCTCGGTTTCCGTCATCATAGCAGCAGCCTTGGCGATTTTATCTACTCTGGCCTGCAGCGCCAGTGCATCCTTTGCCAGCATCGAACGCACCATATATAAGACTCTTGCATATGGCTGTACTACGTTCGGAGACACACCACCTGCATCAATGATCGAATAATGGATTCTCGCTCCGTCCGGCATATGTTCTCGCAAGAACTGCACACCGATGTTCATCAGCTCTACCGCATCCAACGCAGAACGGCCATTTTCCGGGTTCCCGGCAGCATGAGAGGCGACTCCTTTAAAACGGTACTCGGTCTGAATACAGGAATTACACGTTCCGGAGCTTACCTGGTTGACATCGTCCGGATGCCAGGTCAGAGCAACATCCAATTCCTTCCAAATGCCGTCTCTTGCCATAAATGCCTTGGCTGCACCGCCCTCTTCGCCCGGACAGCCATAAAAAATCACAGTTCCCTTGCCCGGATGCTCCTCCAGATATTTTTTTACGGCAAATGCCGCTGCCAGAGAACCGGCTCCCAGCATGTTGTGGCCGCACCCATGCCCGCTTCCTCCAGGCACCAATTCCTTCCGTTCCGTCGCCCCTGCCACCTGGGAAAGTCCGGAAAGTGCATCGTACTCCGCCAAAATCCCAATGACCGGCTTCCCGGAGCCATAGCTTCCCTTAAAGGCCGTCTCAATGCCCGCTACCGGCGTCTCGACCTCAAAGCCCCCGTTCTTTAATACCTCACAGTAAAGCGCAGCAGATTTGTACTCCAGGACGGACAGCTCCGCATACTCCCAGACCTTATCCGATACATCTGTAAAAATATCCGCCTTTTCTTCAATATAAGAAGTATATATTTTCTTATCCACCATATCCTACAACACCTTTCTTTATTTTAAGTTCCGTAAAATCCTTTCCAGGACACATATCCGTAGCTTAATTTGCAGCCGCAAAGCACCGCACCTGCAAATCAAGCTGTGTCCTCTACAGGATTTTACTGTTTGAGCCAAGCTTTGTCTGACTTAGTTCCGCTTAATACAATACTTTCCCTAAAAATTCTTTTGTCCTTGGGTTCTGCGGGCTGCCGAACAGCTCCTCCGGCGTCCCTTTTTCTGCAATGATTCCGCCGTCCATAAACAGCACACGGTCGGATACCTCTCTGGCAAAGCCCATTTCATGGGTGACAATGACGGTCGTCATACCGTCTTTTACGAGATTTTTGATGACGTTTAATACCTCACCTACCATTTCCGGATCGAGTGCGGAGGTCGGCTCGTCAAAGAGCATGACGTCTGGTTCCATTGCCAGCGCACGGACAATCGCTAAACGCTGCTTCTGCCCGCCGGAAAGCCGTTTCGGATATTCCTTGCTTTTTTCTAACAGGCCTACCCGGTTTAACAGCTCCTTTGCCATTTCCTCGGCCTCGGCCTTCGTCTTTTTTCCTAACAAAACCGGAGCCATCGTGATATTTTCCGCTACGGTCATATGCGGAAATACATTAAAATGCTGGAACACCATGCCCATTTTCTGGCGATGCAGATTGATATCCACTTTTTTATCAGTAATATCTACTCCTTCAAATACAATCGAACCTGCATCCGGAACCTCGAGCAAATTCAAACACCGTAAAAAGGTACTTTTCCCGCCTCCGGACGGGCCGATGATAGAAACCACCTCTCCTTTGGAGATATGCTCGCTAACCCCCTGCAGCACATGCAGATCACCAAAACTTTTGTGCAGATCGGTTACGTTGATCAAATATTCATAGCTTGCTTCAGTCACCGGCACTCATCCTCCTTTCTAATACCGCTACCCCTTTGGAAAGCGAAAACGTCAGTACAAAATAGATAAATCCGACAATCATTAACGGCTCAATCGACAGATAAAGCGCCCCGGAAACCGTTTTGTACTGCGTCATTAAGTCCCCGACAAAGAACGTAGAGGATAAAGACGTTTCCTTGATCATCATAATAAATTCATTTCCCATCGCCGGCAGGATATTTTTGATTGCCTGCGGCAGAATAATTTTCATCATCGTCTGACGGCTGCTCAATCCTAAGGAACGGGCTGCCTCCATCTGTCCATGATCCACACCTTCAATACCGGCACGAATCACCTCCGATACATAAGCAGACGAATTAAAAATCAACGCTACCATAATGCTGGTAAACTTACTCAAATTCAATATAGGAAACAGCATCGGCAATAAAAAGTAGAAAAAATATAATTGCAGCAGGATTGGCGTTCCACGAATTATCTCGATATAGGCCACTGCTAAAAACCGAATCGGATAAAATTTCTTTTTTCCAATCGGAATTCCCAATCTGTTCTTCCTGAGCAAAGCCAGCAGGGCGCCGAAAATCAAACCAAACAATACGGTAATTGCACTCATTAACAAGGTATATCCTGTACCTATCAGGAATAAATTCCAGTACCGTTCCAGAATACGGACAATATTAGAAAACAACTTATTCTACCTCCAAACCTAAGGATTTTGCCAGTTCCTTCGCTTCCTCCATCCATGTCTCATACAAGCCCTGCTCGTTGACCTCTGCCAAAATTTCATTGATTGCCTCAATTAACTCTGTTTCTCCCTTCGGCACCCCCAGCACACTTCCTTCGTCCTCGATTTCAAAATAAAACTCGCTAAATGCCAACTCTTCATAATTTTGCAGATACATTTCTCCGCTTGTTACTGCAGAAGCAATCGCATCTATCTTTCCTCCGGTCAGCATCATAACGGCATCGTTTAAGTTAGTAATCGGCTCAATTACGGCATCCGGAAGCTGCTCTGTCACCAGGTTATATTGGAGAGAGCCGTTCTGTGCGGCCACCTTTTTGCCTGCAAAATCCTCTGCGCTCTTATACTGATCCGCCTGCTCCTTTAAAATCAAAATTCCCTGACCGCCGTCTCCGGTTTTATTAAAGAAATCGGAAAGCTGCATACTTTCCGCACGATCCTTTGTCCAGGACAGACCAGAAATCACCATATCGGCAGTTCCAGTCGAAACCGCTCCCAGGGCAGAATCAAAATCCATCGGCTCTAGCTTGAGTTCTACGCCAAGCTTTTCTGCTATGTATTTTCCCAGCTCAATATCCGATCCGACATAAACCGTTTCCCCGCTGCTGATATCTTCAAACTCCAGCGGTGCAAAATCCGGACTTGTCACCATCACGATTTCCCCGTTCTTTTTAATCTTATCCAGACGGCTCTCCCTCTTCCCGGAACAGCCGGCTAACATCGAGGCGGCCAATACCAAAACCAATGCCATAGACAGTACCATCATCATTTTCTTCTTCATAAAAATCTCTCCCTTTTTGATATATTCTTATACTTCCCTTTCCCTGAGGCTGTTTCTGTGTTCCTCTCGGGTATACATCTATTATACACATTTTTATTCATTTGAAAAGGGGTAAAATGAATAAATTTTCATTTTTTATGATTATTTATTCATGCAAGATGACAAATATACCTCTCTGCCGCTCTCCTTTTTACAAGCTGCTACGAAAAAAACAAATGCTCTACCAAAATCTTAATCCCCATAAAAACCAGAATCACCCCGCCTGCCAATTCCGCCTTTGCTTTAAATTTCGTGCCGAACACATTTCCTATTTTAATTCCGACGAAAGAAAGGGCAAAGGTAATCACCCCGATAAAGGAAACGGCTGGCAGGATAGCTACCTGCAAAAAGGCAAAGGTGACGCCGACTGCCAAGGCGTCAATGCTGGTTGCCACCGCCAGCACCAGCATATCCTTCACCCGGAAGGAATCGTTTAAATTCTCCGCTTCTCCTCTGGATTCTTTGATCATACTAAATCCGATAATCGAAAGCAGCACAAAGGCAATCCAGTGATCCACACTTGCTATTAAGCCCTGAAAACGCACGCCAAGCAAATACCCCAACAACGGCATCCCTGCCTGAAAGCCGCCAAAATACAGTCCTGCCAGCGCCGCCTTCCTCCAGCTCATCTGCCGCAGCGCCAGCCCCTTGCAAATGGATACGGCAAAGGCATCCATGGACAGCCCCACCGCAATAACAAACAATTCCAATAGATTCATCACGGAATCCCCCTTCTTTTCTATCGTTCCTTTTTACAGGAATTGGTTTTTTGTCTTCTCGTAGTGATAGTCAAGCTTCCCCAGCTTTTCTTCTATTTCCTGCTGCTCTATCCCCAGACTGGCGCACAGCTCCTCCAGGCTCGGGTAAAAATCGCGCAGCTTTACATTGATCCAGCTTAACAAGATAACCGGATCCTGTGGGATTGCTTCCATTTGATTCACCTCGCTTTTTCCTTATCAAACAAATTTCTGCTTTTCTATACATTTCTGTTTTTATACGTTCCTGTCTGGAACTGCAAAAAATAAGGGTTTCCCTTGTGCTGTCGTTCAAAGCAGAAACGAATCAGTACATTAGTTTATCATATCTTTAGAAAAACTTCCAGAAAAGTTTCTAAAAAATTTAGAGATAGTTTCTTGTCAGTCTCTGTTTCCGCTTTTATAATAATAGTATACAAAAAATCATGAATTTAACGTTCATTTTTATCACTTTTTCAAGCAATTTCAAAATTTATTTCTTCCCATGGTCGCCATTTCCGTATCCTCTGTGCGATCCTTTACTGGCTCCTTGTCTTTTGTCTGTTTGTCGGACTCCTGTTTGCCCTCATTCCATCTACGATGCAGGAGTTCTGGAAAAGACAGCAGGAGGAACTAAACGCAGATCTCAGAGCTTGGACGGATTCCTTTTCTGACCGGCTTTCACAGCTTCCTGTCACCGTCCCTTATCTGCGTTCCAGCGACGGCGCTTTTGTAGTGTCCTTTTTTTGCTCTGTCTCCCCGGACTGGATGCTGGCTGCTGATATATCCCTGGAAGATCTGAGCGAATTCTTTGCTCCCCGTCAAAGGAAGGATCGTTTCTTTTTCCTGATTGACAGCCGTTCCCGCAGACTGCTTACCTGCCCGGATACCAGTCTCTGCGGGCTGACGGTAGCAGAAACAGAAGAGCCGTTACTTGCACCGTTTCTTTCTGCAAAGGAGCTGCCACAGACAGCGCTCCCGGTTAAAAACCGGCACGGAACTATATTATACCATTGCCTCTGCAAACGACCGCTCCTGGATACAAGGCACCTACTGGATGTTAGCTTATTATCAGACGGCCGGTTCTCTGTTCCGGGAAATACTTTTCCACTACCTTGACACACTTTCTCTTTTTCTGGTCTACCTTATCTTTGCCGGACTGATCTGGTGGCGGATTTGGCTTTTGGGTGAAAAAACTCATAACTAAAATACTATCTGCTATATGGATAGAAATGCTTGAAAAATCTTTTGGGTTTGCTATAATAAAATTGTGGTAGAATTCATACAAGGATTTAAAGCATTTCGATTTATTCGGCAAATAACAAGACAATAGAACTTACACTCAAATAAATAATAAAGGAAGATTCATACATGGATTTGTTTGATTATATGCGGGAGATCAACCAAAAGCAGGAAGCGCCGCTGGCCTCCCGGCTCCGCCCTACCACCTTGGAGGAGGTCGTCGGCCAGGAGCATATCATTGGAAAAAACAAGCTGCTTTACCGTGCTATCAAGGCCGATAAGCTTAGCTCTCTGATTTTTTACGGCCCACCCGGAACGGGCAAAACCACTCTGGCACAAGTGATTGCCCATACGACCAGCGCCCGGTTTACCCAGATCAATGCCACCTCTGCCGGAAAAAAGGATATGGAGGAGGTCGTCGCACAGGCAAAGGAAGCTGCCGGAATGTATGGAAAAAAGACGATTCTTTTTATTGACGAAATCCACCGGTTCAACAAGGGACAGCAGGATTACCTTCTCCCCTTTGTCGAGGACGGAACCCTCATTCTCATCGGTGCTACTACAGAAAACCCTTATTTTGAAGTAAACGGCGCTCTGCTTTCCCGCTCGGCAGTTTTTGAATTAAAGCCGCTTGACCAGGAGCATATCAAAACGCTTTTACGCCGGGCTGTAACGGATACCGAAAAGGGGATGGGGATTTACGGAGCAGTTTTAGAAGAAGACGCTTTGGAATTTCTCTCCGATAGCTGCGGAGGAGATGCCAGGGCTGCTTTAAATGCGATAGAGCTTGGTATTCTGACTACCGAAAAGGGTGCAGACGGTAACATCCATATCACCTTGGAGGTTGCAGCGGAATGTATTCAAAAACGGATCGTCCGGTATGACAAGACTGGAGATAACCATTATGACACTGCCTCTGCTTTTATCAAAAGCATGCGTGGCTCCGATCCGGATGCTGCCGTTTATTATCTGGCACGAATGCTTTCTGCCGGGGAGGACATCAAATTTCTCTCCCGCCGGATTATGATTTGTGCCGCAGAGGATGTAGGAAATGCCGATCCGCAGGCTCTGGTCGTTGCTGCCGCGGCTGCCCAGGCAATAGAACGGGTTGGAATGCCGGAAGCACAGCTTATTCTTTCCCAGGCAGCTCTGTATGTCGCCTGCGCTCCGAAAAGCAATGCGGCCTGCAAAGCGATTTCCGCTGCCATGGCAGCAATGGAAACCAGATCTGCCCGCTCAGACGGCCTGGCCATCCCTGCCTATTTAAAGGATTCCCATTACAAGGGTGCTGCCAGATTAGGGCATGGACTGGAGTATCTCTATCCGCATGATTATCCGGGACATTATGTCAGACAGCAGTATCTTCCCGACGCCCTGGCAGGGAGCCGTTTTTATGAACCGACAGACCAGGGATACGAAGCGCAGATTCGGCGCTACTTAAATCATTTAGGACGGGAAGCAGAAGGGGGAGAGGATTGATATGAAAAACGATTCTGCCAAAAGGAAGCCTTGCCTATGGCTCTGGCCAAGCTTGCTCTCTTGCAGGCTTTCTGCCTCTGACCGTCGTCTGTTAAAAAGGCGGCTGACGGAGCTGGAGACATATACCCGGCTGGATCATTTAAAGAACTACATCCAGCATGGAGATACCTCCTGCTACATGCACAGCCTGGCTGTCGCCTATGTCAGTTTTTTTATTGTCCGCAAGCTCCATCTGCATTGTCACTTCACCAGTCTGCTTATCGGCGCCCTGCTTCACGACTACTTCCTCTATGACTGGCATGACCGAAACAAAAGCGTTCGCTGGCATGGCTTCCGCCACCCTGGAATCGCCCTGAAAAACGCAGTTCAGGACTGGCGGCTTGACACACTGGAAGCCGATATTATCAAACATCATATGTTCCCGCTGACTCCGGTTCCTCCTACCCACCGCGAAAGCATCGTTGTCTGCATTGCCGACAAGCTCTGCTCCACCTACGAGTTCTTCCGCAAGGGCGCCTATGGACGGCTGAAGCGGGAGCTGCATATAGAATCCTAGATCGCACAGACGCTTTCGGCACATATTTTAGCAAAAACCCGGATACACTACCGATAGCGGCAGTCATCAAGCAGGCTGCTTTGCAAATCGTATACAGAAAGGTTGTGTGTCGAATGGCAGAAAAATATTCTGGAAAAGCAGGAAAGCAAACCGGAAAGAGTTTTCCGTCTCTGGATGATATGAATGTCAGCTCTGCTACCGAATGCACCGGGCTGATGTACCGCCCTCCTTTGGATGAGGACGAGCTGGATTCTTACAAGGATCTTTATGATCTGGAATACAGCGATATTGACGATGGGGTATAATCGTATCTGAAATACTTATACTCCGCAAGCCCTCACAGGCGGCTGCTGAGCTGTCTGTGAGGGCTTATTTACTTTCCTGGACAGAATTTACCCTTACGCACGCTTCTCTCCCGATAACGCAATCAATACCTTGGCTGGAAGATAGCAGACCCACATACCGACGGACGCGACCTGCTCCAGCCAGGAAAAGACCTGGCTTCCTTCTAGCTGCGGCAAATAGGCGGCTATGTTATAAATCCCTACCTGAAGATCACAGAGCAAAAACAGGCACATTCCTACGGCAAACAGCCGCTCCCCGGAACGGACTCCTTTTATTGTATTCTGTACGAGCAGCATAGCATAAATTACCGTCACCAAAAGGAGCAAATCTATCGAAACTCCGGCAAGTGCAAGGCCAAACAGCAAAACAGCGGCCGCGCCTACTGCCCTGCCTGCGCAAAGCAGCACCAGACGCTGCAGATACCTGGCGCTGCCAAATTGCTCTCTCGTTCCCAGCCAAATGCTATAGCAAAGCTGTACCGCCAAAAAACAAGTCACTCCTACCAGCCACTGCTCTGTAAATAAAAGAAAAAAATCGGCACAGACTGTCCCGAACAACCCTAACGTAATCCACTGCCGATAACGGCACGACCAAAAAAAACAGAGCCAAACCCCGCTGTATTTTAACAGGGAGGACAAGCAGCCGACTTCTATCGGCCGATCTCCTCCCCCTATATCCAAATATAAAAATCCCAGATACAACAATGCTTCTATCCAAAGGAAACACTTTTTTGCCACCCTGCTGCAACCTCCTCTGCCGACAGAGATTCCCCATAAAGCTCTCCCTGTACGCCGGTCTGAATGATGTGCTGTATCGTCTGCTCCTCTATGGCATCGGATATTCCTGTCACCACAATACTACGGCCCAGCATAGAAAGTGCGGCTGTGATAACCCGAAAATACTCTTTGGCTTCTTCCTGCTCATGCTTGTCAAAAATACGGCGAACCGGAAGTGCTACCTGTTCTACCGGAAGATTCCTGATACAGTCTAAGGACATCCCGCCGCCTCCAAAATCTCCCAGACGGAATCGAAAACCCTTACGTGACAGATCCTCCAT
>CASCWU010000078.1 GCA_949155905.1 uncultured Lachnospiraceae bacterium
CCATCTGATACAGCTCCGGCGGTATCTGATCCCCTATTTCCACATTAAAATACAGCATTCTGGCAAGCGGCTTATTTTCCATAACAACAATATCGTATTTTTTGGCCGCTTCCTTAATCGTCTGCGCCAGATAATCCGCTCCCTTGGCGATTACCTCCGGCGCCTCTGCCTTTTCTCTGTCGTAGCGAATCGCCACGGCAAAATGCGTCGGGTTCGTGATTACGACGTCGGCAGTCGGCAGTTCCTGCATCATCCGCCTGCGGGACGCTTCCCTCATCTTCTGGCGGATGCGTCCTTTGATCTGCGGATCTCCTTCGCTTTGCTTATATTCATCCTTGATCTCTTGCTTGGTCATCTTCATATCTTTTTTAAACTTCATCCGCTGGTAAATCAGATCCGCCAGCCCAATCAGCAAAAACAACGCACTGATTTCGATTCCCAAGTTGATCACCGTAGAAAACATCCAAGTAAGCGCCTGGCCAAAGCTTCGGTCATAAAAGGTCAGCAGGGTTTTCCACTCATCCTTTATAGCATCGTAAACGACCCAGGCAATCGCTCCTACTTTGAGGATAGACTTTATTAACTCCATGATCTTTTCCATCGAAAGCAGCCGTTTAAAGCCGGTAATCGGGTTTAGCCGGTCAAACTTCGGCATCAGCGGCTTCCCGGTCGGCTGCCAGGATACCTGCATCACATTTCCCAAAAAGGCGACTGCCACCCCGCCAATCAGCACCGGCAGACAAATCTTGATAATAACTATCACGGTTTCCTGTCCTAGCATCCTCGCCGAGACGGTAGAAAACGGCTCTCCCGTAAAGGTCGAAAACGTCTGATAAAACATCTGGAAGCAATCCATCAGCTCGGTAGACAAATAGGTGCCGAATATCTTTAGCAGCAAAAACAGCATCAACAGGCTCAGCGCATTGATCAGCTCCTGGCTTCTGGCCACCTGTCCTTCTTTTCTTGCATCCTGCAGCTTTTTGGGCGTCGCCTCTTCGGTTTTTTCTCCTCCTGGTCCTTCCTTGGCAAAGAACTGGAGCTGATAGCGGTAGCTTCGTTGTTCCCTCTCCATCTCCTCGCTCCTCTCAGGAAGAAATCATCTGCACCACTGCCCGGAACATATCCTTCATTTCTCCTACAATAAAATCCGTCACACCCGGCAGCATAAAAATCATCAAAAACAAAATCGCCAGTCCAAATAAAATTTTTAGCTGAATACCTACTACAAACATATTCATCTGCGGCGCAACCTTTGCCATGATGCCTAAGACAACATTGACCAAAAGCATCGTCCCATACAGCGGCAGGACAATCCGAAAGGCAATGAGAAAATAGTCTCTCATAAACTCAAGCATCAGCGTATAGATCCCCGGCCGAAGCTGTACGCCTCCTACCGGAATCACCTGATAGGTTTCGACAAAGGCCTGAATCAAAAAACGATGAAAGCCTGACACCAACAGCGTCAGGGTTAAAAAATAAGTATACAGATTACCGGATACACTGCTCTGCACCTTGGTGATGGGATCTAGCTCCGTCACCATTGCCAGACCGATTTCCATATCAATGATTCTTCCGGCAAAGTTGACGATAGAAAGGACAATATTGGTGAAATATCCCAGAAGCACCCCTGCGGCAACCTCTTCTAACACCAGCAGGGAAAAACCAATCACTCCTATATATTCCAGCCGTCCCGGCACGGTGCCT
The DNA here is from genome assembly GCA_949155905.1 of uncultured Lachnospiraceae bacterium. Classification (GTDB taxonomy): domain Bacteria; phylum Bacillota; class Clostridia; order Lachnospirales; family Lachnospiraceae; genus MGBC131033. Next base: position 1,705 of record CASCWU010000078.1, read on the forward strand.
GCCGGCATGGAAGCGAGTATGCAAAAATACACCAACAGGGCAAAAAAAGCAGAGAAACCCGCCTTTATTCTCATTGGGACATTGCCCAGGCTAAAAAAAGGAGCAGTGAAAACAAAGGCCGATACTCTTGCGAGAATCAACAGCAAATACTCTAGCTGTTCTATCGTAAACTGTAGCCGCAAAATGCTCTCCTCCTTCTCTTAGCTAAAAGGAAAGAACATTCCTGCTGCCGTCACATAGCTTCTGAAATTATGGAACAGCTCCCTCGTAAACTCTGCCAGCTCTGTCATAATCCAGCCGCCTGTTAAAATAATCACCAAAAAGGTCAGCAGAAGCTTGGGTACAAAGGTCAGAGTCTGCTCCTGAATCGACGTAATCGTCTGGAAAATACTGATTACCAGACCGACGATTAAGGAGGTCAGGAGCATCGGCGCAGAGCATTTGATGATCAGCGTCAGAGTTTCTCTTGCAATATCTATGATCGTATCTACCGTCATCCTCTGTCAGCTCCTTTCTCTTCTTTTATTCGTTTTCCAAAGTATGCTTCTGAAAAATAGTGCCTCTCCCTTTCGGCCTGACTCCGATTATCCCCCTCCAACGGTAAACGTCCTTACCAGCTCTCCGATCACCAGGTTCCAGCCGTCTACCATAATAAACAACAGGATTTTAAATGGCATCGAAATCGTGGTAGGCGGAAGCATCATCATACCCATCGACATCAGGGTAGAAGAAACTACCATATCTATGACCAAAAACGGGATATAGATGATAAATCCCATAATAAAAGCGCTTCGCAGCTCCCCAATGAGAAAGGCCGGAATCAGGGTAGTCGTCGGAATATCCTCTAGCTCATGAACCTCCTCCACTCCGGCGATTTCATTAAAAAGCTGAATATCCTTAGGCTCGGCTTCACGGAACATAAAGTCTCTAATCGGCTCTATCCCCCGCTTCATCGCTTCCTCTGCAGTAATCGTCCCCGCCTGCATAGGCTGGATTGCCTCCGTATTGATCTCCGAAAACACCGGCGACATAATAAAAAAGGTTAAAAACAACGCCAGTCCAATCAGCACCTGATTCGGAGGAGTCGTCTGCGTCGTCAGCGCCGAACGGACAAAATGCAGTACGATAATGATTCTCGTAAACGACGTCACCATGATCAGAAGCGACGGCGCTAAGGCCAAAACCGTCAGAACAAGCAAAATCTGCAACGTCGGCGTCCAGCCGCCGTCCTCTCCGTTTGTGGTAAAATTGATTCCTATCTCATAGGGTACAGTATCCGAGGTGACATCCTCCGTCACACCTCCCGGATTACCGGGCGGAGAAGGCGTCTCTGCCGAAGGCGGATTGATGATAGGCGTTCCGCCGGTATTGCTGGCGTAAACCGGAACATCAAAAAGAAAGGTTAATATACATACCAACAAAACAGCACCAAAAATCCTTACAATCGTTTTTCTGATGGGAATCTGATATGCTTTCATGAATACCAACCTTTTCTTTACGCAAATTTACTTTTTGTCGCTGCCCTGCTTCCCTTTCGTCAACCGCTCCCATAAATCCTGAAACGATATCCCTCCCGGCAAAGCCTGTCCCTGCTTCGCCTGTTCGGAAGCATCCTCTTCCTTCTTTGCTGCATACAGCTCTTCCTCAGAAAGCTCCGTCAGGAAGCTAATCTGATCCTTTGATACTGCCAATACCAAATATCTGCCTGCCACCCGGACAATCTGCAAATAACGGTTCGGCGCCAATTTATAAGTCTCTATCACCTGAAAGCTGCTAGAACGAACCTGCCCGGCGGAATACCGGGCAATCCAACGGGTTGCTTGATACGTAATAAACAAGACAAACACGAAAATCAGAAGAAGTCCCGCGATCTCTCCGAGACTCTCTCCTAACGACATTCCCGCTAACCAAGCTTCCATACGGATCAGCCGATGACTTTTTTCACGGCTTCGAGTACACGGTCAGCCTGGAACGGCTTTACGATAAAGTCCTTGGCTCCGGCCTGAATCGATTCGATAACCATCGCCTGCTGTCCCATAGCAGAACACATGATGATCATAGCGCCCGGATCGGTCTCCTTGATCTTTTTCAAGGCCTGAATACCATCCATCTCCGGCATCGTAATATCCATCATCACCAAATCCGGCTTTAGCTCATTGTACTTCTCTACTGCCTTCTGGCCGTTTTCTGCCTCTCCTACTACGTTATAGCCGTTTTTAGTCAGGATATCCTTGATCATCATCCTCATAAATGCCGCGTCATCACAAATTAAAATATTCTTTGCCATACTCTCTCTCCTATCTAAGCAGCCGCCTGTTCCTGGCTTCGTTCTGCTTTGTTTTCCTAGCTTATCGTACAATTTCGGTAATTCTGATACCAAAACTGTCTTCTATTACCACAACCTCGCCCTTTGCTACAAACTTTCCATTGACCAGAACGTCTATCGCCTCACCAGCCAATTTATTTAATTCTATGATCGTACCAGGTGAAAAATCCAAGATTTCTTTTATGGATTTGTTCGTTCTGCCCAGCTCCACTGTCACCTCTAACGGCACATCCATAATCAAATCAATGTTTTCCTGCTGTGTCAATGGACTGATATTAGTCGCAAAGGACTGGAACTGTGCCGGTGCTACATTGATGTTTTGCTGCGGCATCTGCATCCCCATATTTGACATTCCCATGCCTGGCATCATGCCGGTCATACCCTGCTGCATACCCATATTCGGATTCATCATCATGCCCTGCATGTTCATACCGGTCATGCCCTGCATACCCATCTGCTGTCCGCCTGCATATGGATTTTGCTGCATCATACCGGCATTCATCTGATTCATGCCCATAGCCGGTGCAGACATATCCACGCTAGGCGCCGGTGCGCTTGGAGCAGGTGTGCTTGGCTCTGGCTGTGCTGGCGCTGCATTGGCCTCTGTCGATTCTATGAACTTATTATACAAATCCTTGGCAAAATCAATCGGGTAAAGCTGCATCAGCTCGCTGTCTAACAGTGTCCCAATCTCTAAACGGAAGGACACCCGAATAAAGGTTCCCTGCAGAAATGGGCCTAAGTTCTCGCTGGAAATCGTGTCGTTTAAGTCAATCAGACTTGCCACTGGCGGACTAATATCCACCTTCTTTTCCAGCATCGAAGAAAGTGAGGTAGAAGCAGAGCCCATCATCTGATTCATCGCCTCGCCAATCGCGCTAAGATGAAGTTCAGAAAGCTCACTGTCCTCCGAAACCGTTCCGTCGCCGCCCATCATCAAATCCGTGATGATCTTTACATCGTCCTCCCGTAAAATCAGGACATTATTCCCGTCCAGCCCCTCTATGTATGAAATCTGAATAAATACACAAGGTCTTGTATAGGAATTTGAGATATCATCCCAGTTTGCCAGTGAAACATTCGGTGTCGTAATATTCACCCGCTGATTCAGTAAAGTAGACAACGTCGTCGCCGCCGTCCCCATACTGATGTTGGATATTTCCCCTATCGCGTCCTTTTCCTCCGAAGTGAGATATTCCTCTTCTTGGGTCGCTTCTTCCTCTTCGTCCCCTCCTATGCTTCCTAACAGGGCGTTGATCTCTTCCTGGGAGAGCATTTGGTCCATGTTCTCACTCCTCCTCTCTTACTATTGAAGTCACTCTTACCGCATATAAATCAGAAGAAGCCCCCGGCAGTGCCTTGAACTTTTTCATATTGCCTACATAGACATCCAGCTCATCTTCTACCTTTGTATTGAGCCGGATCACATCTCCTATCTGGAGATTCATAAAATCATTGACCGAAAGCACGCTTTGACCAAGTACCGCACGAACCGGAATCTGGGCTCTGGCAATCGTGACTTCAATCATTTCCTCATAGCCCACATCATCCTTCGCCTGCAGCGTCGAGAACCAGTATTTTGTATTCAGTCGGTCAATGACATCCTCTAATACCATATATGGCAGACAGAAGTTTACCAAGCCCTCTACATTGCCTATCCGCACGTTTAACGTCACCAAAGCCGTCATTTCCTGCGGAGAAATAATCTGGGCGAACTGGGAATTCGTCTCAATCCGTATCAGACGCGGTTCAATCTCTATCACATTCTGCCATGGCTCCCGCAGCAAATTCGTACATACGTTTAGGATACGCTCAATGATCACCAGTTCTATCTCGGAAAATTCCCTGGATTTTTCTAACGGATTTCCATTCCCGCCGAGCAGCCGATCAATGATGGCATAGCCTAAATTACAAGCCATCTCGATTACTACATTTCCTTCTAATGGTGCAAAGTTCGCAATCCCCAACAGCATCGGATTCGCCAGTGCATTGGAAAACTCGGAATATGTAATCACCTCGGAATTTACGACCTCTACCTGCACATTTTTCCGCAGATAAGCTGACAGGTGCGAGGTCAGCAGCCTGGCATAATGCTCGAAAATGGTTTCCAGGGTACGCAAATGTTCTTTTGAAAACTTGGAGGGTCTGGCGAAATCGTATACCTTTACGGCCTTCTCGCCACTGTCCTTGAGACCTTCCATATCCATTTCACCGCTGTTGATATTGGCTAACAGCGCGTCTATCTCCTCCTGAGAAAGAACGTCACCCATTTTGTCACCCCCCTGGTGTTTATCATTTTTATCTCCTTTGGAGAATCCTCCTAGAAACTACCAGGAGTGTATCATCCGTCTCCCTGAGAAACAGTATACTTCAAAGAAGTAGGATTTGCAACTATTAAAAAGCAAAAAATAAAATTGGAAGCAGTTCCCTTCCACTCTACTGAAGCCGCAGGTTCTGAAAAGAAATATCACTGATCGTCGTGGAACCGAATCTTATATGAAGGTTTTCTAACACCTCCTGCTTGATCAGCTCGCGGTTATTTTGTACCTCATCCTTGGTATATTCACTAAAGGTATCACTTACCACTTCTGTAATCGTTGCACCATAGCTTGCAATTCCTTCGCTCAGGGTTTTGTAATCGTCGCCCTTTTTATTCAGATAGACTGTAACCTGGTCGATAACGGCAAACGGATCCTTTAACTCGCCATCTACACTTTTTAAGTTAATCATCAAAGCACTCCCCTCGAGTGCTACCGCTTCCAAATCCGTAATCGCCACATCCGATTTCGGCAGCGGGGATTCTAACTCCAGATCGATAATAGACGCCACCTGGGTAATCAGGGCGTTGGACTTGCTGATGGCAGGAACGACGGTAAAAATAACCGTTGCCGTCAGAGCCACATTGACAAAGCACAATGCAATCACGATAATCGTCAAAATATTTTTCTTCATGATTTCGTCTCCTATTCTGCTATTTTACTATAGATTTTAATTTCCACCCTACGGTTTTTCTGACGTCCCTCCGGCGTCTTGTTGCTCGCAATTGGATGATATTCTCCCTTGCCGGACGCCTCTAACATCTTCGGATCCATACCGCACGTATCCACCAGATAGTCATACACGGCACAGGCACGCCCGGAAGAAAGCCACAGGTTGTTGGGGAAATTCTGGATATCCGTCATCGGAACGTTATCCGTATGCCCCTCTATTTTAATCTCAAAACCTTCAAAATGCTTTAATACCTCGCTTGCCTTATTTAAAATCGGCTTGGCGTCGTCTTTGATGTCCGCCCTTCCAGAATCAAACAGCAAATACCCGCTGATGGAAAGCTGAACGTAATTATAGGCGCTGTCCAGTCCCAGCTCCATATAGTCCTCTAAGTGATACTGGGCAAGCAAATCCGCCACATCCCCATACAGCTCCTCGGTTGCTCCCTTCATCTGCTCCTGGTACTGCTCTACCAGTTCCTCCTCTGAAAGCCCTCCGGTCTGATCGACTTCCTCTCCAAAGCCTCCCTCATTCTCTCCCTCTGTATCATTGGAAGGGATATCAACACCGAGGTTGGAATAATACTCACTTAATTCATTTAACTGACTGACACCGCTGGAAATTAGGATTCCATCGGAAAGTGCAGAGCCGCCTCCTGAAAAAACACTGAGACTGTTCTGCAGGGACTCCACCACCTTTTCCCACTTTTCGGCATCAATCGAAGACATGGAAAAAAGCAGCACGAAAAAGCAAAGCAGCAGGTTCATCAGATCACTGAACGTCGCCATCCAGGCAGGCGAGCCCTTTGGTGGCTCTTCCGGCTTTCTTTTCGCCATTATTCCTCACCGCCTTCGCTCTCGTTCATGAACTCTCTATCCTCCGGTGCAAGGAAGGATTTTAGCTTCTCCTCGATAACACGCGGGTTCTCTCCTGCCTGGATAGATAAAAGCCCTTCTACCAGGACCTCCTTCATCTTCATCTCGGCTCCGTCATGATCCTTTAGCTTGGTCGCTACCGGAGTACAGATCCAGTTAGCCAACAGGGAACCATAGAACGTTGTAATCAAAGCAATCGCCATCTGAGGACCGACCGATGTCGGGTCGGACATATTTGCAAGCATGTTGATAAGACCAATCAGCGTACCGATCATACCCCAGGCAGGTCCCATCGCTCCTAAGTTTTCCCAAAAGCTGATTTTTTCCTTGTGCCGATCCCCGATACAGATCAGCTCGGTCTCGAGAATGCTCCGTACCAGCTCCGGGTCTGTACCGTCTACGATCAGCAGGATACCCTTTTTCATAAAAGCATCCTCTAAGTTCCCGGCCGCCTCCTCTAAGGCCAGCAAACCATCCTTTCTCGCTACGTTGGACAGGTCGATGATATTTTTAATAACCTCTGCCTCGTTCGTCACCATTGGTTTCATAATCAGGGTAAAGCTTTTCAGATAACCGACATAGGTCTTGATATCCTTTGTCGCCATCAGAATTGCACAGAACGCGCCGCCAAAGGTAATCAGCGCCGATTTCCAGTCCAAAAACCCCTTAATAGCAATCGGCCCTTGATCTCCTGACATGATACTGAACAACATCAGCACCAATGCCATGATCATACCAATCAGACTTGCTATATCCACGACAACACACCTCTCTTACTTGTAATAATTTTTGTTCTTCTTTTATGTAATCAGCGTTTTTGCCTTATTCACCAGCTGATTCTGCCTTGTTGTTCCTGCCGCCAGGCTGACACCCCTACCCAGGCTGACCAGACTGGCATTCCGGATAGACCTCTTCGTCAGGTTTTAGCAAAAATCCGCCATAAATCTCACGCTTATAGTATTTTACTAAATTTTTCACGGTTTGTCTACTTTCTTTTACAAAGATTTTTTTTCCAGTCGTCATCGTAAGTACCGTATCCGGGACTTCCTCAATGGTTTCAATCAAATCGGCATTTACGGTAAAATGCCCGCCGTTCATCTTCGTCAGCTCAATCATCCTCTGTATGCCTCCTTGCTACAGAATACAAGCGTGCCGGTGACAGCGGTTTTCTGCAGAATATAAGCCCGCTGTCGCTGGCACGCCATTGTCATTATCTCTTCAGATTGATTAACTCCTCTAGGAGAGTGTCTGACGTTGTAATAATTCTGGAGTTCGCCTGAAATCCTCTCTGAGTCGTAATCATATCGGTAAACTGGGAAGCCAAATCTACGTTGGACATCTCGACGATACCCGGAGAAAGACTGCCGCCGTTAGCGGTCGGATCTTCTCCCTGGCCGTCAAATCTGCCGGAGTTTTGTGTCTCCTTAAACATACTGTCTCCAATCGCCTCTAAGCCGGATGGATTTTCAAAGGTTGCTACGGCAATCTGCCCTAACAGCTTTAATTCACTGTTATCATAAGAGGCGTAAATCTTTCCGGCAGAATCAATGGAAACGCCGATCATCTTTCCGGCCCTCTTTCCCTTTCCTCTGCCCTCTTCATCGCCCATCGTGGATTCAATCGAGGTAGAACCGCTGTCTCCGTACATCGTCAGGTTACGGAAATTCAAATCAAATCCGTTTACCCGGTCGCCGGAAGCCTCCTCGCCCTCCTCGGCTGCCGGAGCTACAAACGGGTCTGGCACCATACCTGAAATCTTAAAGTTTACGATACCGATATCCTCTTCTCTAACCTCCTCCTCATTGGCCGTGATACCTTCTCCTACCGAAACAAACTTTCCGCTCGCGCCGTCAAAATAGACATTGAACGGAGGCTCATCGTCCGCTTCTCCAAACGTAAATTTTCCGCTTGTTTCAAAATCATCAGCAGGTGTAATCGCTAACTCGATTGGAGTATCCGTCCCTCCAATCGTCAAATTTACTGTTACCCCTGTCTCGGTATAGGTTACGCCGCCCGGTGCATCCGGATCTCTTTCTGCATTCACAAAGATAGAACGATTGCTCGCATCTACTACGTCCGTCAGCTTCACCCCATACATATTCGTATTTTCCTCTGTCTGAGTCATCGTAAATTTTGCTGTATAATAATATCCTAAATTATCATAAAAGCTTACCTGGAAATTCTTCCCCGTCGTGCCATAAGCAATCTGGGTATCCTTTTTATCAATATTTCCAGATAAATAAGCATAGTCTGTCTTTTCTGGCGGCACGCTTCTGTTTTCCGGCGACATGATTTTCAAATCCGATACCGCGGCTGACTTCGTCTTTGTCGGATCATCCGGATCTACCTGCCAGCCCTGCACAATCGCTCCGGTTGCCGTACAGAGCGTTCCGTTTCCGTCTACCATAAAAGCGCCGTTTTTCGTAAAGTAATTCGTCCCGCCGCTCTTGACGATAAAGAACGCATCCCCGTTTATCATCACATGGAACGGATCGTTGGTCGCCTGAGATCCGCCCGGCTCCTTGATATTTTTGGTGATGGCCGCCATCGTAGAGCCAAGACCAATCTGCTTTGCGTTGATACCGGCCTTCCCGGTCGTTTCATTGGCGCCGGAGGATGCCTGTGTCGTCTGATAAAATACATCGTTAAAAATAACCGTGCTGGCTTTAAAGCCAGCCGTATTGACGTTTGCGATATTATTACCGATTACGTCCATTTTGCTCTGGTGCGTCCTCAATCCTGCTACACCAGCGTACATTGCTCGCATCATAATGAATTGACCTCCCTGTGTTTGTGCAGTTCCCGTCCCCTCTGTCAATCGGGGACGGGTAAGCCTCCATTTTGGTCCAGCTTAGCTAAATACTGCACCGTCAATATTGGTAAACACCTTACTGTCGTTTTCTCCCATTGCCGTTACTACCGTATTGTTTTTGATATTTACGATAAACGCTAGGTTATCTACGATAATCAAGGACTCCTGGATTCCCTTCTGCCTGGCTCTGTCCGTTCCGCTGTTTAACCGCGACATCTGCTCCTCGGAGAGACGGATCTGACGGCTTAAAAGCCTTTCGTTGGCATGGCGGGAAAATTTTAACTCCTGTGCTTCCTCCTGCTTGACCGATATGGACTTTAGGACTTCTCCAAAGCTGGCCTCCGCTTCCTTAGGAGCCGTGGCCCGCTTTGCCGGATTAGACTGAAGATATGTCCCGGCCATCTGTTCAATGGAAGTAAAATTGCCATTGTTAATATTCAAGCTATGACACGCTCCTTTCGTTTAGAAGCCATGCTTTTCCTCCCGTTTTGCTGCTCTTAGCAGGATTGTTTATTTTGTGCCGGTGCCGGTACTTCCTGTTCCGGCGGAATCTCCTGTTCCCTCCGTGACAGAACCGCTTCCGCCTGTCCCTTCACTTCCGCCAGTACCGGAGCCGCCCTCTGCCCCGCCGGAGCCTTCCGTACCGTCTCCCTCAGAACCACTCTCGGAAGAATCGGTGACTACCAATAAGAAGTTTCCTGTGCTGGTCGTATTGAAGCTGTCATTAAAGACAATCATCGGCGTATAACTGCCTACCTTCAGCTCCTCAAAGGCCTTGGCTGCTATTGTCACTGTCCCGTCCTCTTCGATGCTGACATACTCTGCTGGGATCATTTCATCGTTTATGACAATCGCAATCGCCGTTGCCTCACCCTGCTCCTTGCCCATGCTGACCTTAAAAGTGACATCTGACGGATTCGCACGGTCATAGGTTGCATTGGAAGTCTCTACCTTAGGCGCATAATTTTCCACCAGATAATTGTAATCAATGATAGAAACCAGATCATCCATCGGATACAGCTCTCCCTTTACGGAAAGATATGCCTTGCCGCCCTTCATGGTGACATAGTCTACCTGGCCGCTGACCGTCTTGGTTTCTTCGTTTCCTACCTTGGTATTTAAGATAACCTCCTGGCCTACCAGGTTCAATGCCTGAGAATTGGTCATCACTTGGCTCATCTTCTGCATTTCCTCCAGGGAGGAGAAGGAAGCGAGCTGGGAAATCCATTCGGTATCGCTGGTTGGCTCCAATGGATCCTGATTTTCCATCTGGCACACCAAAAGCTGCAAAAAGGCATCCTTTCCCAAGGCGTTCATTTCCTCTGCGGTCTTGGTTTTCTTCAGTGTGCTGTTCTGCTGCAAAATACCATCAATCACTGACGCGGTCGGCCCCATTGTTGTTTTTACATCACTCATACCCTCACTCCTTTCTGCCGGTTATGCGCTGTAATCCACCTGCGCCCCGGCCATTTCCATTTCTTGCGCTTCTAAAAGAGAAATCTCTCTGTCCGGATCCTCTGCTGCCTCTATGCCCTCTGTCTCTGCCGGATCGATAGCTGTGCTATAGTCAAAACGCCTGTTCCGGCGCCCGGATCCATTTTGGCCGTCCTTTGTCTGTCCGCTGCCCTGGCTTTCCTCTCCAAAGGCAAACTCGGAAACATTGACCTCTACGGAGTCTACCTTCAGATTCTGATCCTCAAAGGTCTGCCGCAGCGTCACAAGCTGGCTCTCTAATGCCTGCTTTGCCTCCTGGCTCTGTACGGTAATCTGGGCGGTCATAACGCCTTCTTTTGCCAGCACGGATACATGCACCCGTCCTAAGCTCTCCGGATGCAGCATAAAATCCATGCTTGTTACTTCCTGGCTGATGCCGACCCGGATTTGATTCATCACCTGATCCAAAATCTCTGTCTGTGTCACCCTTACTCCGACCTCAAGGGCTTCCACTGCATTCCCTAATGCCTCGTGCATCTGATTTAAAAAAACATTTGCCAAAGACTCCTGCCCGGTCTCACCCGTCCTGGCGCTTTGCCGTTCCCCACTCTCTACACCTGTCCTTGTGCCTGTCTGGGTCTCTGCTTCTGTCTCCTGGCCGTCTGCGCTGCCTTCCTGCGTGATTTCAACCGAAGCACCCTCGTAGAGTAAACGCTCTGGCTCCTCTCCTCCAAGCTTGGTCGGATCAAGCTCTGCTGCGTCAGCCTGACCTAGCTTGCCGGACAGCTCTAGCTGCTGCAGATCCTCGGCGATTGTTTCGTTTGCCCCAAGAAGCTCTTCTAGCCTGGCCTGAATCTCATTCCATTCTGCCAGGGCTTCTCCGTTGGTCAAAAGACCGGCGGCATCCGAAAGTCCGTTCAAATCCAAAACCATCTGTTTGAGGTTCTCTGGATTTAGCATATCCGAAAGAGACATTCCATGCTCCTGCATCCAGTCCTGTATGGCCTCCGGATCCACCAAAACAACCTCCTCGGCAATTCCGTTTAAGAACTCCAAAACAGACGTCACCAAGGCCTCCATCGCTTCCTCTGAAGGCTCCTCGCCGACAGCCCCCATCGCTTCGGAACTGCCTTTTTCCTCGGATGTCTCCTCTGCCTTCTGAATGGTATTCTGCCCGTCCTTTTGTCCGGCTACGGAATCCGGACGGCTCTCTGCTTTTTTAGTTCCGTCCTGCACCCCTTCCGGCCTCGTGCGATCTACATTCTGGCCTTCGGCACGGTTCTTTGCTGTCTGGCTGCTCCCTATCCCGGAGAGATCACTCTGACGGCCTGTTACGTCTACCCGTTTGGTGATGCTTCCCAGCCCCGGATTTAAAAAGCTTTCAAAATCCCGGCCGGAAGAATCTGCCGCTTTGCTCTTTCCGCCAGGCAGCAGCATAAAATCACTGCCGCCTGCCCCGGCACCGTTTCTTACACTCTGTGTCATTCTCATCCTCCTTTCTGTTTTTTATTTTGGGGTATGCCGCTTCGCTGGCATACTTTATCAGAAAAACCTCTTCTGCCGACCAAAAAGGATGGTTAAAAAACGACAGAAAAGCGGTTATCTGAACATCTTCTATATCGGCCTGTTTTTCCTGCTTCTTAACCGATCAGTACAAATTCATAATGGATATTTTTTTCGTGATCTTGGCCGCCATATCCGGATCCATCTCCGCCAAAATCGCCCCGGCCTCTTTTGTCTTCATATTGAGTAAAATCCGCGCCACCAGATCCAAATCGCCTGTCATGCCGCCCAGGATATCCGCTGCGTCCGCCGGCTCCATCGCCTTAAACATGGCAGCCTGATCCTTTAACCTCGTATTGAGCTGTACCTGCTGGATGACCTGACGGTAAATTTCCTCTGCATTTTCCGGGTTGATTTCTTCATAGTACTTTTTGTATTCTTCGATATCCGGAGCCTGCTCTGCATAGACGACATTCTGGTCAAACTCAAACACCCGCTTTTCAAATTCTAACTGGTTTTCCTCAAACTCCCGCAGCCTTGCCACCTCAGCCTCTAATTCCGCTACATAATCGGCGCTGCTCGCCCCTTCGTCGGTCATCTGGGCAATCTGTGCCTCTAACTCCTCAATCCGCCGCATCGCCTCGGACAGATTCCGGTACGGATAGTTGTATTCATCGGAAAGCTGTTCATCGGAAACCTCAGGCAAGATCATATTGATAATCGGTACGTCCCTTAAAATAGGCCGAAGGACACCGCTTCCAAAGCCGCCTACGTCAAATTTGATCAACAGTACAAAAATCGCCAGCCAGATAAAGATAATCAAAAGGGCGAACAGGGTTGTCACCACCCCGCCTACGCCTTCCTTCTCTTCTGTCTGTTCCCCGTTGTCCTTATTTTTCTTCGGCATATCAAGCCCCTCCTTCTATTCCTTCCTCAGACGTCCTGCCCGCACCATGCTGATACGCTACCAGCTCGTCAATGCTTTTCATTTCCGCCTGCTCTTCTTCTTTTTTAAACAGCTCAAAGGCATTTTCCCGCAGCTTCTCCTGCATCTTCCGTTCCTTCATTGCTTCCGCAAGCCGGAGCCTCTCAGCCTCTAGTTCCTCCTCGCATCTGCGGATATTTTTTTCCTGCTCTATCATATGCCACCCAAGCGTAGCTATTCCATTCTGAAGTCTAATAATCTCCATTACATTCAACGAATCCGTCAATTCACCCGTTAAGCTCTGCTGATACCCTTCTCTTTTTTCCTCTAAGAGCGCCATCCGTTCGTTCTCCCGGTCAAGCGCCGCCCTGGCCTGGGCAAACACCAGCTTTTCCTGATCCTCCAGCTTTACCTTCAGATTCAGGATATTCTGCATCCGATACCGGAACACTGCCATTTCCCCTCACCTCACGCTTCTATCGGAAAGATCTGCTCCATTCTCTGGAGTATCTCTTCAAAGGCTATTTTTTCATCGGTTTCCTGAAGTAAAAACTCCGTAACCTCCTCCATTTTTTCTATTGCATAGTCGATCTCTTTGCTCGAGCCACTCTTGTAGGCTCCGATATGAATCAAATCCTCGGCCTCCGCATAGGTTGCCATCACTTCTTTCATTTTTCCGGCCAGACACTTATGCTCCTTATCCGCTACTGCGGTCATAACACGGGAAATACTTTGCAGCACGTCAATCGCCGGATAATGATTTTTCTGCGCCAGGCTTCTGGAGAGTACAATATGTCCGTCCAAAATACCTCTGGCTGTATCGGTGATCGGCTCGTTAAAATCATCCCCGTCTACCAGCACGGTATAAAGGCCGGTAATCGAGCCCTCCTCAGTATTTCCTGCCCGCTCTAACAGCTTTGGCATCTCGGAATAAACGCTCGGCGGATACCCTCTCGTTACAGGCGGCTCTCCGCTGGCCAAGCCAATCTCTCTTTGTGCCATAGAAAAACGCGTCAGAGAATCCATCATCAGCAAAACGTCCCGCCCCTGATCCCTGAAATATTCCGCAATCGCCGTAGCCGTCTTGGCGGCCTTTTTCCGCACCAGAGCCGGCTGATCTGATGTGGCAACGACAACGACAGAACGTCTCATTCCTTCCTCGCCCAGATCCCGTTCGATAAACTCCCGAACCTCTCTGCCGCGCTCTCCAATCAGCGCAATCACATTGACGTCTGCCCTCGTATTGCGGGCAAACATGCCCAGCAGTGTGCTTTTCCCTACGCCGCTCCCGGCAAATATTCCGATTCTCTGCCCCTTCCCTACGGTAATCAGGCCATCCACTGCCTTTACTCCCAGCGGAAGTGACTCCGTAATAATTTTACGGGTCATCGGATCGGGCGGCATCGCCTCTACCGGATAGGTCGTCTGGCTCTCATAATGAAGCGCCGAATTTAACGGCTGCCCCAGACCGTTTAGCACCATCCCAAGCATCGTCTCGCCTACCGGAATACGAAAAGGGGCTCCTGTAGACTCTACCAGGCTCCCCACCCCAATTCCTTCCACACTTCCATACGGCATGAGCAGCATCCGATCATCCCGGAAACCGACTACCTCTGCATAAATTCCCTGGCTGCGGTCTCCCGAATAAATCAGGCACAAATCGTTTAAGTTTGCATTTGGGCCAATCGACTCTATGGTCAGTCCTACAAGCTTGACTACCCGGCCAAACTCCTTGATAAGAGGCTGCTCCAACAGGCCATAATATTTTTCCATCCTTACCGGCATCCGACACTCTCCCCGTTTGCTATGTATGTTTGTTCGTGCATCCCCCAAAGGGGGATGTTCCCTGCTACAGAGATTTTTGAAAAAAACAGCTCTGGAACGGTTAAGTTCGCTCTGCCAGTAAACGAAGATTTTCCTTTAAAATTTCCAGGCGCGTCCCGATCCCAGAATCGATCACACAGTTTTCCGTCTCCAGACGGCACTCTCCTGCCTGCAGGCTACCATCCGCCAGAATTTCCAGGCTGGCACGGCTGCTGACCATCGCCCGCAGCTCCTCCTCCTGCGCCTGTGCCTCTTCAATCTGCTCCTTAGGCACATGCAGGATATACATTTTGGCAGCCTCGCTGTTGCGGACTGCCTCCTTCATCAAATATCCGATGATCGGACGTTTTTCTTCCATCAGATATCCGGTCAGCTTTTCTACATATCGAATCGCCAAATCCGAAAACAACGGCTCTAACGCGTCAATCTGCTGCTCATACTCCTGCTGCAAGCGCTCCTTTTGCTGCGCCAACTCCTCCTCCTGCTTTCGGATATGCGCCATCCCGTTTTCCAGGCCCTGCTTAAAGCCCTCCTCTTTGGCAGCCTCCAGAACAGTATTTTTCTGGATTTTGGCTTCTTTTAACGCCTGTTCCTTGATCCGGCGCTCTTCCTCTCTGGCCTCTTCTAAAATCACCGCGGCCTGTTCCTTAATCGCCTGCTCCACCTCCAGGGGAATCAGACTTGCCCCTTCTATCGGAAGGCCGTCCAACGTCTGCGCCTCCTCTTCCCTGGCTGCCTCCAGAGACTTTTGCAGCCCGGAAAAAAAGAGATTCGCCCTCGGATTCGAGTCAATGACAAATTTTTCTATATTGACCGGCATAACCATCTGCTGCCCCGCCTGGAAACGGGCCGCCTTTATAATATTAGACAACGATCTCATCTCCTCCGCCACGGGCAATGATAATCTCTGCAGAATCCTCCAG
>CASCWU010000079.1 GCA_949155905.1 uncultured Lachnospiraceae bacterium
GAGCAGAGGACTGAAAATCCTCGTGTCACTGGTTCGATTCCGGTTCTGGGCATTGTACTTTGGGACACTAGCTCAGTCGGTAGAGCACTTGACTTTTAATCAAGGTGTCGGGGGTTCGAATCCCCCGTGTCTCATTGAAACAGCAAGTTGGAAATAATCAATAAATAAAGAGAGAAAATGGAGAGGGCGTTCTTTTAAAGAAGGTCTTTTTTTTATACATTGACGCTGCCTTTTTCCTATGCTAAAATGGCTATAACAGTAAAGGAAGCTCTAAGCAGGCATAGAACGCTAAGAAAGTGAGAGGATTAGAAAGGAATTTACTGAAAGCAAGGTATAGCAGTAAAAACTTATAAGACGATAGAACGATAAGGCGATAAGATTTTAGAGCTGCAGCCAAAGGAGAAAGGAACAAATGAGATGGGTGTTGAAATGATTGAAGTAGGATGGCTTTCCATCCTGCCGCCGCTGATTGCGATTGCATTGGCATTGTTGACGAAGGAGGTATTTTCCTCTCTGCTCTCCGGTATTCTGGCCGGTATGCTGATCTATTGCTTTTCTACGGGACAAAGTGTTATGGTGGCTGTCAACTATGTGTTCGATATGATGGCTTACAAAATCGGGGACAACGGATATATGATTCTGTTTTTGTCTCTGCTGGGTTCGCTGGTCGTGGTTGTGACGATGGCAGGCGGTTCTAGGGCGTATGGAAAATGGGCAGGCGGAAAATTCCATAACCCGGTCAGTGTGAAGCTGGCAACGGCAGTATTGGGTGCATTGATTTTTATTGACGACTATTTTAACTGCCTGACCGTAGGAACGGTAATGCGTCCGATTACGGACAAGCATAAAATTGCCAGAGAAAAGCTGGCGTATCTGATTGATGCAACGGCTGCTCCAGTCTGTATCATTGCGCCGATTTCCAGTTGGGCGGTGGCCGTCTCCTCCGATGTAGGAGCGGCAGGGGGACTGAATGCGTTTGTGCAGACGATTCCGTATAATCTTTATGCGTTGCTGACCTTGGTTATGGTATTGTTTATCTGTCTGACGGATTTTGATTTCGGACCGATGAAAAAGGTGGTAAAGGAAGCGGCAGAAAAGCCGTATGCCGAGGAGGAAGAGGAGAAGGAGTTAGACGGCATTAAAATATCGGGAAAAGGATCGGTTTTGGATCTGGTTGTACCGATTGCCGTATTGGTCATTGCTTCGATTCTGGGGATGGCCTATGTCGGCGGCTTCTTCAGCGGAACAGCCTTTACCGAGGCGATTGGGGAAAATCCGACTGCCGGACTGACCCTGGGAGCATTTGCTGCTCTGCTGGTGGCCTTAGTGATGTATATTCCAAGAAAGCTGATAAGCTTCCGGGATTTTATGTCCGGGGTGACACAGGGAGTAAAATCCATGGTTCCGGCGATTATGATTCTCGTGTTTGCCTGGTCATTAAGCGGTGTCTGCCGGGAAATGATTGGAACCGGGGAGTTCGTCAGCAACGTGGTAAGCGGCTCTCACATTTCAATGGGTTTGCTGCCGGCTTTGATTTTTGTAGTAGCGGCATTTTTGTCCTTTTCCATGGGGACGGCCTGGGGTACCTTCGGTATCCTGATCCCGATTGTTTCGATGATTTGTGCAGAGGGAGACGGCGCAGCTATTTTGATCCCGGCGCTGGGTGCGACGCTGGCCGGTTCGGTCTACGGGGATCATTGTTCTCCGATTTCCGATACAACGATTCTCTCCTCGACTGGGGCAAAATGCGAGCATATCCGCCATGTAGAGACGCAGATTCCGTACGCTACCTTGGTGGCGGGAGTATGCTTTGTCGGGTATCTCGTCGCTGGATTTGTACGAAACCCGTGGATCACTCTGGTGGTGGCGGTAGCGCTGCTGTTTGGATGCTTTGCGGTGATTCGGATGAGGCAGAAGCAGGCTGGGGAAAAAGACTAAGAGAAGAAAAAGTAGTTTTATTTTGCAAAAGCTAGTCTGTAGGCATACAAGCAAGCTGTGGGGAAATTGCAGTAAAATGTGGTTTCTCCACGGCTTTTTTATACATAGAATTACATATGGAAGTTCGGTTGTAAAAAATGGATTGTTTTTTCGCCTCTGTTAAAAATGAAAAACCGAAGCGATGTGTAAAGAATTGCCTCTGGAAAGCGGGAGGAAATCACGATAGAATGAACGTATCATAAGGCTTAGCTTTCTACTATAAAAATTGCAGAGGAGAGAAAAACAATAAGAACAAGAAAATGCGTGGTATTCTTATTGGTAATGGTTCTGTTGGTTTCCATGCTGGCGGGCTGTTCCAAGAAGGAGGAAAAACAGACCAGTAACAACACCAAGGTAGAGGACAATAAGACAGCCAGCCAGAACTCAGACAATGATACGAAAAAACCAGACGGGCAGGATGCGGACAGCCAAGATGAAACAGGCAGCGACGCAGACCAGTCAGGAGATTCTGGGCAGATAGAGGGATCCGGATCGGACGTGCTGACAGAGTTGATGCTACCACTGACCGAGGAAAAGAAAGAGATTTCTGTGATGATAGACACTGGGACGTTAGCTTGTATTTATGGCATCAATTCTAGCAACGATGGGGTTTATGCACCGAAGGAATGGTATGGACTGACTGTGCGGAAGGATATGCTGCCGGATATCGGGGTGACAGAACTGCCGGAGACGATTGAGGAGTGGCATACGATGTTAGTTGCTGCGAAGGAGCATAACATAGAAGCCCCTCTTTTGACAAGGAAAAACGGTTATATCAGTACAGCAGCCTTTATGACAGCTTATGGCGTTCTGCCAGAATTTTATCAGGAAAACGGAGTTGTAAAATATGGGCCGTTGGAGGAGGGCTACCGGGAATGGGTATCGGCTGATGGGATATACCGACGATGAAAAGGTCAATGTGACAGCTGTAAAAAATCCGGTGTTAACAAAAGGCGATATACCGCGTACTGCCAGTTCAAACGGCGGAACTGCGGTTCGGGGGAACGAGATCTATCTGTCCGCCAGCTCGAAATATCCAGAGCTGGTAGCACAATGGCTGGATTATCAGTTTTCTATTGATGGGATGATGCTGAATTTTTATGAAATCGAAGGCGTTATGTATCACAAAACGGCAGACGGAGACGTGGCGTTTGATGATTTGGTATTAAATAATCCGGACGGCTTGATGGTAGACGAAGCTTTATCGTTATATGCAATTGGAAACGGGCCGATGCGTTACAACCAGTCTTACAACGACTATTTACAGGTAGGGGCGCTTTATTATGAAGATCAACAGAATATCTGGACAGCGCAGGATACCTCGATGGTGCTTCCGGCGACCAGCATGACCTCGGAGGAGGGAATTGCTTATAACAGCGCCTATACGGCAGTAAAAACTCTGGTAGATGAATATACGGTAAAATTTATCATGGGAACGGAACCTATGGAAAATTATGATAAGTTTATCAAACAACTCCGGCAGTTCGGAATCGAAGAATGTATCGGGTATCAGCAGGCCGCCCTCGACCGCTATAACCAGAGAGGGCAGTAAGATAAGACAGGGAACCTGTAGGATGGTTCCCTGTTTGCATTTGTAAAAAAACTATGTTAGTATGGAAATGATATCAGACAGAAAATAGGTATTTTAAGTCCAGGGAGACAGATAGGGGGATGGTGATGAAAAGGCAAATAGGACGGATTTGGAGAAACAATAAAATCATATGGAAATGGGCGGCTTCTTCCGTTCTGCTGTTGGTTGTCCCAGCGTTGTTTGGGGCGGTCATTTATAGCCATGCACTGAAAAATGTGCGGAAGGATATCGACTACGTGTAGAAGCAGACGTTAAGCCAGGTACGGGAATCCATGGAAAACCTGTTTTATACCTGCAGCCAGATCGCCTTTTCCCTGGCTAGGATGAACGAGGCAGAGCAGTTAAAGTTCTGGAAAGAGGAGGAGTATACGCCGGAGCAGCTCCGGCGGACTGGTTTATTCGTATACTGACGTAGGCTATCAAAGCTATGATGGACAGGTTTCGATGCTGGTTCTAATCTATCTGGACATGAACCAGGTAAAACGGATCGTAGAGCTGTCCGGTTCGATGGTTTTTTTGCTGCTGCCAGATGGAAATTATTATTCTACCGAAGGGATTCCCCCCGATCCGCGTTGGGAGGAGATCGGAAAAAACGAAGAGGATGGCCAGGAGGGAGGCATCGTCGGAAGAGTGCCGGGCAGCGGGGAATTTGTACTTTCCCAAATGGGGGAAACCGGAGGAATCCGTTTTTTAAATGTAATCGGGAAAAAAGAATATCTGAAAAAGACGAATCAAATGACGATGGTTTTGGTGATTTATGTCGTAGTCTGTCTGGTATTGGTTGAAGGGAGCGCCTGGTATATTTCCAGACGGAACTATCAGCCAGTGGCAGATTTGGTAGAGCTGCTGCCGGGACAGCACCAAAAGGAGACGGCGGATAACGATTTCCAGAAAATCCGCAAAGCTTACCAAGAGTTAGTAGAGGAAAAAAGCTGGGCGGCGGAGAAGCTGCGGGATGCCCGTCTGACTGGAATCAATACTTGGCTCAATGAAATGTTAAAGGGAAGGAGCCAGGAGTTTTACAGCATATCTGGAAGGGAGGCTCTCTGGACGAAGGAGCTGGCGAAGAAATGTTTTGCAGTGATCAGCGGGGAACTGCTGGAGATAGGAAAGATAGCAGGAGGGCAGCAGGAGGCTGGGGAGGATACGGTGGAAATGGCTTATTTCATCGTGAAAAATGTGTTACAAGAATTTCTTGGTGCTTCGTATGCTTCGGTAGAGGGAACGACGGAGGGAATTCTTTTTTCGATTGTCAATCTGGACGAAAAGTATGACCAGGAGCTTGTGATCCAGGAATTAAAGGAGGACTGCCAAAAAACAAGGGACTATATCCGGGAACAGTTTGGAATCCGGGTTTCCTTTAGCGTGAGTGGAATCCATAAGGAAAGAGACGGCATCCGCCAATGTTACCGGGATTTGGAGGAGGTATGGGAATTCCGCGCTTACCAGGAGCTGCCGGAGGAAGAGACGGTTTGTTATACCGAATTCCGCTTGGAGGATTTGGATCGGTTTGAAGAATATAACGCGCTGTGTGAAAAAATCCAGTATTTGCTGAAGGTGCGCCGGATTGGAGATGCGGAAAAGCTGATAAAAAAGTTGAAAGCCGTAAAACGCCCAATTCCAAGCTATGCGGCGCTGCTGCAGCCGGGAAAAACGTTGGTTGGCGGGGAAGCAGCTTCGAAGGCATTTGCTATGGAGAAATTTATTGCAAAGGAAGCTGAAGCTACTGGAAAAGATTCTGCAAAAGAAGTTATTGGAAAAGAATCTACGGCTGGAATAAGTACCGGATCGGAGCAGGAAGCGGTTTTCGGATCTACAGCCAGAAAAGAGGGGACGGTTGCCGAACGGGAAATTCATTTGCTGATGGATCAGGTAGCAGCCTATATCGACAGCCATTATACCGACAGTATGCTTTCTGCGAGCACCTTGGCAGATGAATTCCATATCGGTTTATCGTATTTATCGCGAGCGTTTAAAGAGCGGACAGGTGTTGGAGTGCTGAATTATATCAACAGAAAACGGATAGATCTGGCAAAGAGGCTGTTGGAACGGGAGGATATGCGGGTGATTGCAGAGAGCAACATACGGGCGGTATGTGTGGAAAGCCGCCCTCATCCGGACTTTTGCGGGCCAAAATGGTGGAAGGATATGGATGTGATTTTAGACGAGGCGGAAAAGAGAGGGATGAAGGTTTGGATTTTAGACGATTCCCATTTCCCGACAGGCTTTGCAAACGGAGCAATGACGGACAAGCCGGACGAGCTATGCCACCAGAGCATTTGTTATCGGACTTATGAGGCCGAGGGCGGTACGCTTTTTCGGCTGGGAGAACAGGAACTAAAGGAAATTCCGCAGTACCGCCATTTTGGCGCGCTGATGGCGTATACGAACCGGATGTGCGAGCTGATACATGGCGGCAGAAGGGTAGCGCCGGTCGCGTTGCTTTACTATGCAGAAGGAGAATGGAGCGGAGCTTACCAAAACGATGACCGGGCAGCGCATGTAATGGCCGACCAACAGATCGAGTATGATATTATTCCGCAGGAAGTGCTTGCAAAACCACAAGAGTACCGGACGGAGCTTAGGGAAGGCTGTCTGCAGGTCAATACACAGGAATATCGGATATTAATTATTCCATACAGCCAATTTTTGACAGAGGAGCTGGCAAGGGGGATTTTGGCTTTGCGGGAGCATGGAATCCCGGTAGTTTTTACCGAAGATTATCCAGAAGGGCTTTGTAACGGGATAAGCGGTGAGGCAGAGAAGGAGCTGATAGAAGAAATCCGGCAAAGGACAGAGGTCGTCCCGGTGACGAAGCTGGTAGAAGTAATACGCCAGGAACGGCTGGAGGAGCTGACATTAAGTCCGGCAGACGGGCGGCTCCGTTACTTACACTATGTGCAGGAGGACGGATGTGAGATCTGGATGTTCGTCAATGAAGGGGAAAAAGAATATCAGGGAGAAGTACAGCTTATCCAGGAAGCAGAAAGCACAGCTTATGTTTATGACGCATGGGACAATTTGCTGGAGCCAGCAGGCTGGAACCCACAAAAGAGGACTTTTTGGCTGGAATTGGAGCCATACAAGAGCAAGGTGCTGGTCTTTGATCCAAAAGAAGAGAAAGAAGATCTGTCTGCCTGGTACCAGGCAAGGATATGGCCAGGGTCAGGCTGTCTGGAAGAGACGGGAACAAAGGTGGAATTTTCCGGGAGCTGGAGGAGGAGCCGGAATTTTCTGGATTTGTCCGTTATGAAAATGAGTTTATGGCCAGAAAAGGAGAGCCGCTTTGGTTGGAGATTACCGATGCCAGCGAGGGAGTGGAGGTTTTTGTCAATGGCATAAGCTTAGGAATCCAGATTGTACCGACGTACTGTTTTGATTTGACCGATGCGCTGCAGGAGGGAAAGAACCAGCTTCGTATTGAGGTGGCAACGACGCTCGAACGGCAGATGGCGAAATTTCCGGATCAACTGGGGCAAGTGACGGAGGCTACCTGTGGTTCTGGTATTACCGGAGAAGTACATTTGTGGAGGATATCATGAAAAGGGAAGCATGGAATGAGGGATGGTCGGTAAGGAAAGCCGGAGAACAGGAAAGGCGGGAAATCCAGCTTCCCCATGATGCGATGTTGGAGGAGAAACGTGTGCCGAACCTTTTAAAAGGAGAAAACAGCGGATATTTTCCAGGAGGATGCTATCATTACGAAAAGGTATTTTGGACGGAAACGCAGCGCCTGGAAGAAACGGTTTGGCTGGAATTTGACGGAGTATTCCGCCGGGCAAAGGTATTTTGCAACGGGGAGCTAGCAGGGGAAAATGAAGATGGCTATCGGTGCTTTTGGGTAGATTTGACAAAGAGGCTGGTGAAGGGGGAAAACCGGGTACAGGTGGAGGCAGATAATAGCCAGGTGCCGAATTCCCGCTGGTATACCGGAAGTGGGATATACCGGGAAGTATCCTGGTTGACTGGTGGGAGTGCCTATATTCTGCCGGATGGAGTAAAGGTAAGAACCATCCGCTATGAAGAGAAGAAGCAGGAAGCGGAGCTGGAGGTTATAGTAGAGATAGGCGGTGCGTTCCGGGAGGGATATTATCTGGAATGTTCCCTGCCGGAAACGGTGGACTGGAGGGTGACAGAGGAAAGGCTCTGGCAGAAAGAAGAAAGAGCATTTTACAGTTGCCGGATACAAATAAGAAATGCCAGGCCATGGAGTGCAGAAACTCCCTATTTGTATCAACTGGAGATACGCTTGCTGGAGGATAAGAAGGATAGAAGGAGCCAAGTAATAGACGAGATAACACTACCTGTCGGGATTTGCCTGCTTTCCTGGAGTGCAGAAACGGGACTTTTGGCAAACGGGAAGGAAGTCAAACTGCGCGGGGCATGCCTGCATCATGACAATGGGATGTTGGGGGCGGCAGAATGGCGTGAAGCAGTGTACCGGAAGCTTGGGAAGTTAAAGGAGCTTGGCTATAATGCAGTACGGACGGCTCATAACCCGCCGAGCCAGATATTTTTACAGGCGTGTGATGAGTTGGGGCTTTATGTGATGACGGAGCTGACGGATGTATGGCAAATTCCCAAAAATGAGTATGATGGCTCGATGTATTTCAGGGAAAACTGGAAGCAGAGCCTGGAGGCAATGGTACGAAAGGCCGGAAGCCATCCGTGTGTGGTGATGTATTCTATCGGCAATGAGGTGACGGAGGTCACAAGACAGAAGGGGGCAAAATGGAACCGGGTGCTGGCAGAGGAGCTACGAAGACTGGATGCGTCAAAGCCGATTACAAACTGTATCAACCTGCTTTGTGCCAAATCAGCGCCATCCGGGCAGGCTCTGGAAGAAAACGATCATTCGCCGGAGGAAGTGGTAGATCCATGCCGGACAGGAGAAGCCTCTCCTATGGTGGGGAGTCAGGAAATGAACATGTTAGCAACTATGCTGCCTAAAATGCTTTCTGAGGTGACAGCGGAGCAAGTAGAAAGGAATTTAGGAGAAATCCTGGAACCACTTGATCTGATAGGAATGAATTATGGAACACATTTATCAGAGGCAATGACAAAACAGAACCCGGAGCGGCTAATCGTCCATGCGGAAACCTATCCAGCTGTCATCGGAAAAACCTGGCCGGTGACAATGCGCTGCAGGCACGTGGTCGGTGATTTTATGTGGACAGGCTGTGATTATCTGGGAGAAGCTGGACTAGGGGTTCATCCTCTGGATCGAACCGGGCAGGAATGTCATCGCAGCCCGTGGCGGGGGACAGACGTAATAGCAAGCTGGGATTGGCAGGGCTGTGAGGGGAAGGCTGCCAGAGTGGAGCTATTTGCCGCCGGGAAGGAAGTGGAGCTATGGCAGGATGGGGTTTGCCTGGGAAGAAAGCCATTGCTGGATTTTGCTGCAGCATTTGAAGTAACCTATCAAAAGGGGTGTCTGGAAGCGGTATCCTTTGGGGCAGACGGAAGTGAGCTTGGCCGTAGCAGGTTAAGAAGCAGCAGAGGAAAAACCACGCTGCAAATCCAACCGGAAAAGCAGGTACTAAAGGCAGACGGGCAGGCTCTGGTTTATGTATGGGTCATTTTAACAGGAGAGAGAGCAGAACTTGAACAGGAGGAAAAGCAAAGCAGAAAGAATGAGACATCAGAGCGAAAGCTGCAAGAAATAAGAAAAATAGTAGGTACGCGGCAGCTGGAAGAACGGCAGATCCGGATTACAATAGAGGGCTGCGGAACGTTGGTGGCAGTAGGAAGTGGGAATCCGGCGACAGAGGAGAGGTATGACGGGGATTGCTTTACGACGTGGCATGGAAGTATGATGGCAATCATCCGTAGTAAAAAGACACCGGGCAGGCTTTTTGTGAGAGCGGAAGCAGACGGGCTGGAAAGAGCCTGTGTAGAGCTGGAGGCAGTATAGTTTTTAGAAGGTTTGCCGCTAGGCGGCACGCAGATCGTGCGGCGTGCCGCGAATAGGGTGCGATAAATCAGGCCGGTTCTACCACGACCCGTACTCTGGCCAGATTTTTGCACTGGACGAAAATATCGTCGGTTCGTCCGTTACGGCTGCTCTGTACCTTAATAACCGGGAAATAGGTTCCTGGGGTAGTAAAGGTATGAGTGGTTTCGGTACGAACGAGGGTTCCCTCCGGCTGTTTGCTCTCCGGGACAGGCAGCAGCGTTTCCCGGCGGCTGAAATCCCCGGTAGCTTCAAAATCCCAGGCGGCTGCAGAAATCAGGCCGGTTTGTGGCGGGGCTTCTATGACAGAGGTAAAGGTCACGGCTGCTCCGGTTTTGACCCGGACGGAAACGGCTCCGTTTGCTAGGGCATGAACAACTGGCTGCAGGCCTCCGCGTTCGGATGCTTCTGCCGGAACCTCGATCTGGCCATCAAGGAATCGATAGTGGGTCGTCGGAACAGGTGGAATCCCCTTTTCACACCAGGCGGCTACGTCAAGCAGAGCCTGGTGGAGAATCCCAAGATAATCAACCTGGTGTTGTGGATCGTCGAGGTGTCCGGCGCGGTCATCGTGGATACAGTTATCGTTATAATAGAGGCGGAACCAGTCGTTTGTGCGGTCTCCCTTTCTTTGCTGTACTGCATTCCGGTACCAGTCTCCGTTCCAGGCCATAGCGCTTTCATCCAGCAGGCTGCACAGGGCGATGACCTTTCCGTGGATATCGCCGGATGGGATCGAACCGCCGCCGCTTTTGGCGATAGCCGGAGCAATCAGCATCGGCAGCTGCGGATAGAGTGGGTTCCCGTCAGAATCGCGGAACTGGTCATAGACGCGGTAGCTGGCATCCGGAACCTGATGACGCTGTAACGTCTGCATGGCCAGATAATCGCTGTTGTCCAGCATGACCTGATCTCCGACGGTCAGCCCCTCCAGAGCGTTTCCATGATTGGAGCCGTCAAAGGCGCTGCTGATGGTAATAACATTGCTTTCTATCTTGTCAATGCTGCATTCTTTTCCAGCGGCTGCTCCAGAAAGAACCCGTAAACGGCAGTGAAAGAGACAGGAGCCCTCTGGCGGCATAGAAGCCAGCCGGACGAGCGGTGTCGCCTGATTGCCGATCAGTGTGTTAAGCCAGCTGTTATCGACGCTGGTATATTCCTCTTCCTCCTTTTTCGGTGGCTCCAGCAGTTCCTCTACGGTAGTGGTAAACTGAATCCGGTCACAGAATTCCGTGCTGTCTGGGTTTGTCCCCTCGTATCCTGGCTTTTCCCAGAAATCCTGGAAATATTGCGGATAGATACGGTAGAGGTACGGAGCCAGTACCATCAGTGCGCCGTCGCCCATAAAAGGCCAGGAAAACCAGCCGCGCTTAGGGAAGCCCATCCGGGTAGCTTCCTCCAGTACCTGGCGCTGCTGCTCGTCCAGGCCAGCGTAAATATCTCCGCTGCCGCCCGGCTCCATCGAATCGACGAGACGCTTTAAGCCCTCCTCACCTAAAACCCGCATAACACGCACGCGCGGGCAAAAGCTGTTCGGAGCCGCCATTGGGTTGGCGATGACATAAGGGACTGCCCCGTCCCAGACTCCTTCCGTCTGCTCCATACAGCTGCTCGTTTTAAAGCTGCCCCCGCTGCCGCCAAAAACATAGCCATAGGGACGGTGATCGTAGCCATAGAAACGTCTGGCAACCTGTCTGCTGAATTCTGCCCCGTTTGCGCTGGATTTGTAGAGCCGTTCGCCGTCTCCCATAGTAAAGCCGCCCTGGTTCGTGACAACATAATAGGCTCCATGGGTAAGGGCAAAGCTGATTTTATCGTCCTCTCCGGCCAGATGCTCGCTTTCGTGTTCGTTCTCCGGGGCAGGGGAAAGATACTGGTAAAACCGTTCTTCGTAATGCTCTTTTTCCGGGAAATAAAAACAGAAGCGAACCTCGTTGCCGTCCCGCTCTGTGCCATAGAAGCCGCCATGGACGAAATAGTGCCGGAGCGGGGTATCCCGCCATTCCTCGACGTCGATATAAGGCTGGGAGAAATAGGCGTCACCGTCTGGGTGATACAATGTTTTTGGTTCTGTTATATCTTTCATATTCTTCATATCCTTCCTATTTTTTATATTCAAGAAGGCCTTTGGCGTTCTTGCGGCGGCATGCGGCGAGTAGGGTGCGATAAATCTTCCCTGCTCGATTAACTGATTGCGGTAATCAAAATTGTTGTTCCGTCTGATGTGGATCATGGCTGAAAAGCTACTGGAACAGCCTGTTATATGATTTCTGCTGTTTGACTTGCTTCTGCCCAGAAAGCCCGGTCGCGTCCCTGGATATGCCTGCTTTCCCGGATACGGAAGCTTCCGGTCAGGCGGATATCGTTGGACGAAGCTCCGACCAGGACGTCGATTTCTCCGGCCTCGATCAGCCAGTGCATATTCTCATCCAAGTAGGCCAGTTCCTGAACCGGACGCACCATCCGGGCATAGCAGTCACGGACATAGAGCTGCACGATTTCGGTTCCTGTAACCGATCCGGTATTTTTGACTGTAAAGGAAATCTGCACGGTATCCTCCGGGGCGATTTTCGGCTGGTGGATCGTAAGCCCTTCATAGGCAAAGCTGGTATAAGAAAGCCCATAGCCAAAGAAATAGCGTGGGGTATGTGGCAGATCGACATAGTCGGCAAAACCGATGCTTTCGCCCTGATGATACGAAGAGCCGTTTGGATGGTTGTAGTAAACTGGGATCTGTCCGGCAGAGCGGGCGACGGAGAGCGGAAGCTTCCCGGATGAGTTATAAGCGCCCGTCAGTACAGAGACAATCGCTTCTGCACCGTATTCCGATGGATTCCAACATTCCAGGAGCCCGTTTAACAGGCTGTCCGCCAGGTCGTCGGAAACAGGACGGCCATGGAAGTGCAGCCCGGCTTCCGTTTCGCTTTCGTAGAGCCGCTGTACGTGATGGACGTTGGCGATTGCACTATAATCCGAGACGACCAGGCCATCAAAGCCCATTTCTTCCCGGAGCAGCCCAGTCAAAAGCTTCCGGGAGGCAGAAACCGGCTCGCCGTTAATCGTACAATAACAAGGCATGATACCACGCAGCCCAGCTTTCTGGATTGCTGCTTGGAAAGGCTTTCCGTAAACCTCCTGCAAAAGTCTATCTGGAGTATCACTCGCCGCCCCATGGATACCGCCTCGGAATTGTGGA
The DNA here is from genome assembly GCA_949155905.1 of uncultured Lachnospiraceae bacterium. Taxonomy (GTDB): domain Bacteria; phylum Bacillota; class Clostridia; order Lachnospirales; family Lachnospiraceae; genus MGBC131033. The sequence goes on from CASCWU010000079.1 coordinate 12,718, forward strand.
ACCCCAGGAAGTGCTTCCCGACCGCGTCAGAGATTGTACCGGATGACGATGTATTGGAAAGCGTGTCGGGTGCGACCGCATCAGAAATCGTACCGGGTGTGCCTGCCTTCCTTTCTTGTATTCCCTGGACAAAGGCGGCACCCATCCGGGCGGCTAAGGTCGGATCCTCCCCGTAGGTTTCGCCCTGGCGGCCCATCCGGGAATCTCTGGAAATGTCCAGAACCGGAGCCAGTGTCTGGGTAATGCCGACGGCACGTTCCTGCCTGCCGACGATTTGCGCCAGTTGTTTTTCCAGATCAGGATCCCAGGAGGAGCCGCGTCCGATTCCGGCAGGAAGGCTAGCCGCCCCTGGAATAAAAGCGCCACACAGGCCTTCCATATGGAAGATGGCCGGGATATGGAAGCGGCTTTGCTCCATGACTGCCTGCTGTGCTGTGCGCTGCATTTGGGCGGCTTCCTCCAAGGTTTCTGCTCTTCGCATATCAAGCGTAGTGACCGTACCGATGCCGTGTCGGCACTGTGTCCGGAAGCGTTCGGTATCGCCGCGCAGTAAAAAGGCACAACAAAGCTGCGCCATTTTTTCTTCTGGTGTAAGCCTGGCCAGAAGGTCGGCAGCCCGCTCTTCGGCGGGAAGGGAAGGATCGAGATAACGTTCTAAGTGTTTCATGTTGTAGCCTCCTTTTTTAAATGCACAAAGCCCAGCCGTGCAGGGAGCTTTTACCTGATAGCGGTGATAGTGGTATGTGGCTTGTGCGATAGACAGGAACGGGCAGGGGGATACCCTCCCTGCCCGGTTGTCTGGTAAATGTTTCTTCTATTTTTTTATTATAATGGGTTTGCTGGGCTTTTTCCAGATCGTAATGATACGGGAGATCTACAATCGTGATTTCCGGGTGTCCCTGCTCGATAGCAGCGCGTATTTTGTCATTGACAGGGCTGTTGCCCTTAGCCTGCATGAAAAAACGTTCTCTATGCAAATCCTTATAAGACACGCTTTTTTCCCGGAAAGGGGATGGGAGCGGGGCATTGCCAGGCAGAAGCGGGCTTGTCCCAGCTCCAGAAAGCCGGAAAATTTCGCTATGTTTATAGAATTATGAGGCCCTATCATCAAATCATATTTTTTCCCTATATTAGAAAAAGCAGCACTTGTGCTGGTATCCTCAAAAGGGACGATTTTTAATTGGAAGGAGAGCTTTTGGACGCTGGCCGAGTTCCAGACATCCATTAGCTTCCTGCAGGGATAGAGGGCGGAGGTGCCGATCCGGATTGTCCGCTGTCCGGCATGTTGTGCCTGGTAGGCGCGGCCAATGGCTTCGTTCCGGAAGGAGGTCGTATTGGCGACCAAATTCCATATCGGCAAGACGGAGGTGGAAAACAGGGCAGATACGGCGTTATATAATGGGATACGCTACCATTTGGAAAGTTCGATGAAGCGGCTGAAAACGGATTACGTGGATCTTTACTATCTGCACCGGCTCCATGAGTTGGTTCCGGTAGAAGAGGTGGCGGAGGTCATGGGCAGGCTGATAGAGGAAGGCCTGATCCGTGGGTGGGGATTGTCCCAGGTTTCGTTGGAAACTTTGCAAAAAGCCCAGGAAACAGTGCCGGTTTCTGCCGTACAGAATCTTTATTCGATGGTGGAACGGGATTGTGAAAAGGAGATTTTCCCGTATTGTAAGGAGCGGGGGATTGGTGTGGTTGCGTTTTCCCCGATTGCCAGCGGTTTGCTGTCCGGGAAAGTGACGGCTGAAACAAAATTTGAGGGAGATGATGTACGGAAATTTGTCCCGCAGCTATCGAAAGAAAACCTCGCAGCGAACCAGCCGATTTTGGATGTCCTGGCGGAATTTTCCGGGAGAAAAGGGGCGACGAATGCACAGATTTCCCTGGCATGGATGCTGCACAAGTACCCGAATGTCGTGCCGATTCCGGGGTCTAAGAATCAGGAGAGGATTTTGGAAAACCTTGGTGCATGGGAGGTTGAGCTGACAGAAGAGGAATTTTCGGAGCTGGAGGCGGCGTTGGCGGGCTGTACGGTGTATGGGCATAGAGGGCATATGGAATCAGAGCAGAAGGGGTTTCGGAAGAATTGGGATAAATGAAAGCAGATTTTTTGACAAAAACAGACGGGGGCGGGAGCGCCCCCGTTTGTGGTTTTAGGACGTGGCGTCGGATAGTATGCTTATTTTGCCTGTGCCATTGAGAATAAAGCATCTTGTAAAATTTTAGAGAAATTGAGATTGTTTTTTTCAGCGAAGGTATTCAGCCATGCAGGAATAGTAAGGTTTTTCCTGACTGCCTTTTCGCCATATTTTTCTTCATAGGCATCCATGTCTAATAATAACATATTTACCATACACCCGCTTTCGGCAACTACTTCGGAATAATCAGAAGCATGCGGAATTTGCTCCCCATCTTCAAGTTCACCTAGTATCCAACCGCTGGCTGCGTCAATTCCCATTTCAATAGCCTGTTCTAAATCTTTTCCTTCTGTTACGCAACCAGGTAAATCGGGAAATTCCACTACATATCCACCGCTTTGATCGGTAAAAGGTTTAAAAATAGCTGGATAAATTAATTTCAATATGATTCACCTCTGTTTATAGATTGAGATTATATAGGTTGAGAACATAGGGCTTAAAGCCCTGCCTGTTTCAGGATTGATTTTACGGTATCAAGATTTAAGTCCCCTCCATGTTCTGGGATGGTAACTTTTCCAGGCTTAGTCGGGTGTTTGTATTGGTGGTGTGAGCCCTTTTGCTTTACTTGATACCATCCATCTTTTAATATTATATTTTCAACTTCTTTAAATTTCATTTAATACCCTCCTGTTCATGGCATCGCTCCTTTCTGTCTATTTGATTATAGTATAATGCGTATTATGCGCACTGTCAATACTTTTATGTCTTTTGCACCGGCCTGCCTTCCTGGGCAGAATATTTTTTCAAATAGGACAAGTCCATCACATATTCGATGCTTTTGGCCCGGCCTGCCGCGTTCAGGGTAGAAAAGTATTGCAGGAGGCGTTTTTTCTGCTGGGCAGCGTATTCCTTGGAGTCCTCATTGCCACGGAAGAGGTACGTAAGGGAGACGTTGTAAAAATAGGCCAAGTGATCGACCAGGTCGAGAGGGATTTTCCTGGTTCCGTTTTCGTAGCTGGAGTAGGTAGTCTGGCCGATGTGGAACTCTTTGGCGATGTCAGCCTGGGAATATCCATGTTCTAAGCGGAGCTGGGCGAGGCGCAGCCCGATTTTCTGATAAAGCTCTTGTCTTGCCATTGCAATTACCATTACCTTTCGTTTTATTCTTTTTCCTATGGGTTGTTTGATTTTTGGAGGGACAGGTCTAGTTTCACACATACAACACAAAATGTATTATGGTGAATTCAATTTGAAATATACAAAAAACAGAGTCAGCACGAAATGAGTTAAGAAAAAGCTGTTGGCTTTTCATTATGAGTGGCTTATACTGATATCACTTCAAAATGAGTTTATATGAATTCAAAATGAGTTACGAAGAAAAAGAGTAAAATATTAGAAGCTGTAGCAAGGAAAGAAATTTAGAGGATGAAAAGAGCTTTGATATTGGCTTCTGTGGCCTCTATGATAGAGCAGTTTAATTTATCAAATATAGAACTCTTACAAAATATGGGCTATCGGGTAGATATTGCCTGTAATTTTAAGACAGGAAGTACGTATCCAGAAGAAAAGGCCAAAGCGTTAAAGGAAAAACTTTGGGCAAAGGGAGTACATAGCTATCAGATAGATTTTGCCCGGAACATTACTTGCCTACGAAGTAATATAAAGGCTTTTTGGCAGGTAGAACAGCTGCTTCAAAGGAAAGACTATTGCTTTTTGCATTGTCATTCTCCGATTGGTGGAGTAATAGGCAGAATAGCGGGGTGGCGTACACATACGAAGGTGCTTTATACCGCTCATGGGTTTCATTTTTACCGGAGAGCGCCAAAGAAAAATTGGCTGTTTTACTATCCGATAGAACGGCTTTGCTCGTATAGGACAGATTTGCTGATTACGATTAACCAGGAAGATTATGATACTGCGAAAAGATTGCTTCGGGCAAAAAAAGTGGCCTATATACCAGGTATTGGATTTGATGTGGCGAACGACAGAGCAAGAGCGCTTGAAACAGACAGAAAGAAAAAACGGGCAGAATTAGGGATAAAACCAAATACGATTATGCTGTTATCAGTAGGAGAATTGATTCCGCGGAAAAATCACCGGGAAATAATAGCCATTCTTTCAGGGCTGGGGATATCAAATATAAAATATGTCATTTGCGGAAAAGGGGTCGGTGAAAAAGAGTTACGGAAGGAAGCAGAACGGTATGAGGTAAGGGATAAGGTATGTTTGCTTGGTTTTCGGACAGATATCCGCGGGAATAACGAGTTGATAGAAAATGGAGTGAATGGGACAAGGGTTCAGATTGGGGATAAAAAAGCCTGGATAAAGGCGATTAGAAAATGGATCAAGGTAGATAATAACTTCTCGGAATCTTAATGAATGAGATTCCAACTGAAAATTGACAACTGAATATCGTGCAGGAAAAGAAA
>CASCWU010000080.1 GCA_949155905.1 uncultured Lachnospiraceae bacterium
GCCAGCTTGGAGACCGCATCCAGGCCGATAGTTGGTTCATCCAAAAATAGGAGCTTGGGGCGGTGTAGCAGGGAGGCAGCGATTTCACAACGCATCCGCTGGCCAAGAGAGAGCATTCTAGTAGGAGTCTCAAGCAGGGAGGAAAGGGAAAGCTGCTCCGTCAGTTCCTCTAGGCTATCCCGATAAAAGGAGCGCGGCAGCTCATAAATATCCCGCAGCAGTTCAAAGGAGTCGATCACCGGCACATCCCACCAGAGCTGGGAGCGCTGTCCAAAGACGACACCGATTTCCCGGACGTGTTTTTTGCGTTCCTTCCAGGGAATTCTTCCTGCGATACGGCAGGTGCCGGAGTCCGGGGTCAAAATACCGCTTAATACTTTGATTGTAGTGGATTTCCCGGAACCGTTCGGACCGATATAGCCGACCATTTCACCGGGTTTGATAGAAAAAGAAATATCATCCAGAGCCTGGATGTACGCATACCTTCTGTGGAAAAAGCTTTTTAAGGCATTTTTTGCACCTGCCTCCCGCTTCGCCACCCGAAAGGTTTTCCCTAGATGGGTTACTTCAATCAGATTGTTCATGATACATTCCTCCTGGTAGTTATATGTTTCATATCTTGCCAAGAATCGGGCAGGAAAGCATTTCCAGCCCGCCCACAGGGGATAGGCCGCTGTGGAAGCTGCTTTTTTTCTAATTGAGCAGGGAAGAGCAGTCGCACCCTACGCGCCGCACGAGCCGCCGGCGGTAAAATTCCTCATACGATTCTGTGTATAATAAAGAAAGGACTGGCAGGATGCCAATCCTTTCTTCCGGAAAGCTCCCGACGGGACTCGAACCCGTGATCTATTGATTACGAATCAATCGCTCTACCGACTGAGCCACGGAAGCACTCCAACAACGTATGCTATTATACACCAAACAATTCGTTTTGTAAAGAGATAAATTTATAAAATTTTAAAAGCTGACGATGATTCCTCCGTCATTGGCATAGAGGGAGCTGATGCCTGCGGTATCGACGATCACGACATCGCGGAAGGTGACAAGCTTTGTGATAGCCTTACGGGTAAACTCTGCCCGTTCCCGGTTGTTACAGTGGGCGATAGCCAGGATACGGCTGCTGGCGTCGCGTGCGTCCTCTGCGACGTATTTGGCCATCATCTGAATCGCACGGTTGATGCCGCGTGCCTGATCCCGTTTTTCAATCTGGCCGTCGATAGTGCCGTGCATAACCGGCTTGATATTAAGAGCGCTGGCTAAGATTGCTTGGATGCCGCTTAAACGTCCATTTTTCCGCAGGGTATCCAAGGATTCCAATACAAACATCGTCTGCTTTTTATCCCGGAACGCAGTTACTTTCTCGCAGACCTCTTCAAAGCTTTTTCCGGCTTGCTTTAATTCTTCGATCTTCATCACAAGCAAAAGCTGACCGACGGAAGCGGAGCAGGAATCAAAGATATGGATTTTTTTCTCGCCATGCTCCTCTTTGTAAATATCAGCGGCAATGACGGCGCTGTTGTAGGAGCCGGAAAGATTGCCGGAGAGTGTTACGATGTAGATTTCATCCGCCTGATCAAAGTAACGGGCATATTCGTCAGGAGAAGGACATGCCGATTTCGGACAGTTCGGGCTGGCCTTCATCTTGCGCAGAAAGGCCGCCTGGTCAAAGGTCTCGTCGTCTACGATGAGCTCGCCGTCTATTTCAATCGAAAGCGGGACGAGGCGGATATGTTCGTTTTGCTTCCATTCCTTGGTTAAATCGGTGCAGCTGTCGCCTATGATAAGATATGACATACTTTTTCCTCCTGAATTTAAAACTTTAAAATGTAGTTTCTGTTACTACATATAATAACATACTTTTCTATATTTGCAAAGTAAAATTTTTGATTTCTTGTATCGCCTCCTGGATAAGCTGGCGCATCGGCTGTTCAGAAATACCAACGACGATATTGTCGCAGCTGCGAAACGGAATCAAAATCTTTTTGGCCGGGCTTTGACCGACGGCTGCCGCCATAGTTGGGGTAATTTCTCCTAACATCGCATCCGCTATGACGATTCCAATCGGGCCGACGATGATATCCGCTCTCCGACAGGCAACCAAAACGGAGTTTTCTCCGGTAGCAGCAGTTCTTGCACCTGCCTTTAGCATGGCATCCGTGGCAGCGCTGTTGGCGCCTACTGCCGTGACAGATGCGTCTGGAAGCTCCTGACGGATGCCAGCGACAAGCTGCCGTCCGATTCCGCCTCCCTGGGCGTCAATTACAAGAATATTCATAGATAAACTTCCCTTCTTTCTTCATTTTATAAATCTATTGTAGCCAGAAGCAGAAAAAATAGCAAGAAAAAGTCCCCTGTTTGCTGCTGGACAAATCGTTTTCTCTATGATATACTAGTCCTTGTGCAAAGAAAGCACCTATGCCATGCGAATATGGCAATTTCTAACGTATCATGAATGATTCGGAACAGGGTATGGAGTTTGATACCCTTCTTTTTGTACGACTTGGCTGACAGGCCGTCTTTTGCGTACAGAACATCCAAGAAAATTTTAATCTGATATTGGGAGGAAAAGGATGAAAAAACAACATAAAAAATGGATAGCCGTCTGCCTGACGGTGCTTTTGTTTTGCGGACTGGCGGCCTGCAAAAAAGAAGAAACAGCATTCGTTTATGCAAGCGGGGATTATACCAGAATCAATCCGGCGATGGATGAGCATGGGGAAATCAATCTCCTGCTGTTTGACGGTCTGACCGCTCATAACGGAAAAAATGAGGTAGTACCAGGGCTGGCAAAGGAATGGGAATTTGACGAGGAAGCTTGCACATATACCTTTCATTTGGCAGAGGGAGTTACCTGGCACGACGGAAAGCCTCTGACGGCGGAAGATGTGAAGTTTACGATAGAAGCGATTCAAAACCCGGAAAACGGATCGGAAAATGCGCCGAACTATGAGGATGTCAAGGAGATTACTGTGATAGATGAGCAGACGATTTCCTTTCGCCTCTCCGCTCCGAATGTTGCTTTTTTAGACTATATGACAATGGCGGTTCTTCCAAAGCATTTGCTGGAGGGAGAGGATATGCAGACCTCCGAGTTTTTCAGACATCCCGTCGGTACAGGGCCATATAAGCTAGCAAGTTGGGACGAGGGACAGGCGATTACCCTGGAGCGGAATGAATCGTATTTTAAGGGAGCTGCCAATCTGGAACGGATTGTATTTAAGATTGTTCCAGATGATACAGCAAGGGCGCTGCAGATGCAGTCCGGTGAGTTGGATTTGGCTCTGCTGACACCAAAGGATACCGAGAGATTTCGGGGAAAAGAAGGGTATCAGGTCTATGAAATGAAAACCTCGGATTACCGGGGGATTTTATTTAATTTCGGCCATGACTACTGGCAAAAAAACAAAGATTTGATTCCGGCGATCTGTTACGCTCTGGATCGGCAGGCTATGGTAGATGCAGTGCTGCTTGGTCAGGGGATTCCTGCCTATGGGCCGCTACAGCGAAACCGCTATAACAACGAGGACGTAGAACAGTATTCCTACAATCCGCAAAGAGCCAGAGAGGTATTAGAAGATGCCGGCTGTAAGAAAGAGGCGGATGGATTTTATTACCGGGACGGAGAACGGATTGGCTTTACGATTAGTGTCGGGGCAGGCGATCAGGTTCGTTTAGAACTGGCACAGATCGCATCCTGGCAGCTTAACGAGGTCGGGATAGAGGCATCGGTAGATATTCCGGCTGTCGTAGACTGGAGCGGACAGATGGCGTATCTGATTGGCTGGGGCAGTCCGTTTGATGCAGATGACCATACGTACAAGGTGTTTGGGACAAATAAGGGAGCAAATTACAGCAGCTATTCCAATGCAGAGGTGGATCAGGCCTTGTCGGAGGCACGGCAATCCGACGATCCTACGATACGGAAGGAGGCATATGACCGTTTCCAGGAGGAACTGGCAAACGATCCCGCCTTTGCTTTTCTGTGCTATGTCGATGCCGATTATGTAGCGGCAGAGGGCTTGCAGGGGATTTCGGAGGAAACAATAATGGGGCATCATGGAGTGGGAATTTTCTGGAATGTAACGGAATGGATCTTGGAGAAATAGCAAATGAAACGTATAGAAATAGTATCAGGAGTTTGGTATTACGGAAAAAAGATATTGCTGTTTTTGCTCAGTCTGTGGGTGCTGTCCGTAGCGGTTTTTTATTTGAGCAGGCTGGCACCGGGCGATCCGCTGGTTTCGTATTATGGAGAGAGGGCGGAGCGGATGAAGCCGGAGGAACGTGCCTGGGCGAGAGAGAAGCTAGGTCTTACTGCACCGATTTCCGTGCAGTATGTCCGCTGGCTGTCAGGAGCGCTTCGGGGAGAGTTTGGAATTTCCTATCAATATAAACGGGATGTTTTGGAGGTGATAGGAAACAGACTTGAGAATACGTTATGGCTGGGCGGTATCGGCTTTCTTCTTACCTTCCTCCTTGCTCTGCTGCTTGGAGTGTTTTGTGCCTGGCATCAGGGACATTTGGTGGATCGGCTGATCGGCAGAATCGGCACCGTGGTTAGCTGTATTCCGGAATTTTGGCTTTCCCTGCTGCTGATTTTGCTCTTTGCCGTGACATGGCGCATTCTGCCAAGCAGCGGTGCCTATACGATAGGAGGTACAGGCAGTCTGTGGGATCGTCTCAGACATTTGATTCTGCCCTTAACCGTAGTCGTAACAGGACATCTGTGGTATTACGCTTCTCTGATACGAAATAAGCTGTTGGAGGAAAGTAAGGAAGAATATGTTCTGTTTGCCAGGGCGAAGGGATTGAGAAAGCGAAGTATTTTTTTCCGTCATTGTCTGCCCGGGGCATTGCCTTCTTTTTTGAGCCTGATGGCGATTTCTCTGCCGCATATGCTGGGCGGCACTTACCTGGTGGAACTGGTGTTTTCTTATCCAGGGCTTGGTACGCTTTCGTATGAAAGCGCCCGTTATCAGGACTATAACCTGCTGATGGTGCTGTGTCTGCTGTCGGGAGGAGTCGTGATGCTCGGCAGCTTTTTGGCACAGGTTATAAATGAACGGCTGGATCCGAGAATCCGTAGGAGGACAGGCACAGCAGACAGGGCAGATAGATCCGGCAGAATAGATAGAGGCGATCTGCCGGAGGGCAAAAAAGAAGCATCTGCCAGAAAAAAGATAGGAGGGGAAGCAAATGTGGAAACAAAGGCATAAAAGGATACAATGGAAAAAGTGGGGATTTCGCCCTGTGTCTGCCGCCGGAATCGCTGTCTTGCTGTTGGCGGTGGTAGTGACAGGCTGTTTTTGCTGTGAACTTTTTATTCCAAAGGATCCTTCCTATTTTGACCTGGCGCATACGAGCGAGGCGCCCTGCCGCGAGTTCTGGTTCGGGACAGATACGATGGGAAGAGATTTGTTTTCCATGGTCTGGCAGGGAGGGAGGATTTCCCTTTTGATCGGCTTTTTGGCAACGCTGCTTTCTACCGGAATCGGGATTTTAGTTGGGACGGCCAGCGGCCTGGCGCCGGAGTGGCTGGATGCTCTGCTGATGCGTCTGACGGAGATTTTTCTTAGCATTCCTCATCTGCTGCTGATTGTCTTTTTGCAGGCGATGTTAGAAAGGGCAACCGTATTCAGCCTTTCTCTGGTGATTGGGGCGACAGGCTGGACAAGCATTGCCAAGGTAGTACGCACCGAGGTTATGCAGCTTCGCCAAAGTGACTATGTGCTTGCTGCAAAAACAATGGGAGCCGGATTTTTTCATATTCTCTACAGGCATCTGGCGCCGAATTTTCTTCCGTCTATTTTGTTTTTTATTGTTATGGATATCCGCAGTGCAATTCTGGCAGAAGCAACGTTAAGCTTTATGGGACTGGGACTGCCGTTGGAGGTAGTCTCCTGGGGAAGCATGCTGTCCCTGTCAGAAAAGGCGGTTTTGACAGGGGACTGGTGGATATTGCTGGTTCCGGGCGGATTTCTGATTGTGACACTGTTAGGTGTGACAGAAATAGCTGTTTTTTGCAGAGGAATCCCTGGTGCAAAAATAAAACATAGGAGCAGAAAAAATGATAGAAAACGCTGCAAAAACAGAAGCTTGCAAAAGGGCGGCCGGATAGCGTAAGATACAGGCAGACGGCGGCCGGAGCAAACGCACTGGAGGCTGTCGGAAAGCATGAAACGAAAAAAAGGAAAAAAGAAAAAGGAGAGAGTAAGATGAAAAAAAGGATGAAAACCAAGCTTTCCCTGCTGCTTTGTATCGTATTGAGCATCGGCCTTCTGGCTGGCTGCGGCGGGAAAAAAGAAGAAAACAAGCCTGCTTCTAACGGAGGGCAGAGCGGTCAGACAACGGGAGAGAATTCCAATCAGGAGGACTCTAAGGAAACGGATTCGGAGGAAGAAGGACCTCTGGCAGAGCTGCCGATGCCGCTCACAGAAGAAAAGGTAAACCTAAAGGTATTGACGTATTATACCAACAATTATATAGAAGATCCAAATGACCTGCCAGGTGTTCAGGCGATGGAGGAGGCAACGAATGTTCATATTGAATGGGTGACGTTTGCCGGAAGTGAGATTCAAGAAAAATGGGGACTGCTGCTTAGCTCCGGAGATTTGCCGGATCTGATGTATCCGACGGAAAATGTATCCTATCCGGGCGGCGTGGAAAAGGCGATTGAGGATGGTATGTTTTTAGATTGTACCGATTTGGTGGCCAACTATATGCCAAACTACCGGGAAATGCGTCTGGCGACAGAAGAGCTTCAAAAGGATACGATGACCGATTCCGGTACGTTGGCCTGTATTTATGGCTTTAACAGTACGGATACGGAAATCAAGGCGCAGCCGCAGTGGACGGGGCTTTGTATCCGCCGGGATATGTTAGATTCCTTTGGCTATACCGATACTCCTGTGACGATTGAGGACTGGCATGAGCTGCTGACCGTAGCGAAGCAAAACGGCGTAGAGGCTCCGCTCTTAACCGGGGCAAACGGCTATAACCGTGCGGCTTCCTTTATGTCTGCTTATGGAATTCTGCCGGGGATGTATCAGGAAAACGGTGTGGTAAAATATGCGGCAGCCGAGCCAGGCTATAAGGAATGGGTACAGTTGTTCCGTGACTGGTACAGCGAAGGGCTTTTGGATCCGAACTTTGTATCCAACGACGCCTATTTGGTAGCGGACAATGCCTATACGGCCAATGGAAAGAGCGTGGCGTTCCAGACAGTGGTGCCGTTTACAGAGGATGGTCTGTATAAAAACGGGATTGCACAGGACGAAAACATTCATGTCCAGCCCGTGCTAAGCCCGGTATTAAACGAAGGGGATACGCCGTACAGCTTTAACGTCAGCTCTCCAACCTGCGGGAACCAGTTTTATGTCTCTGCTTCTACCAAATATCCGGAAATTGCCGCTATGTGGCTGGATTACCAGTATACCAAAGAAGGCATGCTCTACAATTTCTACGGAGTAGAGGGAGAAAGCTATGAGTTAGTCAACGGCGAGGTTCAGCTTTTAGATACCGTACTGCAGAATCCGGATTATTCGATTTCCGACGCTCTGTCCCTGTATGCAAGAGGGAACGGAATCGGCCGTTACAACTGGGATTCTTCCTCTCATTACAGCGATCCGAAGTTTAACGACAACATGAATTTCTGGCAGGATAACCAGGACTTTTCCCTGAATCTGCCGGTGCGGATCAGCATGACGGAGGCAGAAGGAACCGAGTATAACACGACCTTTACCAGCATTGAAACGCTGACCAATGAAATGACTGTGAAATTTATTATGGGAACCGAGTCCATGGACGGCTATGACAAATTTGTAGAGGATCTGTATACGTATGGTCTGCAAAGATGTATGGATATCCAACAGGCAGCCCTCGACCGTTATAATAATAGAGGAAACTAAGGAGAGTGACAAAATGAGTAATCGAATCAGAGAAGCCTTGCACGATCAAAATGGAAATTATATTCTTCCGTTTTTCTGGATGCACGGAGCCGAGGAGAATGTGATCCGGGAGCTGATGGGAAAGGTATTCGATGCCGGTATCCGGGCGGTTTGTCTGGAGTCCCGCCCGCATCCGGACTATGTGGGGGAACGCTGGTGGAAGGATGTAGACATCGTATTAGACGAAGCGATCAAACGGGATATGAAGGTCTGGATTTTGGATGATTCTCATTTCCCGACCGGACAGGCGAACGGTGCGGTAGCGGATGCCGATCCGCGTTTAAAGCGTTGGAGTCTGATGGAACGGCACTATGATTTTAAAGGCCCGGTTTGCGGAGAAAAATACGATATCAGCCATAATCTAAATATGGATATGCGGACACGCAGCAGCAACCCGGACTATTTTCAGGAAAGTGTAGTAGCTGTTTTATTAGGGAAAAAGACAGGCGACGGTCGGTATGAGAGAAAGGATGTTACGGCAGAGGTGGAAGCAGGCTGGCTGTACGTAGAGGAGCCAGAGGGAGAGTATCGGCTTTGGATTTTGACGAAAAAGCTTCATGCTGCTTTTATGCTCTCGGAGGGCGTATCCAACCTGGAGCCGGAATCCGTGCGGATTTTGATTGATACGGTATACGAAGCCCATTACAAGCGTTATAAAGAGCATTTTGGCAAAACGATTGTTGGCTTTTTCTCGGATGAACCGGGGTTTTTTAATCTGGCTCATGCCGGATACGGAATGCCGGATAAGGTAGGGCTTGGTTCGATGCCGCTTCCATGGAGCGAGGATGTATACCGGCTGCTTCGGGAGGAGTACGGAGAGAAAACCTCTGCGCTGCTGCCGTCGTTGTTTGATACATGCGGAGAGGATACGCCGATTCGTTTTTCTTATATGGATATTGTCTCGAAAAAATATGAAGAAAACTTTACGAATCAGTTAGGCCGCTGGTGCCAGGAGCATGGCGTGGAATATATCGGCCATATCGTGGAGGATTATCCGATGTATGAGCGGCTAGGCCCTAGCACCGGGCATTATTTCCGGGCGCTTCGCGGGCAGGCGATGTCTGGAATCGACGTAGTACTTCGTCAGCTTTTGCCAGAGGAGGATGAAGGAAGAGGTGCCTTTTACCATTACGGGCTGGCAGAACTGGGCGCTTCCTTGGCAAACCAGAACCCGGCGCAAAAAGGCCGTGCGATGTGTGAGATTTTCGGCGCGTTTGGCTGGGTAGAGGGCGTTTCTATGATGAAATGGATGGCCGATCATATGCTCGTCAACGGAATCAATACCTTTGTGCCACATGCGTTTACTGAGGCCGAATTCCCGGATCCGGATTGTCCGCCTCATTTTTACGCCAGAGGAAACAATCCACAGTATCCGTTTATGCAGAGCGTCTTTTCCTATATGAATCGGATGGCGCATCTGCTTCAGGGCGGTATGCCGCTTGTCACAAGCGCAATCTTTTTTGAGGCAGAATCTGACTGGATTGGCGAGAGTGAACCGTTCTTTGTACTGGGCAAGGAATTTTTAACCCGTCAGGTGCCGTATCATGTAGTATGTATGGATTTCCTCAAAGAAGCCGCAGTGACAGAAGGAAGGATACAGGTAGGCAATATGGCCTACGAACAGCTTTTCCTTAGCAAAGCCGCCTATATGAAGGAAGAATATGCAGAGACTTTGGCAGCTTTGGCAAAGCAGGGCGCTTCTCTCTATTTTGTAGAAGGAAAGCCAAAGAGCTTTTCCGGAGAAGAATTGACAGTATTGGCAGAGCTTCCTTGTATTACAAAGGAGGAGGCATGCCGGATTGCTATGGAGAGCGCAGCCGTGCAGCTTACCAGTGCCGGAAGGGAGCCAGAGGTATCAGCTCCGGCAGAAAAATGGTTGCGGGTGTATCCATACCGGCAGTCCGGTGGAGAAGACGGTGTTCCGGTTATGGTATATATGCTGTTTAACGAATCAGGAAAAGAAGAAATCCATGCCAGTCTGCGTGTGAAGGGACAGACCCCTACGCTTTACTATGACGTAATGCACCAGAAACTAACCAGAATTCAGACAAATGCTGATGGAGAAATCGAAATCTGCCTGGCTCCGACGGAATCCATTTTGCTGCTGGCTGGTTATGAGCCGGAAGAAGAGGTGACGGAAACTGTCAAGGCAGCCGGAAGCACGGTGGTGCTGCAGGGGAAAAAGGGCGTATCCTACCAGGGAAGCTATCGGATATCCGTATGTGACTACCAACAGCTTGCAAAAGGAGAAAAGGCACTCTACGAAGAGGTAGCGGAAACGGCAGAGCTGTTTGATATCGCCAGAAAACGCCCAGGCTTTGCCGGACGGGTGCGTTATGAGCTGACCTTTTCTGGCAACCACTATCAGCAGATCCTTCTGCCGGATGGTCAGGAGGGGATTGAGGTATTCCTAAACGGGGAAAGCCTGGGAGCAAGGATCAGCGCGCCGTATGTATTTGATATGGCAGGAAAGCTGCAGGAAGGTGAAAATCATCTGCGGATCGAGCTGGCGACGACCGTTGTCAACGCTGTACCGGACGGCATTTCCTGTCAGGGAGCCATCCCGCCGACCGGAATCCGAAGGCCAGTTGTATTTTATTAGCAGGGAATTAAGACTTGACATTTTCCTGAAATTTTTATTATAATCACAAAGGCAGGCATGCTACAGGCTATCTGTTTCATGTTTGCTTTTGTGATTTTTTGTTCTTATCATAAAAAAGTGATACAAGACATTAGAAGAAAAAAGGGAGGAACAACATGTCAAATCAAACAAACAGAATAAAAGAAGAAAAGGAACTGGAAGAGAACAAGATGGGAGTGATGCCGGTCAACCGGCTGCTGATTTCAATGGCTCTGCCGATGATGATTTCCATGCTGGTGCAGGCGCTTTATAACGTGGTAGACAGTATTTATGTCTCCCGTATCAGTGAGGCAGCCCTCACGGGCGTTTCCCTGGCATTTCCGCTGCAGACCTTGATTATAGCGGCTGGTACAGGAATTGCAACTGGTTTAAATGCGATGCTTTCTAAGGCATTGGGAGAAAAAAATCAAAAGGATGTCAACAGCTCGGCTTCAAACGCCATGTTTTTAATGGTGGTTGTGTACGGGATTTTTTTACTGGTCGGCTTGTTTGCGGTAAAGCCGTTTTTTCATGGACAGACCAGTGACGCCGAGATTTTTCAGGCAGGCAGTACGTATTTGTCGATTTGTATGTATTTTTCATTTGGTATTTTCGGACAGCTTTTGTTTGAACGTTTTCTGATTTCCACAGGAAAAACCATGCTTTCCATGCTGGCGCAGCTTACCGGGGCGATTACGAATATTGTCCTAGATCCGATTTTGATTTTTGGGTATTTGGGATTGCCGAAAATGGGGATTGCCGGGGCGGCGGCAGCGACGGTTATTGGTCAGCTTGCCGGCTTTGGTGTAGCGATATTTTTAAATCTGCACTATAATAAAGAAATACATATTCGTTTCCGTTTCAAGCCAGAGGGCTATGCGATAAAACGTATTTTAGCGGTAGGAATCCCCTCTATGCTGATGCAGGCGGTCGGTTCGGTGATGAATGTCGGTATGAATATGATTTTGATGGGCTTTACCTCTACGGCTACGGCAGTATTCGGCATTTATTTCAAGCTTCAGAGCTTTTTCTTTATGCCGGTGTTCGGCTTAAACAGCGGAGTGGTTCCGATTATTGCCTACAATTTTGGGGCGCGTAAGAAGGATCGGATGATGAAAACCATTCGGCTTGGTATCACCTATGCGGTGGGGATTATGCTGATAGGATTTGCCGTATTTCAGATTGCACCGGGACTTTTGCTGGCGATGTTTGATGCCTCTGAAAATATGCTCTCGATTGGGATTCCGGCGCTGCGGATTTTAAGCCTGAGCTATTTGTTTGCAGGCTTTTGCATCATGTGTTCCACGGTATTTCAGGCGCTTGGAAACGGGGTATACAGTATGCTGGTTTCCTTTGCCAGACAGATGATCGTGCTGCTGCCGGTCGCTTATCTGCTTTCCCTGACTGGGAGCGTCAATACAGTCTGGTTCGCCTTTCCGATTGCAGAGATTGTGTCGGTGCTGTTAAGTACCTTTTTCCTGTTAAAAATTTACAAGAAGGTAATCAAGCCGCTTGCCTGAAAGAAAAGGGGGTTGGCCGTGGAGATCCCAGTAATGCAAACGATACCAAATATAGAAAAGGACTGCTGATATAGCTGTCAGGCATGGCTGGTATGCAGGAAAAGTATTTGCTATTTTGTGGCAGAGGCATTAAAATGGGTATACACGTGATTTTGGCCGCTGTATTTTATGCGGTTTCAGTCGGTGCAGGGAACGTTTCAAAATGTTTTTGCCGTTCCCGATAGAAAAAAACGACAGGATAGGGGGGAGAATGGGGAGTATGTCGGAAGAGTTGATTGCGTTGCTGGCGGATTCCTTCTGGAAGATTTTAAAGCCAGGCTTGCTGGCAACGATACCGCTGACGTTAATCGCCTTTAGCTTTGCGTTAGTGATTGCGACCGTAGCGGCTTTGATTCAGTTTGCCAATATCAAAGTATTAAAACAGCTCGTGCGGTTTTATATCTGGGTGATCCGTGGGACGCCGCTGCTGGTACAGCTCTATGTTGTATTTTATGGTTTGCCGAATCTGGGCATTTTAATTGATCCGTTTCCGGCAGCCATACTGGTTTTTTCGATCAATGAGGGGGCTTATGCAGCAGAAACGGTGCGAGCCGCCTTAGAAGCAGTTCCTTCCGGGCAGATGGAGGCCGGGTATTGCGTCGGGATGTCCTATCTGCAGATCATGCGCCGGATTGTACTTCCTCAGGCGATGCGGACGGCTGTTCCGTCTTTAGGAAACGGACTGATTTCCATGCTCAAGGATACGTCCCTTGCTTCTAATATCACAGTGTTAGAAATGCTGATGGCGACACAACGGATTGTTGCCAGGACGTATGAGGCATTGGCGCTTTATATCGAGGTCGGCGTGATTTATCTGATGTTTTCCACGATATTTACCATGCTTCAGCGGGCAGTGGAAAAGCGTTTAAACGGCTATGAACGAAAGGGGAGGGCAAATGCTTAAAGTCAAAGGCATCCACAAGGCGTTCGGAACACTGGAGGTTTTAAAAAACGTGGATTTGGATGTGGAAAAGGGAGATGTCGTAGCGATTCTAGGCCCTTCCGGTTCCGGGAAAACCACTTTGCTGCGCTGCATCAATTTTTTGGAACGGGCAGACGGTGGGACTCTGGAATTTGACGGGGAAAACTTTTCTTTCCAGCATATTTCCAAAAAGGAGATTGCCAGACTGCGGAAAAAAACAGCCTTTGTGTTTCAAAATTATAACCTGTTTTTAAATAAGACTGCTCTGCAAAATGTGACGGAGGGGCTGACAGTGGCCAGACATATGCCAAAGGAGCAGGCACAGGATATTGGGAAACGGGCGTTGGAAAAGGTAGGCCTGGCTGACCGCTGTGATTATTATCCAAGCCAGCTTTCCGGCGGGCAGCAGCAAAGAGTGGCGATTGCCAGAGCCTTGGCAACCGATCCGGAAATCATTTTTTTCGATGAGCCGACCTCGGCGCTCGATCCGGAACTGATCGGTGAGGTACTGGCGGTCATGAGACGGCTTGCGAGCGAAGGGATGACAATGTTAGTCGTCACCCATGAAATGAATTTTGCTAGGGATGTTTCGTCCAGAGTGATTTTTATGGAAGGCGGCGTGATCGTAGAAGCGGGAACATCCAAAGAGTTTTTTGGAAACCCGAAGGAGGAGCGGACGAAAAACTTTCTCCGTACCATTGGGGAGCGGTTTGCCCCAGAGGAATAGGCATGGTGAGATCGAAGCTGTTGTCCCGAAAAAGAGGCAGTATAGCAGTATGGCTGTATGCCTCCTGTAAAATAAAAAGAAAAGAAAAGGGGAAAATAAGAATGAAGAAAAAAGGTATGGTGTTGTTGCTTGCGTCTGTTCTTGTGCTTTCGTTTTTGCTTGGCGGCTGCTCCAAAAAGGCAAAGGAAAAGGATTTACTGGCGCAGATTCAGGAAAAGGGTGAAATCACGATAGCCATGGAAGGCACCTGGGCGCCGTGGACATACCACGATGAGAATGACAAGCTGGTCGGCTATGACGTAGAGGTCGGCGAGAAGATCGCAGAGAAGCTGGGCGTAAAGCCAAACTTTGTAGAGGGTGACTGGGATAGCTGTCTGGCCGGTTTGGAGGGCGGACGCTATGACATTATGATAAACGGAGTAGACGTAGACGAGGACCGCTCTAAAAAGTATGATTTTTCAATTCCGTACTGCTACAACCGGATTGCTTTGATCGTCCGGGGCGACAATGAGGAGATTACCTCTTTTGAAGATTTGGACGGAAAAACGACCGCCAATACGTTAAACAGCAGCTATGCGAAGCTGGCGGAAAGCTACGGCGCGACCAACACCGGAGTAGACGATCTGATCCAGACGATTGAGCTGCTTCTGGCCGGACGGATTGACGCAACGCTGAATTCCGAAATGACCTTTGCTGACTATATGAAAGTGCATCCAGATGCCGATTTAAAGGTCGTGACCTTTACCGAGGATGCGACGGAGACCGCTATTCCGATGCGGAAAGGTGAGGAAACCGCTAGCCTGCGGGAAGCCATTAACGATGCTTTAACGGAGCTGTCCGAATCCGGAGAGTTGACAGAGCTGTCGGAAAAATACTTTGGCATTGATATTTCCCAGAAATAGACGAAGGGAAAGGAATCATGATGAGAGAGCTGATTTTAGCCTCGGCGTCGCCGAGAAGAAAAGAAATTTTAACCCAGATCGAGCTGCCGTTTTCGGTCGTGGTAAGTCAGGTGGAGGAGCATATACCAGATGCTCCTCCTGTTGAGATCGTACAGGCATTGGCCAGGCAGAAGGCAGAGGCTGTGGCAGCAGGGCATCCGGAGGCACTGGTTCTGGGAGCAGATACGATAGTGGTTCTTAATGGGGCGATTATGGGAAAGCCAAAGGACAGAGCAGATGCCAGACGGATGATAGAGCATCTGCAAGGGAGAAGCCATGAGGTGTATACCGGAGTGGCGATCTGCTGCCCGGAAACCGGCTGTATCACCTTTGCAGAACAAACGGCCGTTACGGTGCGTCCGATGGAGAAGCTTGAGATCGAGCGCTATCTGGATACAAAGGAGCCTTACGATAAGGCAGGCGCCTATGCGGTACAGGGTATTTTTGCACGCTATATTGAGCGGCTGGACGGGGATTTTTATAATGTAATGGGGCTTCCGGCCAGCCGGATTTATCAGGAATTAAAGAAGCGAGGGCTGCTGTAAGGATACGGCGGCTCCTTTTGCTTACGCAGGATCTGTGCTGTCTGAATTGCTTTGCTGGGAAAGAAGGACGTGGAAAGCCTGTTCCCGGTACTGCTGCGGTGTCATGCTGGTTTCTTTTTCAAACAGAGTATAAAAATAATAGCGGTTCTGATAGCCTACTTCTTCAATGATTTTCCCAATCGGGAGGCTGGTTTCAGAAAGAAGCTGTTTGGCTCTGGCCAGCCGTTTTTTCTGGATATACTGCACTAAGGTGATGCCGAAGCGTTTTTTGACCAGCCGGTTGTAGTAGGCGGTATTAAAATGGAGCTGCTCCTGCAAATAGGCCGGGCTGGCCAGGGAAAGAATTTGCTGCAGCAATCCTTTTTGAAAGGAAAGATAAATGACCTTTCTGTTTGTGTTATCATAACAATCCCAATGAATACAATTTGTATCCATCAGAATACAATCTCCCTGCTGCAACGTAATGATTTGATCTCCAATGCCATATTTGTAGTTCCCTTCTAATATATAGGTACATTCATAAAATTCATGGCGATGAATTTCTCCATATTCCGGTTGATGAAAAAGATAAGAAGAAAAAGCGGTATGCGTTAAAAAAGGATACACATATCCAGTTCCTACAAAATAGCCTAATTCTTTCTCATTTCCTTGTATAAAAAGCTTAGCTGGCTCGTTTAAATGATAATGAAGGATGCCATCTTGGAGGGTAATCGAAGCTTTTTTGTCAGAATATTGAAGGGTAGAAGGAGTTTGGAGGTTTTGCAGAGCCTGCTCTACCTGTTGATTGATAAATTCGATAAAGTCTGGTTTCATCTTCATAGTTCCTTTCGATAGTATTGCTTTCATTTTAATAAAAATTTTGGGAAAAGTAAATGTGCAAAAATCATTTTTCGATACAGCGTTCTTTCATTTTATCCGACTGCGACATTGTTCCAAGGAAAGAATTCTGTTAAACTAAAGGAGAACAGAGTATTTTGATTACTTTTAAGAAAGGATAAGGGACAATGAAGCGAGAACTATTTAACACAGGCTGGAGCATTCAGCCAGTAACAGGCGTTTTTAATTTTGCCCCTCCTAACAGACAGGAGGTGACATTACCGCACGATGCGATGATTGGCCAGACACGGAGCGCGGATGCTACACAAGGGGGAAAGACTGGGTATTATCCGGGCGGAAGTTGCGAGTACATCAAAAAGCTGTTTGTGCCGGAGGAGAATCGGCAGAAGCGTATGACGCTGGAGTTCGAGGGGTGCTATACGAATACGGCAGTCTATGTCAACAGCCAGTTCGCGGGTCAGTGCCAGTACGGTTATTCTAATTTTTATGTCTCTTTAAACCCATATCTTATTTACGGGGCAGAAAATGAGATCAAGGTGATTGCCCGCAGCGGCGACGATACCCGCTGGTATTCTGGAATGGGTCTGTATCGGGATGTCCGTTTGCTGGTTGGGAACCCGATCCATGTCGCCATCGACGGCCTGCGTGTGACGACGGTCAGCCTGGAGCGGGAAACAGACTCCGGACAGAATTCAGTGACAAGGGCAAAGCTATCTGTTGCCGTTGAGGTGGAAAATGAGGGAATGTCCAGCCAGACAGTAGCGGTTCTGGCGGAATTGTTTGCTTCGTCTGGAGAACTGGTGGCCTCTGAATGCGTCCCGTTGGGAGTGCTGGAACGAGAAAGCAGCCGTGTGACACTGCCGTTTTACATCGAGAATCCACAGCTTTGGAGCGTAGATACGCCAGAGCTTTATACATGCCGTATCCGGCTATACGAAAAGCAGGATCGGAATCAGGCAACCAAAGAAGCCATTCAGCCGGAGCATTTGTTAGATGAAGAGGTAACGGAATTTGGCATCCGTTTCCTGGAGCTGGATCCGTTCCATGGCCTTCGAATCAACGGGGAAACCGTAAAGTTGCGCGGAGCCTGTATCCATCATGACAACGGGGTAATCGGGGCAGCGACGATAAGGCGGG
>CASCWU010000081.1 GCA_949155905.1 uncultured Lachnospiraceae bacterium
TACCGCGGAGCGGAAGGACAGCCTGTGTTTTCCGATTTCGGGCTGTTTTAACTGTGCCTCCGGCAGAATCTCCCTCCACGATATACAGCTCACATTCCTCCGGCTTTTTGGAGGAGCAGGAGGCCAGCTTGCTCTTCGTATCGACGTCGCCGAGCTGCTTTAGGACTGCTGTCCTCGCTTTATCGCTTGCTTTTCTGGCGTTGTAGGATTTCATGGAATTGTCAAGGATCTTTTTTAGTATCTCAATGTTTTTGTCAAGGAAGCGGGTGATCTCAGCAGAAACCACATCCTCGACGGCCACCTTGGCGTCGGTATTGCCAAGCTTTGTTTTGGTCTGGCCTTCAAACTGCGGATCCGGGTGCTTGATGGAAATGATCGCTACCAGGCCGTTCCGGATATCCTTGCCGTCAAAATTTTCATCCTTTTCTTTTAGTACGCCAAGCTCTCTGGCATATTGGTTCATGACACGAGTCAGGGCGGATTTAAAGCCGGTGACTAAGGTTCCGCCGTCTACGACGTTGATCCGGTTGCAGTAGGCGTTGATCTGCTCGGAAAAACTCTCGGTGTACTGCATGGCGGCCTCGACCTCGATATCGCCGCTTTCCCCTTCCAGATAGATCACTTCGTCATGAAGGACATTGGCGTCTCTGTTTAAATAGCTTACAAAGCTTTTGATACCAAATTCCTCGTAATATTCCCGTTCCTCCCCGGTTTGCTCGTTTCGGAATAAAATCCGCAGTCCTTTGTTTAAGAAAGCGGTTTCCTTGAGCTTTTTCTGGATAACCTCCGGTTTAAATTCAATCGTTTCAAAAATAGCTGGATCGGGATAAAAGGTAACGGTCGTACCAGTGTCGGATTTGCTGCATTTTCCGACAGGGAGAAGCTCTCCCTTTACCAATGCTGTAACCGGATGGCCGCCGTCCTGGTATTCGTCGCGGTAGACCAGCCCGTTCTTGCGTACCTCTACGACCATATGGGTAGAGAGTGCATTGACGACAGAGGCGCCTACTCCATGCAGGCCACCGGATACCTTATAGACGGTGTTGTTAAACTTTCCGCCGGCATGAAGGACGGTATAGACGACACGGACGGTCGGGATCTTTTTCGTAGGGTGGAGGTCCACCGGGACGCCCCGCCCGGTATCCCGGATCGAGATGCCACCGTCTTTTTGCAGGGTAATCGTGATCTGGCTGCAAAAGCCTGCCAGATGCTCGTCGATTCCATTATCCAATATCTCCCAGATCAGATGGTGCAGACCGCGGCTCCCGGTGCTTCCGATATACATGCCCGGACGCTTCCGTACCGCCTCTAAGCCCTCTAACACCACGATCTGGCTTCCTGTATACTGTTCCATAGCTTACTCCTGTTCTGTTTTGTTGCGGATGAACGAATGATGATAAGTACGTATGTTCGTTTTTGCTTGTATAGTATACCATAAGAAAACGACAGGTTCAAGAGGAAATTAAAGAAACAGCAGTATTTTCAAAATATCGGCGCAAGAAGGCCAGAAAATCCTGGGCTGCTAATGTAAGATATTTGTCCTTCTACATAGAAACATAAATTTTTCGGGAAATCCGCTGATCCTTTAACCGAATTAAGGACACCTCGCTGGAAAAGGCAGGCCGCCAGGTAATAGAGGGGATAAAGGCAATCCCAGTATCAGCGCTGACCAATGTTTTAGAAAAAAAATATCATTACACTCAAAGACGATATTGGGAAGAAAGCCTGCCTGTTGGCAAAACGATTCTAAGGATATACGGCTGGCTCCTAAATACAAGGCCACAAAGTTAGTATCGTGCAGTTCGGAGAGATATATTGCTGATTCGGACATATATCGAAAATACGATTCCGGCTACTTTGTTTGAAGCGGCAAAGGTAGATGGCGCCAAGGAGCTTTTGATTTATGTGCAGATTGTATTTCCGTTAGGAAAACCAATTCTGGTAACAATGGGATTGTTTTCCGGTTTGAACTATTGGAATAACTGGAACAATGGTTTGTATTATGGAACCGATCCAAAGTGGTATTCCATACAGAATTTTTATATCAAAATGATTACAGATGCACAATTTTTATTAAACAACGCCGATTTTACCGGCGGAGCTGTTGTGGATATTCCTACCACCTCGATCCGAATGGCGATTGCTAGTGGTATATCCGTTTTTACAAAAATATTTTGCGAAAGGGATTGCCTGTCCTGGCGGCGGAGGGAAAGTGTCAACAAGATTGGAGCAGCTTAAAAACCATAGCCTTGCCAGACAGTATGACAAAAATTGGTAGCGAAGCATTTGAGGGAACTGCCTGGTTAAAGGCACAGCGAAAAAAGAATCCGCTTGTCGTGGTCAATCATATTCTGATAGATGGAAGAACCGCCAAGGGAAATGTAACCATTCCAGGCAGTGTAACAAAGATTAGTGAATATGTGTTTTTGAATTGCAGTGACAAATTGGTTATCTATGGAAAAAAGAATTCTGCTGCGGAACGTTATGCAAAAAAACGATTATCCTGATTGATGAGTACGACGTGCCATTGGAAAGCGCCTATTTTAACGGCTATTATGAGGAAATGGTGGATTTTATCCGTTCCCTGTTTGAATCTGCCCTGAAGACAAATCTTTATCTGGAATTTGCCGTTATTACAGGGTGTCTGAGAATTTCAAAAGAATCTATTTTTACCGAGATGAACAATCTGCGGATTCTTTCGGTTTTAAGTGAGGGCTATGGAGAGTACTTTGGTTTTACTGACGAGGAGGTACAAAAGCTTTGTAGCGATTATGGGATACCAGAAAAATATCCGGCGGTCAAGGAATGGTATGATGGCTATATCTTTGGCAATGTTCATGTGTATAATCCTTGGAGTGTGATTCAATTTGTAGAGGAATTATGGATCAATCCAAATCATCTGCCGTCTCCGTATTGGGCAAACACCAGCTCAAACAGCATCTTCCGGGAAATGATCGAACTGGCCGGACGGGAGACGAAGGATGAAATCGAAGCCGTGATTGAGGGGAAGAGTGTGGAGAAGCCAGTTCATGAGGATATTACTTATGAGGAAATCGAAAAAAGTATGGATAATTTGTGGAATTTTATGTTTTTTACCGGGTATTTCCGAAAAACCGGGAAGGCGGCACGGGGAGAACGGATCTGTTTATCCGCCCGGTATCCAGAAGGAAAACAGCCTATGCGGTAGAGTTTAAGGTGGCCGGAAGCTATAGGGAGTTGTCGGAAAAGGCGGAGGAGGCTTTGGAGCAGATTGCCGAAAGGGGTTATGTAAAGGAACTAAACGACGACGGATATGAAAAAACGGTAGCCTATGGGATTGCTTTTTTTGGAAAAAACTGTGAAGTGCGGCAAAATAGGAAACCCTGATAGATGGAACAACAGCAAAAGGAAAAGTGATAATCCCAAAGGGCGTGAAAACGATCAGCGACTGGGCGTTTTCAGATTGTGAACAGATTGCAAGCGTGAAGATTCCAGACAGCGTCTTGACAAAGCAGAGTAAAATGGGATAAAATGCCTACCGGGAATAAATGATACGATAATTTTTTAGAACAGGCAGGCGGCTGCCGGAATGGAGAGAGTCATGGCGGATTATGCAAAGGAAATAGAAAAACGGCGGACATTTGCGATCATTTCGCACCCGGACGCCGGAAAGACGACACTGACGGAAAAGCTTCTGCTCTACGGCGGGGCGATCAATCTGGCCGGTTCGGTCAAGGGGCGGAAAACCGCCAGACATGCGGTGTCGGACTGGATGGAAATTGAAAAGGAAAGAGGAATCTCGGTGACATCCTCGGTCATGCAGTTTAATTACGGCGGGTATTGTATCAATATCCTTGATACGCCAGGGCATCAGGACTTCTCGGAAGACACGTACCGGACGCTGATGGCGGCGGATTCTGCCGTGATGGTGATCGACGCGTCTAAGGGAGTAGAAGCGCAGACGATTAAGCTTTTTAAGGTCTGCGTGATGCGGCATATCCCGATTTTTACTTTTATCAATAAGATGGATCGGGAGGCGAACGATACGTTTGAGTTGTTGGATGAAATCGAAAGCGTGCTGGGGATCCGTACCTGCCCGATCAACTGGCCGATTGGCTGCGGGAAAAATTTCAAGGGCGTCTATGACAGGCAAAGCCGGACGATTGCCCGTTTTACCGCGGCGAACGCCGGGCAGAAGGAGGTAGAAACGGTAGAGGTTTCGATTGGCGATCCTTCCTTAGATGATTTGATAGGTGCCTTGAACCATCAGACGTTATGCGAGGAAATCGAGCTGTTGGACGGGGCAAGCGCGGAATTTGATATGGAGGAGGTCAGCCGCGGGGAGCTGTCTCCGGTCTTTTTCGGATCGGCGTTGACGAATTTCGGTGTGGAAACCTTTTTAAAGCATTTTCTGGCGATGACGTATTCGCCGATGCCGCGGATGTCGGATGAGGGCAGCATTGACCCGTTAAAGGAGGAGTTTTCGGCCTTTGTTTTTAAAATCCAGGCCAATATGAACAAGGCGCACCGGGATCGGATTGCGTTTATGCGGGTTTGCTCTGGCAGGTTTGAGGCCGGGATGGAGGTCAATCATGTGCAGCAAGGGAAAAAGGTTCGGCTGACACAGCCGCAGCAGTTGATGGCACAGGAGAGGAAAATCATCGACGAAGCCTATGCCGGGGATATTATCGGGGTATTTGATCCGGGGATTTTTTCGATTGGCGACACGCTTTGTATGCCAGGAAAGAAATTCCGGTTTGAAGGGATTCCGACGTTTGCCCCGGAACATTTTGCCAGGGTGCGCCAGATGGATACGATGAAACGGAAGCAGTTTATCAAAGGAATCGAGCAGATTGCCCAGGAGGGCGCGATCCAGATTTTCCAGGAGTTTAATACCGGGATGGAGGAAATCATCGTCGGCGTGGTCGGCGTGCTGCAGTTTGATGTATTAAAGTTCCGGTTAGAATCGGAATACAACGTGGAAATCAAGATGGATACTCTGCCTTACGAGCATATCCGCTGGATTGAAAACCAGGATATCGACGTAGCCGCCCTGTCGGTAACGAGTGATACGAAAAAAGTACGGGATATGAAAGGAAACCCGCTGCTGCTCTTTACCCATCCGTGGAGCGTGAAAACCGTGCTGGAGCGGAACGAAGGGCTGGAGCTGGCGGAGTTTGGCCGGTGGTAAAAATTTCCTGACGGAGCTGGTATCCTTCTATATAATAGATTGATAGGGAACGGACAAATGCTGCTGCCGGTTGACTTGGACAACGACGTGGAGGATATCAAAAAATGGCTGGCGGAAACTGGCTTAAAGGTAACGTCGATCCATGCCGAGCCGACCGAGGAGATCGTAAAGAAGATGGCAGAACTTGGCGGACAGGCCGTTATCTGGGCAGGCACTCCGTTCTGCAACAAGGAAGAGGCGATTGAGGTAGCGCATCTGCTGGATCAGATGGCTGAAATGGCAGAGCCTTACGGAATCAAAATCGGCTACCACAACCACAGACAGGAGTTTTATTTTGACGAGGGAAAGAGTCTGTTAGAGCATCTGTTAGACAACAGCAGCAAGTGTTATTCGCAGCTTGATTGCGGCTGGGCGCAGAATGGCGGCATGTATCCGCCCTACTTTATCCGCAAATATAAAAACCGGATTCTTTCTATTCATGTAAAGGAAAACGCCAGGGTAGCAGGCCCGGGAGAAAAACCAGCCTCCCGCCATGCGGACAATCCACGTCCGGGCGGCGCAATGTTTGCCAACGTCAAGGAAATGCCGTTAGAGGAACGCCAGAAAATCTTAGAGGGCTTTGAGAAGAGAAACGCAGAGGATGGCGGACGCTTCCAGGTACAGTGTAAGATGGGCGCGCCAGAGTCCAATATGAACTGGCAGGAGATTAAAAATGCTCTGGACGAGCAGGATTTTGAAGCATTCTGGGTAGTCGAGCGGGAAGGCTTCTATGACGAGCATGATAAATGTATTGCAGATGATTGTGCTTATGTCCGCGAACATGTAAAATAGGTTTGTATGCTTGTAAAAAACGCCGTAGAGGAGGTTTTCTTCTATGGTGTTTTTTGCAGATACCAGACGAATCCCATTCTGTTTGCCCCAGTGTTGCTCCTTGCCTCAATTACAGCAAGTAATTATTTTCCCGGCTTGCAATCGGTAAACCGACTAATTTGTAGGCTGCATATCCTCTCATAACCAGCGGTTCTGATTTGCAAATATCCTCCGCTTCTTCACGGCTCTCTGTTTTCAGGATATACATACCTGCCATTCCCGGATAGCCTTTAAAGACACCGCAGATTTCCATAACTACCTGTTTTGTCATTTTATTATAGGTCTTGCTTTTCTCAATCATCATATACATCAATTTTTCCATACAATTTTCCCTTTTACATTTTATGGAATTCACTGGGGCTATTATTTAATTGAAAAATCAAAGAGGCTGAAAAAAAACTTGACATTGCCAGCTGGTTCGTGGTAAGATATAGAAGCTGTATGTACTAGGGATCTGACAGCCATTTTTAAAAGCCACCGCCAGATTCGTACGTACAACAAAAACAGTCAGAAGAAAAATCTGTCTGGCTGTGGCAAAAGTGAAGTATCCGCTTCCACCCTGACACGTACTTTTGGGGGCGGCTGCAGACAGCAGGCCGAAAGGGTCGACAGGCTGTAAGGCAGCTTAGGAAAAAAGTATTGTGGCTGTGGTTTACTCTTTGGAATAACGAGCCTGTCCGCAGATTCTGCGGGCAGGCTCTGGAAACGTGGATAACTTTGCTTTCCACGTTTTTTTGATGCACAGTCTTGTGCATTGCACAGGGCTTTGACTGTAGAAAAACGTGCAGAAGCAAATGCAAACAAACCAGCTGCAATGAATTTAGGAGGTGCTCTACTATTAGTGAATTAATGATTAATGAGCAGATCAGAGACCGGGAGATACGTCTGATCGGTGAAAATGGAGAACAGCTTGGCATTATGTCCGCAAGGGATGCAATGAAGCTTGCCAGGGAAGCGAATCTGGATTTAGTGAAGATTGCCCCGACCGCGAAGCCGCCGGTATGCAAGATCATTGACTATGGCAAGTACCGTTATGAGTTGTCCAGGAAGGAAAAGGAAGCCAGAAGGAAACAGAAAACAACTGAAGTAAAGGAAATCCGTTTATCGCCGAACATTGATACGAATGACCTGAATACCAAGGCAAATCAGGCCAGAAAGTTCCTCGAGAAAGGGGATAAGGTAAAGGTATCGCTTCGGTTCCGTGGACGTGAGATGGCTCATGTGTCTTCT
The DNA here is from genome assembly GCA_949155905.1 of uncultured Lachnospiraceae bacterium. Classification (GTDB taxonomy): domain Bacteria; phylum Bacillota; class Clostridia; order Lachnospirales; family Lachnospiraceae; genus MGBC131033. The sequence goes on from CASCWU010000081.1 coordinate 7,271, forward strand.
AGTAAGCAAATCCTGGATGATTTCTTTGAGAAGATTTCAGACATTGCCGTGGTAGAAAAGCCCGCCAAAATGGAGGGCAGAAGTATGATTATGTTTGTAGGAGAAAAACGATAGGTGTGGAACTAAGCCCATCAAAGATGGGCTCAAATAGGAGGAATGGATTATGCCAAAAATGAAAACCAAAAGCGCTGCCAAGAAGCGTTTTAAAACAACCGGGACCGGCAAGATTATGAGAATGAAGGCTTATAAGAGCCATATTTTGACTAAGAAATCTCCAAAGCGGAAGAGAAATTTGAGAAAGACGACGGAGTTGGATGCTACCAATTTAAAGAACATGAAAAAGGTTATGCCGTATAGCTAAAGGGCATCGGGAGCAGAAACACAGAGGTCGTATTGGTAGAAAAAAGAAAAATGCTTGTATAACTGTGTATACAGTTGGAATGGAGGAAAAATATGGCAAGGATCAAAGGCGGTATGAACGCCAGAAAGAAACATAATCGGGTATTAAAGCTCGCAAAGGGGTACAGAGGTGCCAGAAGTAAGCAGTATCGGGTAGCAAAGCAGTCTGTTATGCGTGCGCTGACTGCTTCCTATGCAGGACGGAAGCAGAAGAAGAGACAGTTCCGTCAGCTTTGGATTGCCCGTATCAATGCAGCAGCCAGGTTAAACGGATTGTCTTACAGCCGTTTTATGTATGGCTTGAAGTTAGCGAACGTAGAGGTCAACCGGAAGATGTTAGCAGAGCTGGCAGTCAACGATCCGGAGGGCTTTACTGCACTGGCTGAGACTGCAAAGGCAAAACTGGCTTAAATACTCTTTATGAAGGAGCAGGACAGGCTGTGCCTGTACCTGCCTGTAGGGAAAAGGAAAACAAGATGCAGTCCGTAAAACGAAACATGTTTGCGGGCTGTATTTTTATCATAACCAAAGAAACATTCGGCTGATTTTTTTAAGAAACTTGACGGAAAGCGTTTTTCATTATATACTAAAGCTTGCGTAGCGGACGCTTTAACGAATAAAAGCGTTAAAGCGATAAAATTATGGTTGTGATGATAAATCATGCTTAGGATAATGAAGCTATGCAGAAAAAAAGTCAGGCTGAAAAACAGCGGAATGGAGGAAAAATGAGAAAATTAGTAAAAAAAGCAGTGGTGTTTCTGGGAATATCGGTGCTGGCAGTAGGGGTGTTTGCGGGCTGCGGCAAAAAAGAGGCCGATAAAGGCACAGATAAACCGGAAAACGGAAGTAAGGTAGAAAGCAACGAAACCGGTGATGATCAGGCCGAAGGCGACCAGGCAGAAGCAAAGCTGAAAATCGGCGTTTCCCAGTTGGCAGAGCATCCGGCGCTCGATGCGTCCTATGACGGGTTTGTAGCCGCCTTGGAGGAAGCAGGCTATGTGAACGGGGAAAACATCGAGATTGACTTTAATAATGCACAGGGCGATCCGTCCAACTGCGAGACTATTGCAAACAAGCTCGTCAATGACCAGAGTGATTTGATTTTGGCGATTGCGACCAACGCTGCTCAGGCTTGTGCAGCTAAGACGACGGAAATCCCGATTCTTTTTACGGCTGTCACCGATCCGGTGGTAGCGGGACTTTGCGACAGCGTAGAGACACCAGGGACGAATGTTTCTGGTTCGTCGGATTTGAACCCGGTCAAGGAGCAGATTGATTTACTGTTACAGATCATTCCGGATGCGAAAAAGATTGCGATCATGTATTGCTCCGCAGAGGATAATTCTATCGTTCAGGCAGATTTGGCCAAGGAAGCCTGTGCTGCGGTCAATCTGGAATATATGGAAGCAACCGTATCTGATTCCAATCAGATTCAGTCCGTCACCGAATCCTTAATCGGCAAGGTAGATGCGATTTATATTCCGACAGACAACCTGTTGGCAGAGGGAATGGCAACAGTAGCAATGGTGGCCAATGCGAATCATTTGCCGGTGATTGCCGGGGAAGAAAACATGGTAGCAAACGGAGCGCTGGCTACGTATGGGCTGGATTATTTTGAAATCGGGAAAAAGGCCGGAGAAATGGCAGTCGATATTCTGAAAAACGGAAAAGATGTCAGCCAGATGCCGGTGGCTTATCTTTCGGCAGAAAACTGTGAGCTGTCGATCAATACAGTTACTGCCGCAGATCTGGGAATTACCATTCCAGAGGATTTATTACAGGATGCGAAGCTGTTAGGAGCAGAAGAATAAAATCGGTATAGAAGGAACCGCAGGGAGCAAAACAGAGCGTTCCTGCAGAAATGAGGAGTCGTATGGGAATCTTATTAGCAATACAAGGGGCAGTCAGCCAGGGTGTGCTGTGGGGTATTATGGCAATAGGGGTTTACTTAACCTTCCGTATTTTGGACGTAGCGGATTTAAGTGTAGACGGCAGCTTTGCGACCGGCGGCTCGATCTGTGCAGTCATGATTGTCAATGGTATGAATCCGTTGCTGGCGGTGCTGTTAGCTACGGCAGGCGGTGTGGTAGCAGGCTTTGTAACGGGCGTACTGCATACCAAGTGTGCTATCCCGGCGATTTTAGCAGGTATTTTGACACAGCTTGGTCTGTATTCCATCAATCTGCATATTATGGGACGCTCGAACACGCCTCTGTTACGAGTCGTGACGTTGTTTTCGGCTCTTTCTGATGCGACAGGGATTCCGTTGGCCTGGGTTACATTATCGCTGGGCTTTGTGTTCGCCGTCGTGCTGATTGCCGTTTTGTACTGGTTTTTCGGAACAGCTATCGGCAGCGCGATCCGAGCAACCGGAAACAATGAAAATATGATCCGTTCTCTGGGTGTGAATACCAACATGACGAAAATTCTGGGACTTAGCATCAGTAACGGCCTGGTAGCGATGTCCGGCGCCCTGGTGACACAGAGCCAGGGCTATGCGGACGTGAAAATGGGAATCGGTGCGATTGTTATCGGATTGGCTTCAATTATCATCGGAGAGGTTATTTTTGGACATAAGCTGAATTTTGCAGTCAAATTAGCTTCGGTTATGGTCGGCTCGATCATCTACCGGACGATTGTAGCAGTTGTGTTACAGCTTGGGCTCAGCACAGATGATTTAAAGCTGCTGACAGCGGTTTTGGTAGCGACAGCCCTGACCATTCCGGTTTTATTGGAAAAGAGAAGACAGATGGCCGGATATGTGGCAGTACCAAAGAAAACAGCTTCGGAAAGAGAGGAGGATTCCAATGCTGACGATTAAGCATGTGAGCAAAACCTTTAACAGAGGAACTATCAATGAGAAAAAAGCATTACGGGATGTCAACCTCCACTTAGAACCCGGGGACTTTGTAACCATCATCGGCGGAAACGGAGCCGGGAAGTCTACGATGTTGAATATGGTAGCAGGTGTGTATCCAATTGACTGCGGAACGATCCAGCTAGACGGAGTCAATATTTCCCGGATGCCAGAGCATAAACGGGCAGCGTACCTGGGACGGGTATTTCAGGATCCGATGATGGGAACCGCTGCCGATATGGGAATCCAGGAAAACCTTGCCCTGGCCTATCGGCGCGGACAGCATCGAGGCCTTGGCTGGGGCATTACGAAAAAAGAAAAAGAACGGTATGCAGAGCGTCTGAAAATCCTGGGGCTCGGTCTGGAAGAGCGGATGACCTCCAAAGTCGGTTTGCTTTCCGGCGGGCAGCGGCAGGCTCTGACGCTGCTGATGGCGACACTCAAGCGTCCTAAGCTGCTGCTGTTAGATGAGCATACTGCCGCACTTGATCCGAAAACAGCCGCAAAGGTATTGGAGGTTACAGAAAATATCGTAGGCAGCGATCATCTGACTGCGCTGATGGTGACACACAATATGAAGGATGCGATTCGGATTGGCAATCGTCTGATTATGATGCACGAGGGGCATATCATTTATGATGTTGCCGGAGAGGAAAAAAAGAAGCTGAAGGTAGCGGATTTGCTGGAGAAATTTGAAGCTGCCAGCGGCGGAGAATTTGCCAACGACAGGATGATGCTGTCATGAGCGGCAAGGAAAACGAAGCAGGGATGGCAAAGCAGATCCGAGGCAGTCTGCTGTTGATGCTGGCTGCGTTTATCTGGGGCGTTGCCTTTGTCGCTCAAAGCGTAGGTATGGAGTATGTCGGTCCGTTTACCTTTATCAGCGTCCGCTTTTTGCTGGGGAGCGCGGTGCTGCTGCCGGTGATTGCAGCAGGCTGGAAACGAGCTTCTAAAAGGGCAGAAAATAAGGAGCAGACGAACGGAAAGGAACTTATTCTCGGTGGACTTTGCTGCGGGACGGCGTTGTTTGTAGCCAGCAGTCTGCAGCAGATTGGAATTTCGCATACCACGGTAGGAAAAGCAGGATTTATTACGGCGCTTTATATCATATTTGTCCCTTTATTTGGTATTTTTTTTAGACGCATTCCAGGGATACGGGTATGGATTGCCGTTATGATGTCGGCATTGGGGCTGTATTTGCTTTGTATGAAAGGAAGCTTTCAACTTTCGCTGGGGGATACTTATGTTTTTTGCTGTGCAGTTGCTTTTTCGATTCATATTTTATTGGTGGATTATTTTTCCGGAAGAGTGGATCCGATTTGGCTATCCTGTCTGCAGTTTTTCGTTTGCGGGATAGCGGCAGCGGTTCCGATGCTGCTGTTAGAGGCTCCGAGGCTATCCGCTTTGTGGGAGGCGGCAGTTCCGATTCTCTATGCTGGAATTTTATCAAGCGGTGTCGCGTTTACCTTGCAGGTCGTAGCACAGAAGGACACAAATCCGACTGCTGCATCGTTGATTATGAGCCTGGAATCTGTGTTTTCCGTGCTGGCAGGCTGGGTGCTACTTGGACAAAAGCTGAGCTGGCGGGAAGGGCTTGGCTGTATCCTGATGTTTTCGGCTATGATTCTGGCACAGCTTCCGGGAGGAAAAAAGGTAAGAGACAGCCAGTAAGCAGGAGGTAGAGTATGAGAAACTATCAAAGCATGTCGGTAAAGGAAATTCTTGCAGCGCAGAAAAAAGTGGCTGTATTACGGATTGTCGGCTATGTGGTGGCGACGGTCGTGATTTTATTTAGCCTGGCGGCTTACTGGTACAGTGTGCTGTCGATTATCAGCTCTCTCACACTCGTATTGGCAGGACTGCTGTTTGTACGGCTGCTCGGTAGATTACACAAGCTTCGTTATGGCAAGATAGAGCTGATCTTAATGGATGCTTGTGACTGTGAAAAGTATGTGGCAATCTATCAGGAGCTTAGGGCAAAAAAGCCGCAGAAGAATCGGATGGATACGATCAACATCGCAAAGGGATATTTTTTCAAGGGTGATTTTGCTGCTGCCAAGCAGGAATTGAATACCATACGGAAAGAGGAACTAAAAGGAAAAAATTGGATTCCGTATTTGAATGTAGCGTTGCAAAATTATCTGGAGTTAGGAGAACTGCAGCACGCCAGAGCGGTACGCCAGGAGCTGGAAAAATATGAGGCCAGCCAGAAAAGCGGTTCTCCGGCAGCACGTTTGGCGGCAAATTTGATTCAATATACAGATTTTGCAGAGGCGTTTCGGCGGAGAGATTACGAGACGGCAAGGAAGCTTCAGGATGCCGTGCGGAGCCTTTCCAATCATGCGGCACAGCTTTCGCTTCTTTATTACCGGATGGCAGTGATGGAATTAAGCGCCGGGGAGCGGGAGGAGGCCAGGGAGCATCTGGAATATGTCAAAGAATACGGCGGACAGGTATTCGTCAAAAAAGAAGCAGAAAAGCTGCTGGAGGAGGAATAGGTTATTCCTTCTCCAGCTTTGCTTTTTGCATTTGATAGTCTATTTTTACAGCAAGCGCCATCGGAGCCAGCCGGATCAGTTTTTGCGTAAGCGCCGTTTTTAAATCGGAAAAGGCGACCGATTTTTTCTCAAACATAGCCCGGATTCCGGCTTTGGCACAATGCTTGGCGGAAATAGAAGGCAGCTCATTGGCAGCGCCGGCTCTTTGGAAAAATTCGGTATGCACCGGGCCGGGACAAAAGGCGGTGACGGAAATCGGTATCCCTGCCTCCTCTAATTCCTGGCGGACTGCCTGGCTGATGCTAAGGACATAGGCTTTCGTAGCGGCATAGGCCGCCATACCCGGCCCTGGAAGGTGTCCGGCAATGCTGGAAAGATTCAGAATGTAGCCGTGCTTTTGTGTTTGAATAAACTGCTTCATCAGGATATGCAGGGCAGAAATATTGGTCTGGATCATAGACAGCTCCTGTGTAAGATCCGTATTCTGGAAATCGCCGATAGCGCCAAAGCCCGCATTGTTAATCAAAATTTCCACTGGCTCCGCCAGATAGGTTCGGGCAAAAGAGAGTACGGTCTGTTGGTCGGAAAGATCAGCCGGGCAGACCGTAACCTGGATAGAATAGCGTGCCTCAAGCTGCCTTTTTAGCTCTGTCAGACGTTCCTTCCGTCTGGCGGCCAGGATCAGATCGTAGCCTCGCTTAGCCAGCAAAACAGCGCATTCTCTGCCGATTCCGCTGCTGGCACCTGTAATGATTGCTTTCATGCTGCAACCCTCCTTTTACCATCTGGTTTCAAATTTTGCTCTGGTGCGGATATGATCCTCCATCAGCTCCACATCTTCCTCTATCGAATTTCCCGGAAGCACCAGATCCATAGAGGCAGCCAGGCTATCCGCCATCCGCCGGTTCAGATTCCTCTTTAACAAAGCCAAAACCTCCAGCCGCTCCCGGCTGCTTTCCGCATCTAAAAACAGGAGAAACAGTTCCTCCGGCGTTTTTTCCGCAGAAAATTTCGCGGAAGCGGCGTTGTCAGAAGAGACGCTGTCAGCAGCAACGTTTGGCTGCGGCTGACGTCCAGATGTGATGGAGACGCCTTCTGGCTGTGATACAGACTGGATGTCCTGTGTTGTGGCAGCCGGCTGATTTGGCGAGGCGGCCGCTAACTGTGCCGGGTCAAGCTGGGTAAAGCGGTAGCGTGTAGAAACTGCAGGATATTTCAGGTGATCTACCTCGCTTAAAAACTGTGCCAACGGTCTGGCATAGATTCGGTAATCGCCGTACAGAGCCTGATAGATGACGAGCGGCTCTCCGGTTTCGGAATGCTCAGCGACGCATCGTATCTGATAAAGCATTCCCTTAAAATGCTGATAAAATTCCCCTGGAACAGGTATCGGTCTGTCCATCTTCAAAACCCCCTTATAAAATAGAATCCTAATTAGAAACGTTAGGCTTATGGTACTCTGGAAAAGGAAAAAAGTCAACAAAAATGGATTTTTTTTGAAAAAAAGATTGACGGGAAAACTTTAGCACGTTATACTATAAAAGTGTCAGGCGGACAAGGTGAAAAGACTGACCGGGTTCTGTTTGGCCGGAAATCAGATGACAGATGAGGGATTGCCAGAAAATCAAAGAAAGGGGTATGAAAGATATGTCTTATGTTGATGAGGTATTTGAGAAAGTAAAAGCGAAAAACAGTCATGAGCCGGAGTTTTTACAAGCCGTGGAGGAAGTGTTGGAGTCGCTTCGCCCGGTGATTGAGAAAAATGAGGAGAAGTTTCGCAAGGATGCTCTGTTAGAGCGGATTACGGAGCCGGAGAGAATCATTTCCTTCCGCGTGCCATGGGTAGACGATGAAGGACAGGTGCAGGTCAATCGGGCCTTCCGCGTGCAGTTTTCCAGCGCTATCGGGCCTTACAAGGGAGGCTTACGGCTGCATCCTTCTGTGAACCAGAGTATTATTAAGTTTTTGGGCTTTGAACAGATTTTTAAGAATTCCCTGACCGGACTGCCAATCGGCGGCGGCAAGGGTGGTTCTGATTTCGATCCAAAGGGGAAATCCGACCGTGAGATCATGGCCTTCTGCCAGAGCTTTATGACAGAGCTGTATAAATATATCGGAAAGGATACCGATGTACCGGCCGGTGATATCGGTGTAGGCGGCCGTGAGATTGGCTTCCTGTATGGCCAGTACAAGAGGATTACGGGGCTGTACGAGGGTGTGCTGACCGGCAAGGGGCTGACCTATGGCGGTTCTCTGGCACGTACCGAGGCGACCGGCTATGGCCTGCTGTATCTGACTGCAGAGATGTTAAAGTGCAATGGACAGGATATCGCAGGAAAGACGATTGCCGTATCCGGCGCCGGAAACGTAGCGATTTATGCGATTGAAAAGGCGCAGCAGCTTGGCGCAAAGCCTGTCACCTGCTCAGATTCCACCGGCTGGATATACGATCCGGAGGGAATCGACGTAGCGCTCTTAAAGGAAGTCAAGGAGGTAAAGCGTGCAAGACTTAGCGAATACGCAGCAGCAAGGCCGTCTGCTCAGTATCAGGAAAAGCAGAACGGAGAGCATGGCGTATGGAGCGTGAAATGCGATGTGGCTTTGCCATGCGCTACCCAGAATGAACTGGATCTGGAGGATGCAAAGATGTTAGTAGCGAATGGCTGCCAGGCAGTTGCCGAGGGAGCCAATATGCCGACGACCCTGGAGGCAACCGAATACCTGCAAAAGAACGGCGTTCTGTTCTGCCCGGGCAAAGCAGCCAATGCAGGCGGCGTGGCCACCTCCGCACTGGAGATGAGCCAGAACAGCGAGCGGCTTTCCTGGAGCTTTGAAGAGGTAGACCAAAAGCTGCAGGGTATCATGGTCAATATTTTCCATAACCTTGACCATGCCGCAAAGGAATACGGCATGGAGGGCAACTACGTAGCCGGAGCCAACATTGCAGGCTTCCTCAAGGTAGCAGAGGCTATGACCGCACAGGGAGTTGTATAAAAGTATTATCAAAAGAGCGATTGATATGAGGCTGTGAAAAACATCTGTTTTTTATAAAAAGATTTTTTCACAGTCTCTTTTTTGAAGGAGGAAAAACGTATGGCAGCAGAAAAGGAAAAAATAGTAATCCGGCCTTATACGGAAGAGGACTGGACTGCGATAGAAGAGATTCATGATACAGCCAGAAAGCTAGAGCTGGAGAAGGCAGGCTTGCCGGAGGCGTTTGTTCCGTTAAAGGAGGCGGCGGTTAGCGAAGGGCTGTTTGATTATCAGATAGACGTAGCTCTGCTGGAAAAGACGGTCGTCGGCTTTTGTGCGTATACCGAGGAGGAGCTGGCCTGGCTCTATGTGTCGCCAAAGCAGATGAGAACAGGGATCGGACGTCAGCTAATCCAGCATGCACTTGGGAAGGAACCGGGAAACGAATCGTTTGCCGTTCGGGTGTATAGTATGGAGCGGAAGAAAGAAAATTCTGAGGCTGAGTGTGATGAGGTGTGATAAGATACTGGAAGGGAAATCTATTTAGATGGGAAAATTACGGATAATTCACAAATTTATTTATCTAATATTTAAAAATGATTCTTATAGATGAGAGGAAGAAGTAAGAAATATTATAGGATTTGGACAATGAGAAAGCAGATAATGCTAGAGCAAGCGGAAAGTCAAATTTGCAGTTAGCAATAAAGTTTTTTCAAAATATTATTTCAGAATCTTTTAATAATGTAAAAAGCGGGGAAGAGACAGCGATTGCTCGGTATTATATACCATTTCTCTTTGATAGGCTCTCGGAATCTTGAGCCTGCCGACCAAGGTTCAGCGGTCGGCTGAACTT
>CASCWU010000082.1 GCA_949155905.1 uncultured Lachnospiraceae bacterium
GTGGAGTATTCGGAGTATTTTGTCCAAAGCCTGCAGCCCTGGCCGAAATGGTCTATTACGGGCTGTATGCGCTGCAGCACCGGGGACAGGAGAGCTGTGGGATAGTTGTCAATGAGGATGGGGTATTTTCTTCTTATAAGGATTTGGGGCTGGTCAGCGAGGTCTTTTCCGGCAGCCGCCTGGCGGGCTTCCCGAAGGGCAGGATGGCGGTCGGGCATGTGCGCTACGGGACGACAGGCGGGACAAACCGTGCAAATTGCCAGCCGATAGAGGTCAACCATCAGAAGGGGAAAATGGCGCTGGCGCACAATGGGAATATCAGCAATGCAGCAGAGCTGCGGAATGCCCTGGAGCTGTCCGGTGCGATTTTCCATACGACCAGCGATACGGAGACGATTGCCTATATCGTCACAAGGGAACGGCTGCGGACGGCCTCAATTGAGGAAGCTTTGATTGCGGCAATGAAAACGTTAGACGGAGCGTATTCGCTTGTACTGATGTCGGCACAGAAGCTCATTTGTGCCAGAGATCCATATGGCTTTCGGCCCTTGTGCTATGGCAGAAGAACTGATGGAGCCTATGTAGCGGCCTCGGAGAGCTGTGCGCTAAAGGCGGTAGGGGCAGAATTTATCCGTGATCTGGAGCCGGGAGAGGTGCTGGTATTCAGCCAGGAGGGCGTCGTCTCTCACAAGGAGCATTGTGGAGAGCAGAAAAAAAGGCTCTGCGTTTTTGAATATATCTATTTTGCCAGGCCGGATTCGGTACTGGACGGGGTGTCCGTACAGGGAGCCAGGCTGCAGGCAGGAAGAGCCTTGGCAAAGGCATATCCGGTCGAAGCGGATCTGGTCGTCGGAGTGCCGGATTCCGGGCTGGACGCTGCATTGGGCTATCATCAGGAATCCGGGATTCCCTATGGGATCGGGCTTATTAAAAACAAATACATCGGCAGGACGTTCATTTCGCCAGGAGAAGCAGGAGACACGGGACAAACAGGGAAAACAGAAGAAACAGAGGAAAGCGTCTACAGTGGTATAGGCTCCCGGATGGATCAGGTCAGGATTAAGCTAAGCGTAATCGAGGAGAGCGTCCGCGGGAAGCGGATTGTGTTGATCGACGATTCGATTGTACGGGGAACGACAAGCGGACAGATTGTTAGGCTTCTCCGGGAGGCCGGGGCGAAGGAGGTACATATGCGGATTTCCTCTCCGCCGTTTTTGTACCCATGTTATTATGGGACGGATATTGATTCCAAGGAACATTTGGTGGCTTGCCAACATAGTGTAGAAGAGACGGCAAAGTTGATTGGAGCAGACAGCCTGGGGTATCTTCCGTTAGCGGATCTGGCGGTGCTGGCAGGAGGCTGCGGCTACTGCAGAGCATGCTTTCATGGGGACTACCCGACGGCAGTCCCCACAGATACCAGAAAAAATCGCTTTGAGAAAAAATTATCTGACGCGGTTGCGGTTGAAACGCTCGGCAATCGCCATCCAGGATTCCTGTAGGATCGCTTCGCGCTCTTCGTCGGAAAACTCGCTCTCCTGATCCAGATAGCGGTCGGAGCCTGCCGGTATGGCAGTATGCGGCGGACGCCGCTTTTTCGTTGGAAGAAAATAAGTTGCCAGTAAGCAGAGAGTACCCGAAAACAGGCAGGCGGCGCCAAACGGGGCAGTCGGCTCAAAGTCAATACAAATTCCTTTCCAGTGATACAAAAGAGAATCTATGACAGGCAGAGCCAAAATGATAAAGCAAAAGCCAAGCAGGAGAACAATGCCCGTCCAAAAGAAAATACGGCGTAGCAAACCGCTTCGGAATGCTTTTTGTAACGTTGCTTTCATAAATGTCACTCCTTTCTAAAAAGGAAAATAAAATTTACTTATTTGTTAAGATTATTATACAATATGGAATACAGATTTGCAAGAAGAAATTTGTTTTTTTTGACTTTCTGTAAGAGGAATGCTATAATGAAAAGCATACATCCAGTGAATGGGAAGTATGCTTTTTATGATGTCGTTGGTAAAATTTTCCGAACTATAAGAGACTGGACGAGAATAGGGGCAGCGATTTATGAGAAAGGTAGAAAAGAAAACAGGGAAAAACGGGAAAAAAACGTTAATTGGTTTGATTTTATCTTTTTTTATTTTATTAGGCTGTGTGGTGTTTTTGATTGCCACACGGATTACAAGAGAAATGTCGCAGTCAGCGATCACCAACCTGAGCGAAAATCTGGATTTGCTAAAGGGGACAATAGAGGTACTGTTAGAGCGGGAGGCAGACTATCAAAAGCTGATTGCAAAGGAACTGATGATAATAGAGCAGCCGGAGGAGTTTATTCATTCCTATAACCGAAATGATACGATTGTAAAGCTTTCGCTTATTTTTTCTGGCGAGGAGGAGGGCATTTCCAATACCGGTGAGGTCTTTACAGCAAAGGAACTGGATTTTTCAGACGGCAAGCAGGTAGGGGAGCTTCCGATGTCTTCTTCTTATATCAACAGTATGGGGACATGGGCGTATACGCTGTCCTGTCCGGTAATAAAGGAGAAAGAGGAGATTGCGACCCTTTATATAGAATATATTTATGATTCCTTTGAGGCAGCCTTGCCGGAGAAGCTTTATAACAGCAAAGCGACTCTTTATATTATGGACAGCGTGAGCGAGCGCTTTTTATTAAAGCCTAAGGGAATCGGAGAACGGGTGGCAGGGCATTTAAATTTGGAGGATTTTTACCGGGCAAATAATATTTTGGAAAAGACGATTAAGGAGGAGGTAGAGGGCAGCATCCGGGCTGGTAAAAATGTGATGTTTTACCACAAGGTGAAAAATAAAAACTCCTTGATTTATATGTGGGCAGTCAATGACGGAAGCCTTTATCTGATAGGATATGTACCGATTGAAGCGATTCAGCGGGAGGGCAAGGCCGTCAACCAAAATATTTATATTGTGGTGCTGGTGATGCTGACTGCCTTTTCCCTTTGCTGTATCGTTTATTTGTTTTATGAGCGGCAGCAGAGCCGCTTTAGAAGGGAACAGGAGAAGGAGCGGGAGGCACACAACAGACAGTTGGCGGAAGCGCTGCAGGCGGCACAGGCAGCCAATAATTCAAAAACCATGTTTTTATCCAATATGTCGCATGATATCCGTACTCCGATGAATGCGATTTTAGGCTTTACGGCTTTGCTGGTCAAGGATGCAGATAATCCGCCTAAAGTAAGGGAGTATACCAAAAAGATTACGGCCTCCGGCCAGCACCTGCTGGGTCTGATTAACGACGTGCTGGACGTATCCAAAATCGAAAGCGGAAAGGCTGTGCTGACGATGGGAGAATTCCTGTTAAGCAGTTTAATTTCTTCGATTGACGCGATCATCCGTCCGGCAGCGAAAAACCGGAATCAGAGTTTTGATGTTTCGGTTATGGGAATCAAGCATGAGTGTCTGATCGGGGATGAAACGAGGATTAATCAGATTTTGATCAATCTTCTTTCCAATGCCGTAAAATATACCAGGGAGGGCGGCAGTATTTGGCTGCGGATCATTGGATTAGAGCAGCGCTCCAGCCAGTATGAGCGAATCCGGATTGAGGTAGAGGACAATGGCTTTGGGATGACGCCGGAATATCTGGAAGTGATTTTTGATGCGTTTACGAGGGCAGAGAACAGCACGACCAATAAGGTGCAGGGAACTGGGCTTGGGATGGCGATTACGAAAAACATTGTCGAGCTGATGGGCGGAACGATAGAGGTAAGCAGCGAGGTAAATAAGGGGAGCCGATTTACCGTCGAGCTGGAGCTGCGGATCGCGGAGCAGGAGATGGATATCCCGTTTTGGGAGCAGCATGGGATTTCCCGTATTCTGGCAGTGGATGACGATAAGGAATCCTGTGAGGGAATTCAGTCCTTGATGAAGGAGACGGGGGTCGTCGTCGATGTACGGTATCAGGGAGAAGAGGCGGTGACAGCGATACAGGAAGCGATGGCGGCAGGAAATCCGTATCAGCTTGTGCTGTTAGACTGGAAGATGCCGGGCATCAACGGAATAGAGACCGCCTGGAAAATACGGACAGAAATCTCCGAACAAGTTCCGATTCTTCTGATGACAGCATATGATTGGGATATCATAGAAGCAGAAGCGCTGCAGGCTGGTATCAACGGATTTTTAGCAAAGCCGTTTTTTGTCTCAGCCTTAAAGGAACGGCTGCGGGAGCTTTATGCAGAACAGGATGTCGACAGCAGGGAGACGCCGGAGGAGACAGAAAGTCTTGAGGGCTACCATTTCCTGGTGGCAGAGGACAATGAGATCAATTATGAAATTTTACGGGAGGTGCTTAGCATCGAAGGCGCTACCTGTGAGATTGTAATAAACGGAGAACAGGCAGTAGAGCGTTTCTGTGAGGTACAGGAAGGAGAGTTTGATGCGATTTTAATGGACGTTCAGATGCCGGTGATGAATGGCTATGAGGCAACAAGGCGAATTCGGGCATTGGAAAGAGAGGATGCTGGTACGATTCCGATTATTGCCATGACAGCGAATGCCTTTGCAGAGGATGTGCGGGATGCACTCAGCGCCGGGATGAATGCACATGTGGCCAAGCCAGTAGATTTGGAATTATTAAAAAAGACGATTCACCAATACGTAAGGAAAAAAGGAGCAGAGGAATGAAAAAGGGAATGTATTTGGCTGCGGCAGCAGTATTGCTGCTGGGATTAGCCGCCTGCGGAGGAAAAAATTCTCATAATGTCAATTTGGTGGAACAGGAAGGAAAGGAAAAAAAGATAATCAATCTGTTCGGACCGATGGAAAAATCGAATCCGGATGCAGACAATGTGGCCAGAACTGCCCATGAATTGACGGTGCTGATGGCAGAGGAGCAGCTAGGCGTCTATGTGGAATATCGGACGTATACAGCAGAGGATTACCAGGACAAAACATATGATGAAGTTGTTGCTGACCGTGCCAGGAACAATATGGATGATTTGTATTTGCTGAATCCTGACGTTACTCAGATGCTGGGAGAGGAGGGGAGACTAGCGGATCTGTCCGGCTTGGAATGCGCCAAGCATTTAAGAGAAGTCGTGAAAACGGCTAATACCATTAACGGAAAGCTGGTGGCAATTCCTCAGGAGGTAGTAGCCTATGGTCTGTTTGTCAACCAGGATATGTTCGATCAATATCAATTAAAACTGCCGAATACCCCGGAGGAACTGTTAGAATGCTGTCGGGTATTTAAGGAAAACGGGATTGAGACGCCGATTGGAGCAAACCGTTGGTGGCTGGAGTGCTTTGTTCTGGCGATAGGCTATGCGGATTTGTATAATGGAGGCGATACCGATGCGCAAATCGAAGCCTTAAACAATGGAGAAACAAAGCTAAGTGATTATATGCGTCCTGGCTTTACCTTTTTAAAGGAATTGATGGATTTGGGCTATATTGATGCTAAAAAAGCCTGTACCTATGAGGCGATTGAAGGGGAAGGCCCGGATTTTCTGGCACAGAAAACCCCGATTGTGATGGCATATTGGGGAGCGGCAAATACCGAAACCGCTTATGGGGCTCCGGACTTTCATATGCAGGTGATAGGCTTTCCGACAGAGCTTGGACAGATACCAGTTATGCCGATGACAGGCTTTGGGGTCGGGATGGAGGCGGAACACAAAGAGGATGCGATGGCTGTTTTAGAGGTTATTTTATCGGATGAGGCGCTTCAAGTCTATACAGATCATAATCGTGTGATATCTCCTTCTAAAAATGTGGAGGTAGCGTGTATAGATGCTTTAAAGCCATTAAATGATCGGATCAATGAAGGGGTATTTGTACTGGGTGCAAACGCCAATATGAAGGTCGAGCAGTGGGGCAATACCTGTCTGATTGTGCGGGATTTGCTAAATGGGGCATCGGTAGAGGAGTGTATGGAGAAATTTGATAAGCTCCAGGAGGAAGCTTTGCAGTAAGAGTCATGAAGCAGCGCGGGATAAAGCGCGGAACAATAGAGTTTTTCACGATAAACTGCATATACTGAATAGAGGGAAAGGATTACAATAGATAGAAGAAAGGTTGTGGGGATAAAGAATGTGTGGCTTTGCCGGTTTTACGATCATAAAAAGGGAGAAAGAAAACAAAAAGACAGGGACGGCAGGGATGGATCTGGCGCAGGTGAGGGAAATTGCTCATCGGATGGGAGAAAGAATTGCCCATCGCGGGCCGGATCAGGATGCCGTCTATGCAGATGAGGATATTGCATTGTGCTTCAGGCGTCTGGCAATCATTGATTTGGAGGGCGGGGCGCAGCCGATGTTTAACGAGGACGGCAGCATGGTTTTAACCTTTAATGGAGAAATCTACAATTTTATGGAGCTGCGGCAGGATCTGGAGGAAAAGGGGCATGTGTTTAAAACCCGTGCAGATTCGGAGGTGCTGCTGCATGGCTATGAAGAGTACGGAACCGAGTTTGTCAAAAAGCTGCGGGGAATGTATGCCTTTGTGATCTGGGATAAAAACCGGAAAAAGCTGTTTGGAGCAAGGGATATTTTTGGAATTAAGCCGTTTTATTATTATCAAAAGAACGGGGAATTTCTGTTTGGATCGGAGATCAAATCCTTTTTGGAGCATCCCGGCTTTGAAAAATCAGTCAATGTAAAGCGGCTGCCGGATTGGATGAGCTTTGAATATCTGCCGGACAGGGAAACGATGTTTGAGTATGTATACAAGCTTCCGGCAGCACATTATTTGGAGTATGAAAACGGAAAGCTTTCGATTACCCGCTATTATACGATTCGCTATCAGGCAGATGAAAGCAAGAGTTTAGAGGATTGGGAAAAACGGATTACGGAGGAATTTTCCAAATCGGTAGAGATGCATAAAATCAGTGACGTAGAGGTGGGCTGCTTTTTATCGAGTGGGGTAGATTCCAGCTATACGGTAAAAGAGGTTTCTAAGGTGATGAAGGACGTCAAGACCTTTTCTGTAGGCTATGAGGAAGAAAAGTACAGTGAGCTTTCTTATGCACAGCAGTTTTCGAGGGCTATCGGGGTGGAAAATATTTCTAATAAAGTTTCGGCAGATGAATATTTTGCGATGGCAGGAAAAATCCAATATTATATGGACGATCCTCTGCCGAATCCTTCCGAGGTGCCGTTGTATTTTCTGGCGCAAAATGCAAGAAAGTATGTTAAGGTGGTGCTTTCCGGTGAGGGAGCGGACGAGCTGTTCGGCGGTTATCCGATGTATATTGAGGGCGGGCATTTCCAGACCTATACCAAAATCCCAAAGGTAATCCGAAAGGCGGCTGCAGGAGTAGCCAGGCGTCTTCCGCGCTTTAAAGGCCAGCGGTTTATCATCCGCGGAGCCATGGAGCCGTATCAGCGTTTTATGCGGAACAATTATGTATTTCATTATAACGAGAGAGACCAGTATTTGGCAGATTCTATTCCATCTAAAAAGCCAGAAGAATATGTCAAGCCTTATTTTGACGAGGTAGCAGGCTTGGACGAGCCGACGCAGCTTCAGTATGTGGATATCCATACTTGGATGCTGTATGATATTTTACAGAAGGCCGACCGGATGAGCATGGCTAATTCCTTAGAGCTGCGGGTGCCGTTTCTGGATAAGGAAATGCTGGAGCTTTCCGTGCAGATTCCAACCCGCTACCGGGTAGAAGGAGAGACGACAAAGGTGGCGCTCCGGCGTGCTGCCCTAAAACAGATTCCGGAGAGAACCGCCAACAAAAAGAAACTGGGCTTTCCGGTGCCGTTAAATGACTGGCTTCGCCAGGACAAATATTATCAGATGGTAAAACAGATGTTTGAAAGCAAGGAGGCAGCAAAGTTTTTTAATCAGAAGGCGATTATAAAGCTGTTAGAGGATCATAAGGCAGGAAAAGCGCTGAATATGAAAAAAATCTGGACGGTGTATAGCTTTTTGCTGTGGTATGAGGAGTTTTTTGTGAAGGAGACGGCAGGAGCAGTGTAAAAAGATGGCTGGCTGGTTTGGGAAGAGGAGCTTCAGTAGCAGAGGCTTCTCTTTTTTTGTATCATAGGAAAGTTCTCTGAACTTCTCTATGATACAAAAAACCCTCCGGGGATGCGCACTTCGCGCCAAGGAAAATGTCTGCTGACGCAGACGCACTCCAGCGCGAGAGCCCGGCTCGCCGGGCTCTTTTTTAAAAATAACAGAATAGTAGGGTTTTTAGATGGAAAATAATAACAGATAATAGAAAAAAAGAGCAACGGATGCAACACTTTTTATAAAATGTTGCATCCGTTGTTCTATTTAGTATATCGGACAATAAGTGTATTTCTTTAGGGCATTGCAGTAATTTTTTTTAGTTCTGGTAAAATTCTTTACAAATCGCATATTTTCAGGCTTTGCGCAGGCAAATACATTCCCCGAAAGAACAAAAAAACAAAATAACAAAAAGAAAACCGAGCAGGTAGATTTTTTCTGAAAAGGAAAAAAAGGGTTCCTTTGCGGATAGCAAAAAGCGGATAAAATAAGGCTTTTCCGAACCAATGCAACATTTTATAAAAAGTGTTACATGACAGTTTTTGGTAATAAGCGTCCAGCAATAGACAAAAAAGGAGGCCTTTTATGCTAAATCTTACCGTAAAGCCAGGTGAATATTTTGTGATTGGCGATGATATCCGGGTGATTTTTGTCGGTGGTACAGCGAATAATGCCAGAGTGATGATTGACGCACCAAGGAGCTATAACATTGTCCGCGGAAAGGTATTAGAGCAAGGAGAAGAGGAAAAAAGAGAGACAAAATGTAATCAAGAGCCTGGAGAGAGGAAAAAGCAGAAGCGGTATTATATAGAACCAAAGATTTCGGAGGAACGAATGAAGGGTTTTCTGGAGCAGCAAAAAAACCAAAGGCAGTCAATGGGTTAGTTCAGGTAAAATCTGGTAATATGCGATGCTGTATCTAACCGACCAGGCATCTGTACGGAGGTGACTGGAAGGGAGGGCATATCAGTACGGGTATGTGATACGCATGGCTTATTATAAAAACACAGGAAAGGATTCCTGAAAATTAAAAAACACATGGAGGTAAAAGAGTATGATCATTCAACACAATATGCCAGCAGCAAACACAAATAGGCAGTTAGGGATTACAGGTGGTAATCTGCAAAAATCTACAGAAAAATTATCTTCTGGTTATCGGATTAACCGTGCAGGTGATGATGCAGCAGGTCTTTCGATTTCGGAGAAGATGCGCGGCCAGATTCGCGGCCTGACCCAGGCGTCCAGGAATGCACAGGATGGTATTTCCCTGATTCAGACAGCAGAAGGTGCGATGAACGAAATCCATTCTATTTTGCAGAGAACCAGAGAGCTGATGGTGCAGGCTTCCAATGGTATTTATACCGATTCTGACCGTGGCGCCATTGAAAATGAAGTAGAGCAGATGAAGGGCGAAATTGAACGTATTGCTTTAAGCACAGAGTTCAATAAGAAAAAGCTCTTAAATGGGGATTACGGTGCTGACAGCGAAGGAATTACGCTGCATGTCGGAGCCAATACAGACGGCGAGGATACCTACGAATACAATGTAAATACCGATTCTGTAGAGGGAAAAGATCAAAGTATGACCTTTACAATCGGAAGCATGAGAATAGCGGATCTTCATACGGCAGATGGAGAGGGCTTCGATGCGGTAGAGGACGTTAGTGCATTTGATCCAGAGGATACGATTGGGATAGCGCATGAGACCGTGGCTGCCAATATTGCAAGAATAGACGATTCTTTGCAGTATGTATCTGACGAACGTTCCAAGTTGGGTTCTCTTCAGAATCGTCTGGAGCATACGATTGCCAACGATGATAATACG
The DNA here is from genome assembly GCA_949155905.1 of uncultured Lachnospiraceae bacterium. Taxonomy (GTDB): domain Bacteria; phylum Bacillota; class Clostridia; order Lachnospirales; family Lachnospiraceae; genus MGBC131033. The sequence goes on from CASCWU010000082.1 coordinate 9,821, forward strand.
GCTGAGAACCTGCAGGCATCCGAATCTCGTATCCGTGATGTAAATATGGCAAGTGAGATGGTAAACTACAGCAAGAATACCATTCTTCAGCAGGCTGCACAGTCTATGTTAGCTCAGGCAAATCAGCAGACACAGGGTGTACTGGCACTTCTTCAGTAATCACCGTATAAGACTGTAAGAGAAGAGAAAGAGGCAGGTAATTATTATCTGCCTCTTTCTTAACTATATTTATAGTAGAAATTTTAAAAAAAGTGTATAAGCTACCAGCGAAAAAACTTATACAATTTATTTTTGCGTCAAAAGACTGTTGTTTGTCATAAGCTTTCCAGCTTTACAGGTTTGTTTTTTTTCGGTATACTAGGACAAAATGGTTATTGTCAGGCCAGAGATCGATAAATTTATGATAGAGGGAGGCTGGATATGGAAGAACAGAGGGGGGTTATGATACAGAATCAAACAGAACTGACACAGCTTTTTTATCATCTATGCCGTCAGGAGGAGCGTAATCCAAATGCCTTGGATCAGCTTTTGATCCGGAGAGGAATGGCTGGCAGCACACAGGAACGTTATCTGGGGATCCTGCCGGACTGGGAGGCTGCTCCTAAAGAAGAGGATCTGTTTTTGCGGGTTGCTTGGAGGGAATGGAAAAACCAGGATTGGATTGCCTTGGTGTGTCATCCTGATTTTATCAGACAGCAGGCGGATGAGGTGTTTTTAGAGGAACTTTGCCTGCTTTTAAAACAGGAAATGGTATATAACCTGGAAGGCATCAGCCAAGATTTGTATTTTGCGCTTTGTATGGCGTATCACTTGTTTTCAAAAGAATCTTTTCCAGGAGGGGTAGGGGGTTTTCCAGGAGGGAACATAAGGGATATAGAAAAGGACAGGCAGTCAGAGGGCGGACAAAAATCATCGCGTGAAGGTTCCTTTCAGGAAGCCGCCTATCAAAAGGAGGACGCCTGTGAAAGAACAGGCTCTGCATTGGAATGGCTGGAAGGGCTGCTTTACCGGCATTCGAAGCATTCGGAATATGTCAGAGATCTGGACACCTGGGAGGAGTTAAAGAAGGAGAAAAGACTGGTCTGCTTTTGCCAACGAGCGTTTTCTCTGGCGAAAAAGCATTTGATAGGGCCAGCGGAACAGAAGGCGCTTTTGGAGGAGGCAGAGGAATTTTTTCTGCAAGATGCTGCCCCAAGAGAAGCGTTTATTTTACAGAATTTTACGTATTTGCCAGGCACCCTATCGTCTTTGCTGTTTTCTTTTTTACTTTCCCGGAAAAAGAAGAAAAATCAGTCGTTCCAGGATCGTGGGAGGGAATGCTTTGCCGTTTTTTCAGAGCTGTTGCTGGATGTCACAAAGGAAGGGCATTCCCCTTATCAGGCCGGATATGTTCCATTAAAGAAACGTTTGATTCAGTTTCAAAAGCAATATCGTATCCGGCAGCAAAACAGTCCGCTGCATAGTGCTGCCTTCGTGCAGCAGCTTCAAAATAAGATGGTGCTTCCGGCGTATAGCACAGTATATCCGTATGTGCCGTATATCCTTTGGAGAGAGCTTTTTGATTGCTTTAACGGCAGCAGTCCGTTCGAGCAGGATACGAGGGAATGGTTGAAGCGGGCGGCCTATTTTCCGGCCTATGAAAGACGCAGACAAAAGGAAGCAATCTGGCGCAGACAGGAAATTGAGGCGGCGTATGAAAAGAAGACATTTCCTCTTCCAGAACTGAATCAGGGGAAACGGGAGCTATTGGAGGAGGTGCTTTTGGGAACTCCAAGCGAAGCGGGCGAGGTACAAATGATTTTTCATAACCTGTCCCTTGATCCAAAGACAGCGGATCAGTTTCTCATACATTTGACCAATGCCATGGTACAGTTTCGGTTTTTGCTAGTGACACAGAAGCACGAAGGCGATCCTGCTTTAGAGGATGCGGTTTGTTTTTTAAAGGATGAGGTGATTTTATATCGAAAAAAGGAACATCGAACCTGCCGGATGAACCATTTGGCCTTTTTTGATATGCTTTCCCGTATGGTCGATTTGCAGGCTCAGAAGGAGAGCTGGTCAGAAACCAAGAAACAAACCCGCTATAGCGAAGAGCTTTTGGAAACGGTTTGTAAGAATTTGTATTTGTATGAAAATAATATAGATACCAGAAAAATTTTGTCTGTTTAGATTTTAGTTGCAGGATTTCGTTTTGTCCTATAAAATAGAATCAGGATTTTGAGTTGGATCTGTGTGACGGGAGGGAGCAAAAATGGATGAGAAGGTAGCAACAAGAAATGTAGTAATCGGAGTTCAAAACTTTGAGGATTTGATTGTTCGTCATTATTTTTATGTGAATAAGACTGGCTTTATAAAGGAATGGTGGGGGAGCGGGGATATTGTTACTCTGATTACCAGACCAAGAAGGTTTGGAAAAACGCTGACGATGGATATGGTGGAACGCTTCTTTTCTATCCAATATGCAGGAAGGAAGGATTTATTTGAAGGACTTTCTATCTGGCAGGAAGATGGCTATCCCAATTTACAGGGAACATATCCGGTGATTGCCTTGTCCCTTTCTAATGTAAAGGAGACCTCTTTTACAGGGGCAAGAAAACAGATTTGCCAGACTATCCTGGAACTATATAATAAACATGATTTTCTGTTGGAGAGCGGCTGTCTGAATGAAAAGGAAAAAGAGTTCTACCATGCGGTGTCAGCTGAAATGGAAAGCTATCTGGCAGCGGTATCATTAAGGAACTTATCGGATTTTCTATATCGCTATTACGGCAGGCGGGTTCTTATTTTATTAGATGAATCTGATACACCGATGCAGGAAGCTTATGTAAATGGTTACTGGGAGGAATTGGCGGCTTTTCTTCGGGGACTGTTTCACTCTACCTTTAAGGCAAACCCTTACTTAGAACGGGCGATTATGACTGGAATCACAAGAATCAGTAAAGAGTCTATCTTTTCTGATCTCAATAACCTGAGAGTAGTGACTATGACCTCAGAGAAGTGTGCAGATAAGTTTGGTTTTACGGAAGAGGAGGTCTTTGCTGCTTTAGAGGAATACGGCTTATCTGAGAAACAGCGAGAGGTAAAGGACTGGTACGATGGATTTACGTTTGGCACACAGAAGGATATCTATAATCCATGGTCAATTATTAACTATCTGGAGGAAAGAAAGCCAAAGCTTTACTGGGCAAATACAAGCAGCAACACCCTGGCAGGGAACTTAATCCGGGAAGCAGGTACTTCTGTAAAAGAAGAGTTTGAGGTATTGTTAAGGGGAGGGGTTATCCGAACTTCCCTGGATGAGCAAGTGGTGTTCCAGCAACTGGGGGAAGATGCGGCTGCGATTTGGAGCCTGCTGTTGGCAAGCGGATATTTGAAGGTAGCCTGGTATGATTTGACGGATGGAGAAGAAACCTACGGCCTGGCTATCACAAACAAAGAAGTGAGGAAAATGTTTGAGCGTATGGTTGCCAAATGGTTCCGAAGCCCGTCTGTTCATGATGCATATAATGATTTTATTAAGGCTTTGCTATCGGGTGACAAAAAAAGTATGAATCACTTCATGAATGAAGTAGCATTAGATTCTTTCAGTTTTTTTGATACAGGGAAGAAAGCATCCAAAAGAAGTGAGCCAGAACGATTTTATCATGGCTTTGTATTAGGGCTGATGGTAGAGCTGGCGGATCGGTATATGCTTACTTCAAACCGAGAAAGTGGATTTGGTCGTTATGATGTTTTGTTGGAGCCAAGAAAGGAGATGGATTTGGCCTATATTCTGGAATTTAAGGCTTATGATCCAGATGAAGAAACTTCCTTAGAAGATACGGTACAGGCCGCCTTGGCACAGATTGAAGAAAAGAAGTATGAGGCTGCTTTAGTGGCAAAGGGAATCCAGAAAGAGCGAATCCAAAAATATGGTTTCGCCTTTCAGGGTAAGACAGTATTGATTGGGTGATAATATCGGATTGTTTTTGGGCTTCTTTTATTCCTGTTCCTCCAGCACAGAGGTACAGTGCGGACAGCGGGTAGCTGCTAACGGGATTTCAGAACAGCAGTAAGGACATTGTTTGGTGGTCGGGGCGGCCGGCGCAGGAGCTTCTTTTTTATGTCCAAAGCGTACCAGACGGTTGATGAGCTTTAAGAATAAAAAAATCACCAGAGCCATAATGATAAAGTTGATGACGGCAGTCAGAAAAGCACCGTAACGGATATCCACACCGCGAATGTTGACGACCATATCGGAAAAATCGGTCTGTGCAAATAATCCGATAAAAGGGGAAATAATATCTCCGGTCAAAGAGGAGACAATGGATTGGAAGGCTCCGCCGATGATGACGCCGACTGCCAGATCCATCACATTGCCCCGCAGGGCAAATTCCTTGAATTCTTTAAAAAATTTTTTCATAGCAATAGTTCCTTTCTTTTTCTTCCTAAATTCCTTGGTTTTCTCTTGCCACTAGAAGCGGTTTGATCTATACTAGCATAAAAAGCAACCATTTGACAAGGAGGAGATAAAAATGCCATTTATTCAAACCAAAACCAATCTGACGATTACAAAGGAAAAAGAGGAAGTATTAAAGACCCGCTATGGAAAGGCGATTGAATGTCTGCCAGGAAAGACGGAAAACTGGCTGATGTTAGATTTTGAGGACGGGCGGAATATGTATTTTCGCGGAGAGTATGAAAAGGATCTGGCAATGCTGGATGTAAAGGTATACGGCGGTGCGAGCAGAGAGGCTTATGAGCGGCTGACAAAGGAGCTAAGCAAGGTTTTAGAGGAAGAGCTTGGCATCCATCCGGATGGAATTTATATTGCCTATGAGGACATTGATAACTGGGGCTGGAACGGAGGGCTTTTATGAATATCAGATATGAGGAAGAGAGCAGGGTCTTTCAGCTAAATACGCCAAATACCTCCTATTTGCTTGGAATTGTGGACGAGGAGCAGTTTTTGGGGCATATTTATTATGGAAAACGGATTTTGGATACGGATATGGGATATTTGCTGCGAACCTTGGAGCCTCCATTTACGCCGTCCGTTTTAAACCGGGAAAGAGTTTCTTTTTTATGGAGTTTTCCATTTGAATATCCGACGCATGGACTGGGAGATACAAGAGAGGCTTGTCTGGAGGTAGAGACGGGGGAGGGACATCATGTATGCGGCCTTCGTTATGTATCACACCGGATTTATGCCGGGAAGGAGGCGCTTCCTGGGCTTCCGGCTACCTTTGGCGGGGCAGAGGACTGTACGACCCTGGAGATTTTGTTAAAGGATCCGGTGCTGGAGCTTTCGGTTACGTTAGTGTATACAGCCTTTACGAAAATAGACGCGATTACCAGAAGTGTACGGATAGAGAATCAGGGGGAAGCTCCTGTTTATTTGCAACGCGTAGCCTCGGCCTGCCTGGATATGGACAACCAGGAGTATGAGGTGATGACGCTGCATGGCGCCTGGGCCAGAGAGCGGCAGGTACAGCGTCAGAAGATTGGCTACGGCAGGCAAAATGCCGGATCGTTCCGAGGGGAATCCAGCCATCAGGAGCATCCGTTCCTGGCCGTGCTGGCACCGGAGACAACGGAGGATCACGGAGAGATTTATGCGATGAACTTTGTCTATTCCGGGAATTTTTTGGCGCAGGTAGAGCGGAGCCAGTTTGATTCCATTCGGATGACAATGGGAATTCATCCGCAGGATTTTCGCTGGAAGCTGGAGAGCGGAGCATGCTTTACTGCCCCGGAGGTAGTGATGGTGTATTCTGGGGAAGGAATCGGACAGATGACACGTACCTTTCACGATTTGTACCGAAACCATTTGATTCGGGGAAAATACCGGGATACCAAGCGGCCTATTTTAATCAACAACTGGGAAGCGACTTATTTTCAGTTTGATACGGAAAAGCTTTTGGCGATTGCGAAAGAGGCTTCCGGGCTGGGGATTGAAATGCTGGTGATGGACGATGGATGGTTCGGCGCCAGAAACAGTGATAATTGCGCTCTGGGAGACTGGAGGGTAAACGAGGAGAAGCTTTCCGGCGGCCTTTCCTATCTGGTGGAGGAGATCAAAAAGCTGGGAATGAAATTTGGGATCTGGTTTGAACCGGAAATGGTATCGCCGGATTCGGATTTGTACCGGGCGCATCCGGACTGGGCGATTCAGGTGCCGGGACGGACGCCGTCGGAGGCCAGAGAGCAGTATGTTCTGGATATGTCCCGAGAGGAGGTACGGGAGACGGTTTACCAGATGATGTATGAGGTATTAAAAAGCGCAGATATTTCCTATGTCAAATGGGATATGAACCGGATTTTAACAGATTTGGGCAGTGCGGCGCTTCCGGCAGACCGGCAGGGAGAGCTGTTCCACCGTTATGTGTTAGGTGTTTATGAGGTGCAGGAGCGTTTGATTACGGATTTCCCGCATCTGCTGTTAGAAAACTGTTCGGGCGGGGGCGGGCGCTTCGATGCCGGAATGCTTTACTATAGTCCGCAGATTTGGACCTCAGACAATACAGATGCGATAGAACGTTTGAAGATTCAGCGTGGAACGGCGATGATCTATCCGCTTTCTGCCATGGGCGCACATGTGGCGGACTGTCCGAATCACACGATGGGGCGGACGACTCCGTTTGCGACCAGAGGCTATGTAGCCCTGGCCGGGACATTTGGCTATGAGTTAGATGTCACCCGGATTGCAAAGGAGGAGCGGGAGCAGATTCCGGAGCAGGTTGCACTTTATCATAAATACAACGATCTGATCCGCCGGGGGGATTATTACCGGATTGCTTCCGTGGCGGAAAATCAGTCCTATGACTGCTATATGGTGGTGGCAAAGGACAAATCGGAAGCGCTTGTCACCTTTGTTCAGGTAGCGTCCCGTAACACCTTCCACAGCCTGATTTTGCGCCTGAAGGGCTTACAGGAGGATGCTCTTTA
>CASCWU010000083.1 GCA_949155905.1 uncultured Lachnospiraceae bacterium
TGCTCCGCTACCTTGTCCCTCCCATCCGAGGCAAGGTCGTACTGCGCCGTCCCTGCTCCCAGCAGCCGAATCCGGATCGTGTCGTGGTAAACCTCCTCATAGCCCGTCGTTTTAATCAGGACACGGATTTGCTCCGGGACAATCTCATGGCAGATCAGCACGGCACACACTACTCCGTCCGCCACTACATAATCCGCCGCGTCATAGCCAAGGACGATCTGACTTAGGCTTCCTACCGTCACACTGCTGCCTTCCTTTGTATCTGCCTTACGCAAATCATAAACAGCCACCTCTTCGTCCAGACTTAACGTATCATACTCCTCTAACTCCAGGATACCCGCCTCTTCATCCAACAGCACTACCTTTCCGGTAATCCGCTCCGGTTTTAAGGAAATCCGGTAAACGGCTCGATCTCTCACATATAAATCCGCTATGACTCCCTTCTGCTCCTCCTCCAGCTCGGACTCTAAGGGCAGCTCCTGCTCGCCCTCTGTACTCAAAAAGGTAATAGCCTGTCCGCTGGCAGAGCAAATCCAGACATTTTTTATGACCCCCTCAGAAAACGGCTTTCCGAAAGACTCTCCCGAATCCGTGCCTCCCAGCCCGCCGGTTCCCTCTATTTCATGAAGCCCAGACGTCCCGCCAGAGCCGGAGTTCCCTTCCGGATCCTGCGTCCCGTCAGCCAAATCCATTCTTCCAGAGCTTTCCCGGCTTTCTTCCCGTTCTCCGAGCCTTAGCATCACGCCTCGTCCAAACAAAACCAGCAAAATCAAGACACTTATCCCAATCAAGGTCCACCTTTTCTTCCTTTCTGACCGCAAAGCGCACCCTCCCCTTTCCTGTTTACTTCCTTTGGCAGCCTCCCTTTTTTGTTCCTCACTTCAAAAAAGGGTTCCCTGTCCTATTTTATGTAGCAGGCCGGTAAAATAGAATAATCCAGCCATAGCTTCCGAAAAACTATATGGCTGGATTCTCTCTTGCTTTATTCCATTCTTTTATTCGGCAAACAATTCCTCAAACATCGCAATCAACGATTCCACATCCCGGATATTTACCCGGAAAAAGCTGATTCCGTCTACGCTGATCCGGTTGAAATTATCGTTATAGGCATAAAACTGTGTCACCACTGGCTCCAGTCCTGCGCTTGTCCGGTCATAGGTCATCGTCAGCAATGGTACATCGGAATTCTGTGCCACTATCTCGGCGTCTACCAGACCGTCTATCGCCACACCGATCATTTTCTGATAGGAGGCGGAAAAATCTGATTTTTCTATTTCCTTTTCCTCCAGGAAATACTGGGTAACTTCCTCCTCGGTTTCCTCTCCCTCGGAATCCGTCGTCGTTTCCATATGACGCTCCAGCCTCATCTCATGCTTCGTGCTGCCATATTCAATCGTAATCCGATCTACCTGGGCGATATTGACTAAGCCCGGCAGCCTGGACACATAATCATAGGCCTTTAAATCGATCATAGGCTCTACGGTTTCTGCAGCCATCTGGTAAACGGATTCTGTCCCATCTAACTGAACATAATAGTTTCCAGCTTCATCCTGACTGCCTACCTTTAAGCCAAAGCTATAAAACTTCTGCTCGGTAATCGCCTCTCCGGTCTCCTCGTCCGTCTCCCCAGTTTCTTCGTCCTCATAATAAACCAGGTTTAAGGCGGCGGCAGGCTCCTTTAAGCCATATTGCTCCGGGCTGCTGCAGCTATATTCCACACAGTCGCCTAACGGAAAGCTGGCATAATTATCTACCAATACCTGAATCGTATCGGAATTGCCCGGCATAATCTCCTCAAAGCCCTGCTTTACCAGCCATGGATTATAGCCGGTGGTATCCATTTCATTCCCTGGCTCTAAGGACAGTTCAAGCGTTCCGTTTGGCTTTTCTAACAAAATCTTCGTGATCTTTTCCGGCGCAATAGACGGAGTGGAATGCTTGGCAATCATCTGATTTTCTGTATATTGAAACTGGGTCAGCAGGGAAGCGGTCGCCAGATACACGACCTGGCTGTCTCCCACTGCCACATAGCAGCCGTCTCCTGCCGGAGATTTCATGCCCGCCTTTACCTCTGCAGTATTCCCCTCGTTGTCGGTCAGACGTACCCAGACAGCCGGAGTATCCAGGCCATAATCTCCTAAGGAATCCGGCGCTTCATTGATGGTTTTACTGGCAGAAAGCGCAGAGGCTACGTTGACCATCGCATTCGCATAGGCCTGATTGACCGGAAACTCACGATCCTCTTCCCGGTACCAGGTATCCTCCTCCTTTACCAAGGTCATGCCGCTGTTTTGTCCCTGATATTCTAGCTTCACCACATTGGCCGAATCCATTTCGATCAAGGCCGTTCGCTCGTCTGTGCCGGAATTCGTCTCCTCCGTCTCTTTTTTGGGCCAGAGGGCAATCACCGCATAGGCTCCGACTGCCACAACCAGAAGCCCTAACAGCAGCAACAAATTTTTCGTCTTTTTCTTTTTGCCACCTGCCATTATTTCTTCCTCCTCCTAAGCCATACCACACCGCCGCAGACAACAATCGCCAACGGCAAAAGGATCATCAGCAAAATCGTCAGACGGTTGGCCTCTGCTGCAGTCAGCGTCAGATATTTTTGAGAAAATTCCTTTGCTGGAATTGACAGCACCGTATCCTGCCGCTCTGTCACCCAGTTTAGGGTATCGGTAAAGAGCGTAGCATTGCCGACGCTACTTACTCCCATAAAAGTATCATTTAACAGGGCAGAACTGCTATAAACCGCCAGCTTTGTCGTCACATCGTTATACTTCTCCGTCACGGCCACGCCTAAACAGAACGGCCCGTCCAGATCACCATCCTCTTTGGCAAACGTTCCTTCCTCTAAATTCATTTTGGCAAAGGCGCTATCGGTCGTCATCAAAAGCGGCGTCCGCTCTACACTGCCCCGGATATCACTGTCTGCTGTCACGCCTATCGGCATATAGGTGACAATGTATTTTTTATCCTCCAGACAGGTTTTCGTCAAATCGTGTTCCTTCGTATCCGGTACAATCATAAACGGAGCGTCGTTCATCATATGCTTGGAGTCCCCTTCTAACACAATGCCGTCCTGCATCGTAATGCCGTAATGCTCCATCAGCTTTTTCAGGTTTGCCCTGTCCTCCACGGCATAATCCAGATAAAACACGGCTTTTCCGCCTGCCGTCAGGTACTCCTGGATTTTTTCCACTTCGCTTTCGGTAAAATCCTTATTCCCGCCTACCACGATCAGCGCCTGGCAATCCTCCGGCACCGCCTCCATGGTCAGCGTTTCTAGCTTTTCCATTTCAATGTTCTGCTTTTCCAAATAGTCCGCTGCATACGTCCCCAGATCTGCCTCTCCATGACCTGTCACCATATATATTTTAGGAAGATTTTCCGAGGTGACATACTGAATGGCAGAGGTAATCTGACCCTCTACGTCATAGCCGGTCAGAGAGGACTGCATCGTCTGCTGGTTAAAGGTCGTCTGAATCAAATCAGAATAAGGAACGTACTTGCTCCGACCGTTGACCATATCCTCTACAATCACGCTGTTGTAATATACGTTTGTATCCTGATCGACATACTGATACACAAAGTTCGGATACAATTCAAAATCCCGCATTTCTACGGAAATATGGCTGCTTGCGCTGTCGTACTTGTCTACCATATCCTTGATCATCGTATCCTCTCTGCCCTCGGATACCAGATAATAAATCTTGATATCGTGCTGCAGATCCCTTAAAAACTCCCTGGTCGTATCACTCATCGTAAAATATCCCGCATCGGAGATATCAATTTTTAAATCCAGCTTGCCAACCAGCATGTTGACCACCAGAATCACCACCAAAACAATCACGGTTACGGCAGAGCTGTAGGCGCCGTTGCGAAATCTCCTGCTGGAAAAGGAAGAATTAAAATTCTGTTTCATGGCTTACCTCCATCTTCTCTTTTTAATCGACTGTATACTCAAAAACAGGAACAGGTAGGTAAAGCTCAGCAAATAAATGACAGAGGATAAATCCAACGAATTGTTCATAAACGTCTGATACCGATCCATCACCGAAAGCCAGGAAAATACCCTTACTACGATCCCGTCAAAAAAGCTCTGATGAAGCTTGTATACCAATACCAACGCTGCCTCTCCTACGACAAACAGTCCTGCTGCTACCAAAATATTCCGCAGCATCCAGTACACCAGCAGGCAGATTAGAAGCAGTAATACGCTTAAAATCAGAAGGGCGCTGCGGTTGCTGGATGGAAACATACTCGCAATATCCGATATGAAATACAGCAGCAGAATAGAGAAAAAGGAAACTACCGCTGCAATCACCTGATTTTCCAGGCAGGTAGAAATAAAGGTTCCTAACGCTAACAGAGCCAGACCTAATAGGGCAAAGCCCAGAATTCCCGTGTAAGCGGTACGGAAGGAAACCTCTCCGTAGCTGGAAAGAATCAGCGGATACAGCAGCATCACCGCTACAACGACCAAAAAAACACTGGCTACTGCAAAATATTTGCCGAAAATAATCTTTTCCACACTAAGCGGGGAGGTAAGCAGAAGCTGATCCGTCTTGCTCCGGCGCTCCTCCGCCATAATCCGCATCGTCAGAATCGGCGCTAAAACGATAAATAAAAGCGTCATATACGATCCCAGCACATATTCAAAATTAGCATAGCCGACATACAGATTCATCCTTGATGACACATATCCGGCCGCCAACAGAAACAGTGCGATAAATACATAACCCATCATGGAGGTAAAATAATACTTTAGCTCCTTTTTATAAATTGCCAGCACGTTTATTCCTCCTCCTTTCTGAAATCGGCCTGCTTCCCTGCCAGGTCATCGTTTTCTTCCAACGAAGTCTCGCCGCCAAGCAGATCCGCCTCGTCCCCGTTTGCCTCTGCGGAACCCTCTTGCCCGGATTTCTCCAAAATCCGTCTCCGCTTTTTACCGCTGTCCTTTCCGGTCAGCTCTAAGAAAATATCCTCTAAGGAGCGGTTGGAAATGTGCATGTCCATAATCGGGCATTTCGCCTCTGCCAAGGCATAGAAAATCGACTCTCTCAAATCGTTGCTTCCGCAGTAAACCGTCAGACGGCAGACCCCGTCCCGCTCGTTTTCCATCTCTACCTTGGTAATTCCGTTTATATTGTTTAAAACCTGAGAAACACGATGCTTTTCTCCCTTCACCTCCAAATGTACCATTTCCTGGTTTTCCATATGGCGCGCCAGGTTGTCCGGCGTATCCGATACGACCAGCTTGCCCCGGTTAATGATCATCACCTCGTCACAGACGGCGCTGACCTCAGAAAGAATATGAGAGCTTAAAATAATCGCATGATCCTTTGAAAGATTGCGGATCAGATCACGCATCTCAATGATCTGCTGCGGATCCAAGCCAACCATCGGTTCATCTAAAATCAATACCTTAGGCTCTCCTACCAGAGCCTGCGCCAAGCCGACACGCTGGCGGTAGCCCTTGGAAAGATGCTTAATCAGACGATCTGCTACATCGGTCGTCTTGGTCAGGTTCATCACCTTTCCCAATGCCTGCGCCTGATCCTTTCGTTTGACACCTTTAATTTCTGCCACAAACTTCAAATACTCCCTTACGGTCATATCCAAATAAAGCGGGGGAATTTCCGGCAGATAGCCGATGGCCTTTTTTGCCTCCTCCGGCTCGTCCAGGATATCATAGCCGTCAATGGTCACTTCTCCGTCCGTGGCAGAGATATAGCCAGTCATAATATTCATGGTCGTAGATTTTCCTGCCCCGTTCGGTCCAAGGAATCCCAAAATCTTTCCCTGCTCTACCGAAAAGCTCAGATTATCAACCGCCAGGTGTCCTTCATAGCTTTTCACCAGGTTTTTTACTTCTATCAACGCTTTCTCCTCCTTTTGCCGCGTATCGCGGCCGCCCTCGGGATATCTGCCCGAAAGCTGCCGCGACCAGTCTATCATGTAAACGTGAATTTTTTGTGAACATCCAAAAAGAATTCTCGTAAGCCGGCTCTCCTACACCTTTTCAAAACGCTCTACGTCCACTACAAAAATCGTCGCACCTCCTACATCTACGGTAGAAGGATGGGAATCGTAGCCCGTCATCGGCATATCGTTCGGTTGGGTATACGGCATACTGTAGGCCACCTGCTCCCGGCTGCCGCATTCCCGTTTGATGATTTTGATCGCCTGTGTCACCTTTTCCTCCTCCGTTCCAATCATTAACGTAGTGTTTCCTCTCCGCAGGAAGCCTCCTGTTGTCGCCAGCTTCGTTACAATAAAGCCCTTTGCATTTAATTCCTCTGTCACAGAATCTCCGTCCTCACTGTGAACAATGGCATAAATCAGTTTCATTACGATCCGCCCTCTTTCTTCTTTACTATATTTCTATTTTCTTTTTATGACCTCCCGTTCTTCTGCTATTCATCAAACTCCAAGGTGACGTAAAAGCCCTGCGGCCGTTCTTCGATTTCCGCCACAGTTCCTCTCCTGGTTTTGAGTGCCTCCCGAAACGGAATGTTGCCGGACATCGCATAAGCATGTTCAATCGTATAATAGAGAAAGTTTTCCATCTCGGTTTCTATCACGCCTACCTCGTCCCCCACCTTCATCAACCCGGAACGCTCCATTTTAAATTCCATCTTCCGCATGAACCGCATCTCCTTTTTCTTTTCTCTATCATAGCATTTCCGGGAAGGATTTTCAACCAGCCGATCTTCCTTTCTTTGAGATATGCTCCTGCACACCGTCTGCCAGATACGAAAAAATGATCCAAAACAGCTCCTCTAAAGAAACACTGCTTCGGATCATCCTTGCTTCATGCGGGCGACAGGACTTGAACCTGCACGGTCTCCCACCAGAACCTAAATCTGGCGCGTCTGCCAATTCCGCCACGCCCGCGTCTTTTCTTTTCCATCAGCAAGCCTGCATTTTCACGCTTCCCCTGATGAGCTGGGCTAGCTGGATTTGAACCAGCGAATGCAGGAGTCAAAGTCCTGTGCCTTACCGCTTGGCGATAGCCCAAAAATGCAAAGACCTTTTGGCTTTTCACCATGCCTTTGCATTATGAAGGGTGGATACAGGGATTCGAACCCTGGGCCTTCAGAGCCACAATCTGACGCGCTAACCAGCTGCGCTATACCCACCATATATTTCTCTTTTACCAGTCCTAGGATATGCCCGGCTGGTATGCCATCCGGCAACGTGCCAGAAGGGATTCGAACCCCCGACAACCGGCTTAGAAGGCCGATGCTCTATCCAGCTGAGCTACTGGCACGAATCAGATAACCTGCAGCAGACGCTACAATTATCCAAAAGGCGAGTCATATTCTTCGTAAAACGAATCATTACTCTCCCGCAAGCGGGTGAACTCACCAAAAGCGGGTGAACTCACCAAAAGCGGGTGATGGGAATCGAACCCACGTGTCTAGCTTGGAAGGCTAGTGTTCTACCATTGAACTACACCCGCATATTCTTATTTTTTCTGTCTCGTAAAAACATTAGCAGAGTCTGCTGGCAATAGCAAAATCGGGGTGACAGGATTCGAACCTGCGACCTCTTGATCCCAAATCAAGCACTCTAGCCAAACTGAGCCACACCCCGATATCTCTATTTTACTGGTAAAAAACCATTTTTTCTTGCCAGCGCATGATATATTATATATGATGATATCCCTCTTGTCAACTACTTTTTTTCTTTTCTGCCATATTTTTTCTAAATCCCCGGAAATCCTTATATTTTCCCGGCTTTTCTGCCTTTCCCTTCCCTGGCCTCGTTAGAGGTAATTCAGGGCAAAATGTGCTATTCCGAACCGGTCAATATCCATCATAATAAAAGAAGCCTTGTGATTTTCCTGGCGCGGCTGAGATAAGCTCCCCGGATTGATCATGGTGACGCTACCGGTTTGATCGATCAACGGACAATGCGTATGGCCATATACAGCGATAGCAGCGCCTCTTTCTATTGCAGCACTTTTTAACGCCTCTGTTCCCATTCCTACATGATAACGATGCCCGTGTGTCAAAAACACAGGATAGCTCCCAATCTGAAATACATCCTCTCTCGGCAGGGAGGAAAAAAAGTCGTTATTTCCCCGCACCATATGCAGCTCACAGCTTACCAGAGAACGAATATGGCTTTCCCCGTCCTCCACGTCTCCGCAATGAATCATCATATCAATCTCTCCGACACGCCGCAGCACCAGTTCCAAATTGCTATGCCTGCCATGTGTATCGCTTACAATCAAGATTCTCATGTCTCTTTCCCTTTCCTGCTGTCCCCCATGGTTTAGCCAGCCGTGAAACAATTATTGCTGTTTTAATAATTCCTTCATCTGGCGCAATGCCTTTCCCCTGTGACTGATCTGATTCTTTTCCTCTGGAGGCAGTTCTGCAGTCGTTTTTCCATATTCCGGCAAATAAAAGATCGGATCATAGCCAAAGCCGCCTTCTCCTCGTTCCTCCTTCGCGATAAAGCCTTCGATTGCCGCCTGCGTCGTCAGTGTCCTGCCGTCTGGATAGACAAGGGCAATCGCACAGACAAAGCGAGCGCTTCGTTCTTCCTCTCTGGCCTCTGCAAGCTGATCGATGATATATTGATTTTTAATCCGGTAGGAGGTATCCTCTCCTAAAAAGCGGGCAGAAAAAATCCCTGGTGCCTTATCCATATAATCCACCTCCAGCCCGCTATCGTCTGCCATGGCCGGAAGCCCGGACAACTCGGCTACCGCCCGCGCCTTAATCAACGCATTCTCTTCAAACGTAGTCCCGTTCTCCTCTATTTCGGCTTTTATTCCGGCTTCCTTTAGAGAAAGCACCTCCAGGCCGCTATCTGCCAGAATCATCCGAATTTCCTTTAGCTTTCCCTCATTCCCTGTTGCAAAAATAATCTTCATTCTGCTATCTTCCTCTCTTCTTCTCCATATGCCCTTAAAATTGCCTCATAAATCCCCTTTGCTGCCAATGCCTGGCCTTCCTTCTGGCAAAGCAGCTCCAAATCGTCCCGATTGGTTAAAAAAGCAACCTCAATCAGCGCAGCAGGCACCTGGGAATGCTTGAGAATATAGGTATCCTCATCCTCCCAAATCCCTCTGGCATCGGTCTGAAGGACTTTTGTCACCTCTTCCAAGCAAATATCCGCCAGCTGCCTGGAAGTGATACCCTCCCTGCTTACTGCTGTCTCGTTGAATGCCGCTCCGCTTACCGCCGCCTCACCGGACGCTATCCCTTCTGCTTTGTATAGCACCTCTGTCCCATGTGCCTTCTTATCCCAGAAGGCATTGCTGTGAATGCTGATAAAAAAATCCGCCTCCGCCTCATTGGCCAGCGTCACCCGCGGACGCAGATACACCGAATCATCCGAGAGCCTTGTATAATAGACCTTGATATCCTCTCTGGCATCTAAAAGCTCCTTTAATGCCAGCGTAACCGCCAGATTGATATCCTTTTCTGCATATGCCTTATCCGAGGACATCGTCCCGGGGTGCTTGCCGCCATGTCCGGCATCAATGACAAGAATCCGCTCATATACCTCCCGCGGGCGCTTTAATACGATATAATAGCAACTCTCGTCCTCATATAAAAACGGGACATACAAATGATCCAGGAAAATGGAAACAGAAAAAGTCTTTGTTTTCCAATCATAAAAAGGTTCTACTCCCTCTATCAGACTGCCCGCGCCCTCCAGTTCCTGAAGTATCTCTTCTATCCATTTCTCTGCGGCATACTTTTGCGCCTCAGGAAAATAGACGCCCGACATTTTTAACTCAAGCTTATTATGTAACTCATCTTCCTTCAGGATAACCTCCTCTGGGTTTTGTCCATTCTTTGGTATTACCAGACAACGGCCGTCAGGCAACTCCTCTCCTGTATCCTCACTCAGACCTTCCTTCCCAGACGCAGCCTCTCTGATTTCTTCCTGGCTTCCTTCCTCCGGTCTATCTGCCTCTGCTCCCCTTGCCTGTTCCTCCATAGCCAACGCATAACGGCTTTCCTGCTGTTGACGAAGCAGGATCAGCGACCACACTGCTATGACTGAGAGCAACACGAGCCAGGCTCTCTGCTTTTGTTTCTGCCGTTTCACCGATACCCTCCTATCCTTCCCTCCCCCGAAGCTATTATATACCATGCTGCTTTTTTCTACAATATTCCGGCCGAAATTTCTTTGCTTTTTTGTTAAAAAAATGATATACTCCATATAGTATCTATATCCTGATAATCAAAGCCCTCTCTTTTTATGAAAGGTGTGATGAACATGCAGCAGCAAGTATTCGAGCTTTCCGGTAAGGATGGCCATTTCACAAGGCTACATGCCTTTTTCTCTGAAGCTGCTCCACAGGCCTCTGTTCTGGTCTTACATGGTATGGCCGAGCATCATGAGCGCTATCTCGAATTTGCACAGGCTCTGACAGACAGCGGAATAGATGTCTATCTTTATGACCATCGGGGACACGGCAAGGATTGTAAGCTAGAGGAGCTCGGACACCTGGCCTCCTCAAAGGGCTACCGAAAGCTGATAGACGATGCGCTCCGTATAGCCGAATTTGTCCGCCAGACCAAACGGAGCGATGCTTATTTTATCTTCGGTCACAGCATGGGCTCCCTCGTGACGCGATGCGTCCTCCAGCAAGACGATTCCTTTTCCGGCGCTATGATCTGTGGTTCCACCTGTCCAGCCCGCCTTACCATTGCCTCCGGGCTTTTCGTCAGCAGCCTGATACGCCTGTTCCGCGGAGCAGAGCATCGTTCTCCTTTTATGAACCATCTGCTGTTTGAAAACAGGCAGTATCTAAAGCTTTCCACTCGTACCGTAATGGACTGGCTGACAAGGGACAATAACGTAGTCGGCGTTTATCTGCACGATCCCTACTGCGGCTTTCTTTGCAGCGCCAGCTTTTACCACGATCTTATCAAGCTTTCTGCGATAGCCAGGCGGCGTACCAGGATGCTGCATACCCGCAGGGAGCTTCCGCTCTTCTTCCTCTCCGGCAACCACGATCCGGTAGGCGGCTATGGCAGGCAGATCACCTTCTTATCCCGTTTTTATCAGAAACACGGCTATACGGACGTCACCTGCAAGCTGTACCCGGAGGATCGGCATGAGCTGTTAAACGAATTGGATAAAGAAACCGTTATAAGGGATTTGATTGACTGGATCACGGCTCATTGCTCTTGATAGGGGATATGGTATCCTCCTGTGCGGCAGGATGTTTTGGCGGCTTCGGCCCTAAATACTGATAAAAATAGGTTTTTAACATTCCATTATAAAGCTTTCTGTTTTTATCGGCCGGTCTGCCGATGTATTTCGGTGCGTCCTCATAGCCGGTAATGATATACCAGGACCAGGAATCCAGGCCAGAAAAGGCTTTTCCAATCGTGCGGTAAAGCTCCGGCATGGCTTCCTCGTCCTCTAATCGTTCTCCATACGGCGGATTCGTAATGATAAAGCCGTATTTTTTGGCATGGCTTAGTTCTCTGACATCCCTTTTCTGAAAATGAATCTGTCCCTCTACGCCTGCCAGTCTGGCATTGGCACGAGCCGCTTCGAGCGCCTTCTCGTCAATATCGTAGCCCTGCAGCTTTAGTGCGATATCCGCTGCTATCAAATCCTGTGCCTCACTGGCCGCCTCATACCAGAGCTTCTTCGGCAGTATATGACTCCACGCCTCTGCAGTAAATTCTCTTTCCAACCCCGGCGCTATGTTCATCATCGCTGCTTCAATCGGAATCGTCCCACTGCCGCAAAAAGGATCTACCAGAATCCGATCCGCCTTCCATGGCGTCAGCATAATCAAAGCCGCTGCTAATGTCTCGGAAATCGGCGCCTTTACCGTATATTTCCGGTATCCCCTTTTGTGCAGCGATTCCCCCGACGTATCCAGAGCCACCGTCACCTGATCCTTCATAAGCGAAACCCGAATCGGATACTCTTCTCCGCTTTCCGAAAACCAACCTACATGGTATTGCTGCTTTAACCGATCTACCACAGCCTTTTTCATAATCGACTGGATATCCGACGGACTAAACAGCTTGCTTTTTACCGAAGAGGCTTTCTTTACCCAGAATTTTCCATCTTTTGGAAGGTATCGCTCCCATGCTAACGCCTTTGTTCCCTCAAACAATTCGTCAAAGGTTTCTGCCCGAAAGCTTCCGACCTTGAGCATAACACGTTCTGCCGTTCGCAAAAACAGATTTGCCCTTGCAATCGCATCCTCTCCCCCGGAAAACGTTACTCTGCCGTCCTCTACGGCTGTAATCGTATAACCCAAATCCATAATTTCCCGTTTCAAAACTGCCTCCAGACCAAAATGGCACGGTGCAATCAACTCTAGCTTATTCATTTGTCTGCTCCTCTCTTTTCCTCTTTGTTTCTTTTCCTTCTTTTTCATCATACGCTACCCGGGCTTTTCCGTCAATCAAAATCGATTCCTGCGGCTTCGGCTGACAGGTCCCTGATAGCCGCCCATCCCATAGGCAATACTGCGTATTTCAATCGGCAGATTCCGCAGTTCTCTTGCTGCAAGCAGGCTGGCATTTCCTCTGTCGCAGTATAAAATCACGGTATGATAGCGCTTTAATTCCTCCCGCCGTTTTAACAGCGTATCGTGATCCAACTGTACTGCACCCGGGATATGCCCGGCCTGATAATCCTCCGGCTCCCGCAAATCGACGAATAAAACACCATGCTTTCCAATATATGAAACCGCCTCGCCAGGCGATATGGTATCCATTCCCATGCTGATTGCTCCTTTTTGTTTCTTACTATATAATATACGCAAAAGAAGAGCCGTGGTACACGGCTCTTCTTCCTTCTGTTTGCTATCAAACGTCATCCAAACACAGCGATAGTTTTTAGCGGCTGCTGTTGCGGGAGCTGTTCTCAGAATAATTCTGGGAATTGTTCTGAGAACTGTTCTGGCTCTTGTTCCCAGAATTATTCTGGGAATTGTTCTGGCTCTTATTCTGACTCTTGTTCTGAGAATGGTTCTCAGAGCAATTCTTGGAACTGTTCTGGGAATAATTCTGAGAACTGTTCTGTGTGTGGTTGGATGTCTTGTCGTTGTAATTGTTATTTGACATGATACTACCTCCTAATTTCATTGAATTATGGTTACAGGACTAGTATCTGCCGTTCTCCAAAAAATATACGCAGCCTTCCGGTGATTCTCTCCCATTTTTTTCGTTTTTCAGCCGCCTTATTTTCTACTTCCCGATGGCTTCGTTTATGT
Organism: uncultured Lachnospiraceae bacterium; assembly: GCA_949155905.1. Taxonomy (GTDB): domain Bacteria; phylum Bacillota; class Clostridia; order Lachnospirales; family Lachnospiraceae; genus MGBC131033. The sequence continues at coordinate 13,226 of CASCWU010000083.1, forward strand.
TGCTCCACCAGATTTTATAGCCTGCTTCGTTTAAATGCAGACCGTCATCCGTCAGACCGCGTGCCAGATTTCCGTTTTTATCGATCAGCCCGTTCGTTGTATCCGTCCATTTTAGCTGTGTATAGCCGCTGCAGAACTTTTTCATTTCTTTATTAAAATCTGCAATATTCAGACGCCCGTTTTTATTAAACAGTTCATATTGATAATCATCTACCCCTGTATAATTATCTCCTACCGGAAACACCCGCTGCACATAAATCACGGCATCCGGATATTCCTTCATCAAACGCTGCAAAAGCTGCTTGCTATGGTCAATATTCGATTCGATCTGTATTCCGTTTACTCCATATAAATAAACGATTTTTTCCGGGTTATAATTGGATAGCTGATTGAAATAGTCCAAATATTTCCGGCCGCTGTTAAACCAGTGCGGCGCTGCGGTTCCCCTTCCAAACAGGGCGTCCATCCCTTTTTTCAGATAGCCGCGGGTATAAAGCCCCTCTGTATGGGAATCCCCGATAAACAACGTATCGCACGATTTTGTCTTGATCTGCTCACTCTGATCCGTCAGACTGCCAAACCGCTCCGGCCGGATCAGCTTACAGGTGCCGCCGGTTGCCCGCACCTCCAATGCCTGCGCTTCTACCTCATCCACCGACAAAACCACATGCGTTCCGTTCAACGTCACACGCTCGACGTCCTCCCGTACCGATACCCGGTTTCCTTCGCCATACAGGTAAATCCGTCCCAGCTTCGCCTGCGCGACTAATACGTTTAACTTCCCCTCAAGCTTTGCCTTTTCCATCCGGGCATAGACCCAGTGCTGATTCCCCTCGCCTTTGTCTGACAAATAATCTACCTTCCCGCAAAGCTCACTCTTCACTCCGGTTACACCGCTCGGCATACTGTAGTTCGCGATATCAGCCAGCAGACGCACCTCCACCGAATCCCGGACAGACATTGTGACAATATGCTGCTTGCTGTCCAGAGAAGCTACCGTCACATTTCTTCTGACAATCAGCTTGCGGATATTCGTCTCCCCGGACAAAATCACCGTAATGCTTTTCTCCGGCCCGCCATAGAGAGAAATGTACTCCTCCACGACGACATCCTTCAGATAGACTGCTGCATCCCGGATATTTCCCCGAATTAAGATCCGTTTATAAATTCCCGCCGGAATCCTCAGCCTGCCTCCATTGACATCCTCCTCCGTCAGCTCCAGCTCCTCCTGGCGTTCCAGCTCGGCGGCCTTTACATAACCGGTAGCCTTTAAGCCTTCTATCGGCAGACAGCCTATTCCTCCTGCCAGCATCCCTGCCAGTACCAAAAAAATCACGGTCTGTCTGTATAAAGTTTTCATTCGTTTTCTCATTCCCATCTCCTAATCTATGTATGTTCTGACAAGCTCCCCTGGTCCTTGTTTTCTCTTGGTTATTTTCAGTGAAAAGAGACCAGGGGAGCTGGTCTCTTTTCGATGAGGGGAGTATAAATAATTAATAAGGGGTTATATAGTGTGTGATTCGAGTTTATCTACCTAAAGGGAGGAGAATGTCACCATTCTTCTTGAAGGGTAAACTCTTGACACAAGCTTATTATAATACGGGACAAGCAAAAAATCAAGCCTGATTTTGAAAATTTTCCGGCTCTAGCGGCCTGCCAGATCGTTACGCAGACTTCCTACTCCTCCGACAGTCCCTCCAGGGTTACGGTAATCTCTATTTCGTGGTAACGACCCCGGTAATATCGCTCCATCGTCAAGGTAATCGTATCGCCGATCCGATATCCCTTCATACATTCCTGCATTGCCGCCTCATCCATGACCTCTATCCCGTCTACTGCCGTAATGATATCCCGGATATAAATACCTGCTTTGTCGGCAGCGCTTCCTTTTAATACCTCTGTTACATAAATCCCATGCGGAAACTGATAAATTTGATTTAATTCATCGGATACCTTTTCATAGCGAATGCCCAAATAGCCGCGTTCCTCCTCGCTTACCGCCTCTCTTCCTCCGATGCCCTCGATAATCGGCAATGCCTTCTCCATCGGGATCGCATAGGCCATTCGTTCTACCTGCTCTGCTGCATATTTGACGGAATTGATTCCGATCACTTCCCCCTGCATATTGATCAAGGCTCCTCCGCTGTTCCCCGGATTGATCGCGGCATCGGTCTGCAACAGTACCATTTCTCTGCCCTCTACCTGTACCGGGCGATCCTTTGCACTGATATAGCCTACGGTCAAAGACTGCCCATAGCCAAGTGCATTGCCAATCGCCAGCACCATCTGTCCTACCCGGCAATTCTCAGTACTGCCAAGCGTTGCTACCCGGATGCTCTCCTTTGTCTCCTTAGAAAGCTCGGACAGAGGCACTACGACCACCGCCAGATCCGATCCACTGTTTGTCCCCTTGATGCTGCCTTCTACCATCGTCCCATCCTCAAAAGTAACCTGGAGGTTGTTGGAATTTTCTACCACATGATGGTTTGTCATAATCAAAAGTTCCTCGTCGGTTTCCTTAAAAATAATCCCAGAGCCTCTGCCCTCCTGATCTCTCTCATAGGATCCGAAAAAGTTATAATATGTCGTGGTCGTCATATTGGTAATCGCCACGATAGATGGCATTACCTCCTCTACAATCTCGGATAAATCCAAAACCTCTCCGCTCTTATCCCAGGCAACTGTATTCGTAGAGCCTAGACGTGTATAGCCCTGCTCCGGCAGAGCGGCCTGATTTCCATTTCCCATATGATCCAATCCGCCGTAAGCAATAAACGCGCCAATGGTCGTCATCATCCCTACCAGCAGCAGTACAAATAAAATGACCAGCACCAGAAGAATCCGATGCTCCCGTTCTCTTCTCTTATCCATAATATCCTCCCGCCTTTTTCATTTTCCCGTTTCCTTCCTTCGATACTCTATTTCGCTGTTGTAATTGCGATTAGATTCATAACTGCAGTTGGATGCTCAAGCAAAAGATATCATCT
>CASCWU010000084.1 GCA_949155905.1 uncultured Lachnospiraceae bacterium
AGAATACGCCCTGCGGCTGTCCTTTCGGCGCCCCCCGCCTGAAGCTGCACGGACTTTTTGGCGCTCTCTTCAATCCGGCTGTTGCGCTTTAAGGCTGCCCGTATCCGCGCCAGCAGCTCTTCAATCGCAAACGGCTTTGTCATATAGTCGTCCGCCCCGGTATCCAGCCCCTTTACCTTATCGCTGATATCATCCTTGGCCGTCAGCATAATGATCGGCAGGCTGCTGCCGCTCTCCCGAATGCTCTGGCAGACCTCTATCCCGGAAAGCCCCGGCAGCATCACATCCAGCACTAGGACATCAACGCCCGGCTGCAACGCCTTTTCCAGTCCGCTTCTCCCGTCCCCGGCCACCTCGACCTCATAGCCCTCGTACTTTAGCTCTAGCTCGACAAAACGGGCTATCTTTGCCTCATCCTCTACAATCAACACCTTTGCCATCTGTTTTTCCTCCCATCCCTATCTGGAAAGTAACAGTTCAGACAAGCCTGAACTGTTACTCTCGAAATTTAAACAGGCTCCGAAAGAACCCGGAGCCTACCTTCACAATTTTTCTATTATGAACATTCTTGAGGACTTCTATCATAAGGAGAGTTCAGAGAACTTTCCTATATGACAAAAAAGCCTACTATTACAGAATCGACCTTACCGCCTCTACTACCTTTTCTGTCGTAATGCCGAACTTCTCAAACAGAACGCTGGCCGGAGCGGAAGCACCGAAGGACTTCATCGAAACGGTCGCCCCATCCAGGCCGACATAGCGTCCCCAGCCAAAGTCACTCAGCGCTTCAACAGCCACTCTGGCACGGACATTCTTCGGCAATACACTCTCTTTATATTCAAGCGGCTGTGCCTCGAACAGATCCATACACGGCATACTGACCACGCGGACGTCCACGCCCTCCTTGGCCATGATTTCTTTCGCCTCTATTCCAAGCTGCACCTCAGAGCCGCTGGCCATAATGATCGCATCCGGCACCGGCTTGGTGCTGTCTGCTACCACATAGCCGCCCTTTAAGGCACCCTTTCCGGTTCCGGCTAACTGTGGCAGATTCTGACGAGTCAGAACAAGTGCAGTCGGCGCTGTTGTCGTCGTTACAGCATGATACCAGGCCGCAATCGTTTCCTTCGCATCTGCCGGACGGAACACGTTCATATTCGGCATGGAACGGAATACCGCTAACTGCTCAATCGGTTCATGGGTCGGCCCATCCTCACCGACCCCGATGCTGTCATGCGTCAGCACATAAGTAAGCGGCAGTCCCATTAAAGCAGACAGACGTGCCATCGGCTTTACATAGTCGCTGAATACAAAGAAGGTAGAAACAAAGGCACGCAGACCACCATGCAGCGCCAGGCCGTTGCCGATGGCTGCCATCGCCAGCTCACGAACACCAAAGTGCAGGTTCCGTCCGCCGTAGTTTTCTGCGGAAAAATCGCCTTCATCCTTCATATAGGTCTTAGTAGACGGAGCCAGGTCAGCAGCGCCGCCGATAAAACCAGGAATGATATTTTTAATCCGGTTGATCACCATACCAGACAGATTTCTCGTCGCCTCCGGCTTGTCCTCATAGGCCCAGAACTCCTCGTTGTCAATCAAATCCTTTGCAATATTCACATCATGATATTTCTCCCAAAGCGCCTTCATCTCCGGGAATTTCGCACAATAGTCTGCAAACAACTTGTTCCAGGCTTCCTCTGCGGCCGCGCCTCTTGCGGTCAGTTCTTTATAATGATCGTATACCTCCTGTGGTAGGTAGAACGGCTCCTGGGACGGCCAACCCAGATTTTCCTTGAGGGCGGTTACATTGTCTGCACCTAACGGCTCGCCGTGTGCGCTCGCCTTACCCTCCTTGGCCGGACAGCCAAAACCGATTTTCGTCTTCACCTGAATCATCGTCGGCCTGCTCGTATCCTGCTTTGCCGCCTCGATGGCAGCCGCGATTTCCGCCAGGTTATTACCATCCTCTACCACCAGAGTCTGGAAGCCGAACGCTTCAAAACGCTTCCTGACATCCTCCTGGAACGCGATATCCGTATCCCCTTCGATAGAGATTTTATTGGAATCGTATAATACAATCAGCTTCCCCAGCTTCAAGGTCCCGGCCAGAGAGAAGGCCTCATAGGAAATACCCTCCATCATACAGCCGTCGCCGCCCAATACATACGTATAATGATCGACAACCGGATAGCCCTCTTTATTAAATTTGGCTGCCAGATGCGCCTCGGCCATCGCCATACCGACTGCCATCGCCATACCGGCTCCCAGCGGGCCTGTGGTTGCCTCTACGCCTACCGTATGGCCATATTCCGGATGCCCCGGTGTCAGGCTGCCCCACTGACGGAAGCTCATCATATCCTCCTTTGTCAGCCCATAGCCGAACAAATGCAGCAGAGAATACAACAGGGTGGAGCCATGTCCGCCGGACAGGATAAACCGGTCACGGTTCGGCCATTTTGGATTTGCCGGGTTATGGTTCATCTGATACGCCCAAAGCTCATATGCCATCGCGGCCGAACCAAGCGGAAGCCCCGGATGCCCCGAATTTGCCTTCTGTACTGCGTCCGCTGCCAACACACGGATGGCATTGACGGACATTGTGTCCATGTTACTCATTGTGATATCCTCCATTCTGCCGCCTGGCGGCATTGTTTTCCAAAAACATTCATACCAATGCTACTTTTTATAGTATACTTCATCTAATAGGGAAAAACAAGAAAAACAATTTTTAGACGCTCTCCTCCCGCACCAGAATCATTTCCTTTGCATACGGCAGTTCCCGAATCCAATCGCACACTACATGCCATTCGTCCAGCTTATGGTTTTTCCTCGCATAATAAATATTCGTCAGTGTTTCATAATTCAGAGTACAGGTACGAAGCTGATGATAGCTGCTTGGCAAAAGCTGAATCAAATCATACCACAAAGCTTTTTCCTTTGTCTCGATATAGCGCAGGCGTACCGTCTCCAGATAAGCTACAAACTCCTCCATCCTCGCATAGCTTTCCTCCGTCAGCCTGTCCACGCTGAAATCCGCCATTTCAAAGGGCTTACTGTGGATTTTGTGCATCGTACTGGTCGAATTCGCCACTGTCGCTACCTTATAAGTGTCATATTCCTTCCACCAATAAAGCGGCGCCGTAATGTCTACCGACACCAAAATCTGGCGGATAAATTTCCTGTGGTCGCTTCCGGCCAGACAGAGCCTCCTGGCCAAATCCAGATCGTTCGGCCCTAGGATATATTCGTGTTCTTCATTATAATAGCTGTCGCTCCTAGCCCAGCTGTTCATCGGGTTCCTGGCGCCGCGCATCGCATGTTCCAGATTCATCACCGCAGTCCGTTCTAATTGAATCATGTTCTCTCCGTCCCTTCTTTTCTTTGTTCTATCTATATGTCACCGTTCTTCTCCCTTCAGTATACTTCATTCAAAAGGGAAAGACAAGAACATCTTCTTTTTCCAGCTTCCCCTTCCGCTGATCCGCCCAGGACGGATTTAGAAAAATATACAACAGAAAAATAATAATAAAAAGATTTTTACCTGGTAAATTTCCTTTATACTTTCACTATTTTTCAGCAGAAAACACGGAAAACAAAAAATAATGAACAATAGACTAGTAGAAATATCTTTAGTAAAAGATTATACTATAGGGGCAGCCGAATACAACTGCAACGTTGTACTATATTAGAAAGGAGCTTTTAACATGAAAAGGCAAAACAAATTTCTGGTTCTTTTTCTAACCATTTGTATGGCAGTCTCTATGCTTGCTGCCTGCGGCGAAAAGGAGCCTAAGGAAAGCACAAACACACCAGGGAATCAAAATTCCTCAAACGAAGGAGAAAACAACAATGAAAATGCTTCTGCATGGAGCTGGCCTCTGGCAGAAACAAAGGAGCTGGGTGTATGGCTTGCATGGAGCAATAATTATACGACAGATCCAAATGAACTAAAGGCAATTCAGCAGATCGAAGCAAACACGAACGTACATATTACCTGGACTACTGTAGCAGGCCAGGAGGCGTCCGAAAAATTCGGTCTGATGATGGCCTCTGGCGATTACCCGGATATCGTATGCGGCCTGGGGACTTATTACACAGGCGGTCTGGTAAAGGCTTATATGGACGGTGTCATTCAGGATATGACGGATCTGATTCCAAAATACATGCCAACCTACCAGGGACTTCGTACCTCTGCAGAAAAGCTGCAAAAGGATACCCAGACCGATGACGGCCGTCTGCTAGGCGCTTACATTCTGGCTTCTAAAAACGGCGAAGTCATGGGAGAGCGGGCCTGGGACGGTATGTGTCTGCGTCAGGACTGGCTGAACGATTTAAACCTTCCTGTTCCGACTACAATTGACGATTGGCACAATGTATTAAAGGCATTTAAGGACAACTACAGCACCTGTGAGGCCCCTCTTCTGATCGGCGCACAGAACGGCTATGACATCTGCCACAGCTTCCTTTCTGCTTACGGCGTACTAGGTGAGTTTTACCAGGAAAACAATGTCGTAAAATTCGGGCCGTTAGAGGACGGCTACAAGCAGTGGGTACAGCTATTCCATGACTGGTATGCCGAGGGCTTAATCGATCCGAACTTTATTACAAACGATGCCGCTATGATGGGTTCCGCTGATTATATGGGAACCGGCAAGGGCGGAGCTTCCGCTAATATCTGGGGATGTACGGCCGATATCTGGAAGTCCTACACAGACGATGAGGATTTCTGGCTGGTTGCTGCACCTGCTCCGGTACTGAATGAGGGCGATATCCCGCAGATCGGCTATAACATGAGCGAGCCGGTAAAGGGCTCCGATACCGTTCTTTCCAACAACTGCAAGGATGTAGAGCTGGCCTGCCGCTGGATCGACTATTGGTATACAGACGAATGTATGTTCTTAGATAGCCTTGGTATTGAAGGGGAAAGCTATGTAGACAACGGAGACGGTACTTACTCTATCGGCGATGCCATCCATGCACAGATAGACAACGGAGAATTCCCTTCTGTCCCTGAAGCAATCTACGGACAGTACACGTTAGGCACAAGCGATTTCGGCCTTTACAACTGGGATATGTTTACCCCAATGTATGAGGGAAATCCGGCAACTGCTGCCTATGATGTATGGGATGCCAATAAGACAGATCTGATGCTCCCATCCTTTATGACGATGACCGACGAGGAAAGTGTTTCTTACAACAGCCTCTATACCGCTATCAAGACGTTGGTACAGGAAAATACGATTAAATTCATCACCGGAAGCCGTCCAATTGAGGAATATGACAGCTTTATCGCTGACTTAAAGAGCTACGGTATTGAAGAATGTATCGGCTATAAGCAGGCTGCATTAGACCGCTACAATGCAAGATAAAAACCTTCCAAAAAGAAGAAGCAAAAGAGGTGGGGTGCCGCAGGGCATCTCACTTCTTTCTTGTGATAGCCGGAAAAAAGCCTTTCGGGCAGAATTCTATGTTATGGTTATAAAGGACGGAGGAAGATATGAAAAAATTATTGATTGTAGATGATTCGGTAGCATCGGTCCGGCACCTGACCGAGCTGGCAGACTGGAAGGAACTTGGAATCACGGAAATTCTAACCGCTCACCACGCCATCAAAGCAAGAAGCATTTTAAAAGAAACTTCTGTAGATATCCTGATTTGTGATATCGAAATGCCAAAGGAAAACGGAATCAGTCTGGCTGCCTGGGCAATCAAGCACAATCCCTCTCTGAGTCTTATTTTCCTCGATGAAACCCTTAGAGAAGCAATTCTATACGAGGCTCTCCGTCTCAAGGCAGCAGACGTCCTGATAAAACCAGTCGATGCCGATCACCTGCTCGAAACGGTAAAACGAATCCTGCAAGAAAAACAAATTCAAAAAAATACAGAAAAAATCTGCCGGGTTGGCGCCTATTGGATGGCCAGACAGCAGTTTTTAGAGGATCTTTTCTGGCGTGACGCCATTTTCCGGCCAGCCGATCCGATTCTGGAAAACGTACAATATTATGCAGATTTGCAGCAAATCAAATTTGATGTTCATTCCCTATACAGTCTGATCTTAGTCTCTGCCGAAAAAACCGATCTAAACCGTCTGGAAACCGAAAAAGGCATTGGCTGGCCTGCTCTGCAGGATTTGGCGAGGGAAACCTTATTGGACTCGGATACCTCCAGGCGAATTGCTGCCTGCTCTGACTATTTTATCGTCATCAGCGAACAGCTTAACCAGACCGAATTAATGGAGCGCTGCCAGCAGCTTATCCAGAAAGGTCGTCAGCACTTCCAAATCCCTTTTTGCTGTTATGTCTGGATTGGCGCCTTTTACCAGGAATTTTATACTCTCTGGCAAACCCTGCAGCAGATTCAAGAGATTGATATCGAACAACGAGAGGCTCTTGTCTTTGTTTCTGATAAAGACTGCCCGCCAAATACCGCCCCCTTCCCCTTCCATCCGCTTCCGGCTCTCCTGGGGCATTTGCTCTATTCCGGTGAAGAAGAAAAATTCTTTAAAGAATACCATGCCTTTTTAGAAAACAAAAAGAAACAGGCTCCGCTTTCTCTTTCTTTTTTAAAAAGCCTGCAAAAAGACCTCTTCCAATGCTTTATGGTAATCTTAGAGCGGAAGGATCTTTATGCGCATCAGTTTTCTGACACGCTCTTTCTATTTCCTGTTCGTAAGCTTTCCGAGCTGGAAACACAAATTCACTGCTTTTTTGAACAGCTTCGGCAAGGAGAAGCCGATTATCACAGAAAGGATACGACCAGCTCCCTATTAGTCCGCTACATCGACGAGCATCTCTCCGAACCGATCTCCAGAGAATGCCTGTCAAAGCTTGTTGGACTGAGTCCGGACTATATGTCCCGCATTTTTAAGCAAGAAATGGGAATCCCCTTAAAAGAATATATCATAAAAGCCCGTCTGCAAAAAGCTGCCCGCCTGCTTCTTTCCTCCAAAAAATCCATCGCCGAAATTTCCGGAGAGGTTGGCTATCCGAACTTTGCTTACTTTTCCAAGCTTTACAAAGAGTATTTCGGGAAAACCCCGAGCGAGGTGCGGAGAGAGGGAGTGCAAAGGGAGCATAGAAACTAATAAAAAGCAGCAGTGACATGACCGTCTGGATCCTTATAGAATCCTCTCCCCTACAGGCGGTATAATAGCCTTGTAGGAGAAGATAACAGACCAGAAATACGGATTTATATCGTAAACAGTGACGGACTGTTGGAATACCCGGAGGGTAAGGATTTAAGCAGCGTTGGTTATCATTTGGGCGCTGGCTGGATTCTTCCGAACCAATTTATGTGTACGCCAAGCGGCACGCAAGAAACAAGGGACTGTGAAAAATTTTTTCGCAGTCCCTTAGAAAGAAGGTTCTTTATGAAGAAAAAATCTAAAATAAAGGATCTGAAACACTATCTTCCTTTATATGTCATGATGCTGCCTGCTACCTGTTAGTCAATAACTACCTACCAATGACCGGACTTGTTCTGGCTTTTAAAAAATACAAGGTTCAGGACGGTATTTGGGTCAGTGCCTGGAATGGCTTCGGCAACTTTACTTATTTACTGAAAAACAATGAGCTGCCGGTTTTATTCCGCAACACGATTGGCTACAACATTTGTTTTATTCTCGTCAATATGGTATTAGGTGTCACCCTCGCTATCCTGATTACAGAAACAGGAGGTGATAATTTCATGAAGCTACTGATCGTAGATGACAATAAATATGTAGTATACGAACTGAAACGGCAGCTGCAATGGAATGTCTTACGTATTGACGAGGTATTCGGCTGCTACAGCGTCTATCAGACAAAGGAACTTTTACTCAAGGAACTAGCCCGATTTGAAAGCGAATGGAGTACAAATCTGCTTTGAACCACAGACCGAGGAAGTAAATTGGAGCCGGGATTTGTTGGGCTTCTGCTGTGAAAATGCCCTCTCAGAGCTTATCTAGTCTATGTCTGCCAGCCTGGAATGCGTCTGTCACAGCGGTTACTTTCAATTTACTGCCCTTTTACCATTCCGGCCTGTTGCCCCTAGATGATGACATTGTCATTTTCGTCGGCGCACCATTCCCTGGCCAGCCCTTTACTGCCTCTGCCCTCGAGGCGTTTTATGTGCCAAAAGGAACCTTTGTCAAACTCAATCCACTTCTCCTTCATGGCACTCAGTTTCCTCTCCAGGCAGATACTGCCCATGTCGTCTGTATGCTGCCTGGCCGTACCTTCCGAAATGATATGGTAGCAGAACGGCTGACAGAGGAAATGCAGATTCGTATTCGACAATAGTATTTTTAAAGGAGAGAGCTGGTAAAAAGACTCTCTCCTTCTGCTATTCTGTTTCTAGCTGCAATAAAAAAGCCCCTACCCAGCAGCTCTCAGTCTGCCAAACAAGGACCTTCTAGTGCGCGATCAGGGGCTCGAACCCTGGACACCCTGATTAAGAGTCAGGTGCTCTACCAACTGAGCTAATCGCGCTTTTTCTTGGTTGTCTACGTTCTTTCCTGAACGCAAGAACTATTATAACCGATGTTGCTTCAAAATGCAAGCACTTTTTTAAAAAAATTTCATCTTTTTTTCATTTTTTCTTTCGATGTTTATTTCCTCTAAAAAACCTGGAGGGGCAAAAGCTCTCTCGCCTTTGCGCCTCCAGGTTTTTACCGGCCTCTATCAAACCGTTTCCTGTTTCCTGACCTATTCCTTTTCTATCCTGTCAGATCGCTTTTCCGCCTTTATCTGGCCAGATACCGATCATAGGCAACCTGCCACAGCTCTGCACACCGATCTACTCCATAATTCTTTAAACCATCGCGGAAGCTGTCGAACTTGTCAAGCGGCTCGCTCCCCATAATAAATTTCACGGTCATTTCATCTACCAGAGTTTTGATATCCGTATATAAGGTACTATACTCGTTGTTCTCCTCCTCGGTCATAGAAACACTCGTTGAAATAGAATCCTTCATATCATCCTGATTCCATACATACTCTGCCTGGAAGGATTCGCTGTCTGAATAAAGCGGCTCATAATAAGCCCAGTTAAACAATCCCATATCCGAGTTGGTCGGCGTCCATTTTACCTTCAACGTATCCATTGGAGAATAGTCTGGGTTTTTCATAACTTCATCGGTAAAGCTATAAGTACCATCTGCATTTACCACATAGCTTTCCCCTTCTTTTCCGTAGCTGCAGACCAGTGTTACATCATCCTCGTACCACATATCCATCCAACGAAGCGCCAGCTCTACGTTTTTACAGCTAGAGGTAATCACGTGTGCTTCCTTTGTTACGCTGCTCGCACTGACAAAGGCATTTCCGGCATGTTCGCCTTCATTCAATACCGGGCTTGGCACTGCCTGTAAATAGAAATCCTCGTCATCGGTAAAGCCCTGTGTCTTGTAGGCGTCTGCCGCATTATTCCAGATGGTTCCACCTGCTCCAGCACGTCCAGTCCCCAAATATTCATTCGGAGAAGCAATATCTCCGTCATTGGTTACGAAGTTCGGATCGATAATTCCATCTGCGTACCAACGCGCCATCAGCTCCAGATACTCCTTATAGCCATCCTGCATCGGGCCGTACAGGATTTTCCCGTCTACCTGATACCACTCTGGGTATACTCCATATGCAGTCAAAAATGCTCCTGTTGTATTGACGCCGTCCTTTGCAAGCATCAGCGGTGCTTCACAATTATAATTTTCTTTAAATGCGTAAAGCATAGTATCCCAATCAGAAATCGTCACAGGGGCTTCCATATTTAGCTCATTCAGCCAGTCTCTTCTGACTACCAGACCTGTCCACATCATTTCCCCCTGCGGCTCCAGGTTATTAGAGGCAATCGACCAGATTCCAACCAGCTTTCCATCGTCTGTCTTGGTGTTCTTTTCCAATAGCTCGCTACTGTGACGGATTTTTTCATAATTTGGCATATGCTTTGGAATCAGATCTGTCAGCTCAATCGCCACACCGTCTGTCACAGCCTTCTCCAAGCCGCCTGGGTAATACCCATTGCAAGCACGAATGATATCTGGATAGCTCCCGGCGGCCAACATCAAGCCGAACTTCTCATTTGCCTCTGCTGCCGTTACGACCTGAAAATTGATATGCACATTGGTCTGCTCCTCTAACCACTGGAACGCATATAGTTCGTTTGGATCTGTAATATAAGAGTTGCTGAACCAATACCAGATGGATAACTCGTCCTTCTCTGCCAATGGGAAATAATCTCTGGTTGCAACATTTTCCGGCGCTGCATCGGTTCCCTCAGAGGAGCCGCCTGCATTTTCTCCCTGGCTTTCCTGGTTCTCCTGCTTTTGGCCTCCCTGGCCTTCTTCTTTTCCTTTACTGCCACAGCCCGACAAAAGTCCTGCTGCCAGAACCATAGCCAGTAAAAGCGCTACTACTTTTTTCATAAATAACTCCTTTCGTTCGTCATAGGCTCCTTCCACTTCCCTTGGGAGGTAGATAGTTGACGCTGCTTCTCTCCTTTTTTCCTCTCTCCAGAATCATGATTCTGTTCCCTGCTGTGGCCTCCTGTTCCAGTTTATCACTAGACTGTATCATTTTTATGTAACAGCAGCTCTCAGCAAGCGAGACATAGTGTAGCATAGCTTTTCCTTTTTGAAAATTACCACTTTATGACGCTTGTATTTGGAAAAAAATAGCGTAATAAATCATCCCTAGACAATTTATTACGCCTAATATTCTTTACATTTCCTTGATGTTTCCTCTAATGCTTCCCCCTCATAATGCTTCTTTATCCCTATCCGCTTTCTGTTCATTCCTCATTTTGATATGCTTTTTTGTACCTCCCGATATTCACTCGGCGTCATATTCTCATATTGCTTAAAGCAGCGAATCAGCGGACGGGTGCTGTAATATCCTACCTTCTCCGCTATCTGCGCAATGCTTTCCTCTCCGGCCAGATATTCCTTCGCCAGCTCCAGACGCAAACGATGAATATATTCCAACGGCCCCATATTGTAATAACGTTTAAAAATCTGCGAAAGGTTTGACTGGCTCAGCTCAAAATATTCTGCCAGCCAGTTCACATTTAACTCTGGATTGGAAAAATGCCCCTGAATGTACTCCTGAATACGGCCTGCCAGAGCGGAATTATTTAAGGCCGGCGCCGGTTTTTTTGCCAAACAGCTCTCCGAACTGATTTCCTCCGCCTCCGCTGCACTCTCTTCACATTCTGGCAACCCCTGATTCTCCGGCTGCTCCAGGCTGCATTCCGACGACAGCACCCTTTGAATTTCCTGATAGCTGCGTGTTTCCAGCAGAGCAGCAATATTCCGATACAGCTGGTACTCTCTTTTTTCCTCCTCGTCCTGCCACTGGTACAAATCCCGCCATACCAAAATCTGTTTTTTCGTTCCTACCCAGTCGCGGAACCGCACCATTTCCTGTATCTGGCTATAAAGCTGCAAAATAGAGGCCTTTCCCTGCCCAACCTCCGTCACATTTCCTGTCAATATGGTATCCGCCTTTTCCCGGAAAAAAGAACTGATCAGCTCTGTTTTCTGGAGTACCAGCTGCAGCAGCTCCTCTTCCCCGGTACAGGAAGGAGAGGCGGCACTCTCCGGTAAGGAAAGCAAGCTGATACACAATCCGTCTACCGCCGTACTATAACACCCTAAGATCTCTCCATATACCTCCTCACAAACATTTTCCATCATAAAATACAAAATATCCGGCCAATCTGCTTCCTGCTTCTCCCGTTTCTCCTCTTCCTCCGGCTCCTGCTCCAGTTCAAATCCGACGAGCAAATAGCGTCCTGCTTCGGATAGGCTCCCGACGCTTCCATATACCTCTGCCCCAGTCTCTGCCAAACGCTTCCACCCCTTTAGCAGTGCCGACATCTGAATACTTTTTAAGGCGGCCTCCTTTTTATCCTGATTTTGGTTCAGCTTCTGGTTGCGCTGCTCCAACTGCCGGATAGCCGTCTCAATTACCTGAAATTCATTGCGTTCCGGCTTCTGAGTACGACTTTTATGAGCGGCAGCCAGCAGCCGTTCCACCGCTGAATAATGGTGCCTGGTCAAATAAATGGCAATAGAACCGCCTACCAGAATACTAATCGCCAAATATCCCCCTACAAAAAACCAAAAACGGTTGACCATTTTTAAATATCCTGCCTTGGACACGATATGCACCAGCGTATACCCATAACGCTCTGAAGTCAGCTTTTTAATATAAGAGTTTTTGCTTTTCATAATCTCATAGAGCCTTTCGGAACCTGCTACAAACTGCAGAACCGCCTCCTCCAGAGTCTGATTTTCTGCAGAAAAGCAGCCCCCCTTCTCCCCTACTATCCACGTCTGGCTATCCGTCCAAGCTGTCAGCTTCTGTATATTGACATTTTTGAAATAAACCAGAATCGAAGCCTCCGGGCTGTCCTCCTTCCGATCCGACCAGGAAAACAGATAATACAGACAGGTTCCTTCCTTGCTTTGATTGATGTAAAAGCCGTTGTCCCTCTGCCCGGACGTCACCTCTCTCCACTGCCCAAGCGTAAATCCCATCTTGCTGAGCAGGCCCTTTTCACACCAATCCGGCTGATACCAGAGCGATTCACTAAGCAAATAGCCGCTCCGGTTAAAGCTGATCCAAATGGTATCAATATACTTATTGGCGGTTTCCAAGCGGGACAGCTCGGTATTTAGCTCCCACATCAACGAATATTCCCGTATGGTATACGTCTCCCGTTTTTTCAGGGAAATCAGCTTACGATTATTGGCTACGGTAAGCGCCGTCTCTGCTACCGAATCAATCGCTGCATCCAGAGAATCTGTCATCCGTTCCATCGACTGATACTGAGAACGGTCCGCCTCCTGCCTGATATACCGGAAGGCAATGCTGCAAAGCAGCAAACCCGCTATGATAGATACAACAAGAAGAAGCAGGTAGGAATATAGCCATGCGCGAAATACCTTCCTGCTTCTAAATTCATTGACAAAAAATTTATACTTTCTCCACATATATGATATCTCCATCTATATTTTTACAAGTTCTAACAATGATACACATGAAAATATAGATATAGAATACCACAACTTCCTTCTAATGGAAAGAAAAATCATAGATTCGGCTATAAAAATAATTATTTTCCGGTATACGTAAACCAGTCAAAACCTGCCTGCCTTCCGGTATCGACACCATTCCCGCTGGCAAACATGCCAATATAAGCCCCGACAAAGCCGCCAGAGGTTTCCGAACCAAGGAATCCGCCGTCTACGTTTTCGGCCAGTACAGATAAGCCTTCGCCATCCCGTACCAAAAACTGATGTGCCTGTCCCTCTGCCCGGATCAGCAGCTCATAGCTGCCTGTCTTTGATAGCTTCTTCCTCCCCAGAACTTCCTCTTCCCAATACGTAACTGCCGTCCCCTGGAACAGATTCCCTTCGATCCGGCAGGTAGATTTTACTACTGCCGCCTGAAGGCTGCCTTCCTCCTGCCGTACCTCTATCCGCAGCCCATGGAAATTATTCTGCAAAATAGCAATTCCAGCGCTCTCCGTCCCTTCCGGCAGGAAATCCAGCTTTGTCGCTGCTTCAAAGCTCATATGCTGCTGTCTGCGCCCCACAAACGGCATATTCATCACAGTGCCTCCCCTTTTGCCAAAGCTCATTTCCGATTTCTTCCCGGAATTTTCCAGAGGAAGCAGTCCCTGCTTTCCTGTATGAATATACAAATGGCTTTCCTGTACTTTAAAGGCATCCTGTTCTGTTGGTGTCCCCAGACTGTTCCAATAAAACGGCAGCTTAGGCAAATCAAACTCATCTCTGGTCATATCCGGTTCCGGCCTTACCCCTCCGGCCTCCAGCTTCGGCGCCGGATAGCTCCACTCGATCCGTCCCGTCCCAGGACTGATAATCGGCCAGTCATTTTCCCAGATCATCGGTGCAATAAAGGTCTCACGTCCTAAATTCTTATGATACCCGCCATAGATCCGGGAAGCCAGCATCACTGCATACCACGAGCCATCCGCCAGTTCTACAAAATCCGCATGTCCGGTATTGCAAATCGGATACTGCTCTCCTAAGTGTCTGTGCGTCATAATTGGATTGCCTGGGTTCCCCTCATATGGGCCGTAAATTTCCTTAGATCGTGCAATCGTCACCGCGTGGAAATGCTCTGTTCCGCCCTCTGCAATCAGCAAATAATACCAGCCATCCTTTTTGTAGATATGCGGTGCTTCCGGCGCACTTGCTCCAATCAGCGCTCCGCCCCAGACATGCCTGCGCTCGCCGACCAGCTTAAACGCCTGCAGATCAATTTCACAAATCCAAATCGGTGCATCCCCCGCGCCAAATCCGGCAGTCCCGGACATATACGCCTTGCCGTCCTCATCCCAAAACAGGGACGGATCAATCCCCGGCGCATTTTCGATCCAATGCGGATTAGACCATGGGCCAGCCGGATTTTCTGCCGTAACGATAAAGTTTCCGCCATGATCGACATTTGTCGTAATCATATAAAAGGTTCCCTCGTGGTAGCGGATGGTCGGTGCAAAGATTCCCCCGGAAATCGCTTTGCCGTTTAGCGGAAGCTGCTCCGGACGATCTAACACATGCCCGATCTGCTCCCAACTGCACAGATCACAGCTATGGAACACCGGCACCCCCGGAAAATAGGAAAAGCTGGATGTCACCATATAAAAATCCTTCCCTACCCTGCAGATAGATGGATCCGGATAAAACCCTGGCAACAATGGATTTTGAAGCTGTTTCATAATCATATCCTCCTGATTTTATATAGTTTAGTCACTATACTAATTATTGTATCGTATTTTTCTGGGAAATGCAATGTTCAATTTCTTACAATGCTCCAAATACCTCTCCCAGTACCATATGCAGTACCAAATCTGCTCTGTTGTCATACGGCGTTTCCGATTTATTGATCAAAACCAGACCACCCCGCTTATCACTCCCGCCGCTCCGGCTTCCTCCTCTAAAGTAACGAATCAGACCGGCTGCCGGATAAACCGACAGAGACGTTCCGCCGACAATCAGCAAATCCGCCTGTTCGATTTCCTCGACTGCCTCCCCTATCACCTGATCCTTCAACGCCTCCTCGTACAGCACAACATCCGGCTTAATCCTTCCGCCGCAGGTACACCTTGGAATCTGACTTATCTCCTGTCCGGCCTCCCGTTCCTCTGCTAACCGCTCCTTCATTTCTTCAAGGCTATAAAACCTCGCGCATTTCTGGCAATAATTCCGCAGCACCGAGCCATGCAGCTCCAGCACCCTCTTACTTCCTGCCTTTTGGTGCAGCCCGTCAATATTTTGGGTAATCACGGCCGAAAGCTTCCCTTCCTGCTCCAGCCTTGCCAGCGCCAGATGGGTAGTGTTCGGCTCCGCATTCGGATAGATCAGTTTATCAAAGTAAAACTCAAAAAATTCCTCCGGTCTTTGTACGAAAAAGCTATGGCTTAATATCGTTTCTGGCGGATATTGGTACTTCTGATGATACAGCCCGTCTACACTCCGAAAGTCCGGGATACCACTCTCCGTCGATACGCCCGCGCCGCCGAAAAAAACAATCCGTTCGCAGGCCGCCACCATCTCCCGAAACTGGCGCAAGCCCTCCTCCTGCCGTTCTCTTTGTTTCTCTTCCAGGATAGTTTCATTTTGTCTGTCCATTTTTTCCTCCTAACCTTCTTTCCCTTTAAGCTACGTCATTGTTTCTATGCTGTTTCCTATAGTATGTACCAGAGGAATGCCTGGTGTCAATCTCCATCTGTTTTATTTTTTTTATTTCGGGGCATTTCTCCTTAACACTTCTCCATTTTCAGAATATTGCAAATGAAAACCACATATGCCACAACCCGAGTTTGCTGCTTGAGAGGGTCTGTTAAGTCTTTTCGGGCATAGCAATACCGCCCACCATAACACCGTTTTTTT
>CASCWU010000085.1 GCA_949155905.1 uncultured Lachnospiraceae bacterium
GTTCGTAATCGCCCCGTTCCGTTCGCTGTCAAACAGTCTGTGCAGGCTTTCGATCAGCTTCCGGCAAGCCGATGTCACCGCCGCGATATTGTCGCCGCTTCTACCTACCTCTCTGGAGGTAATCCAGCCGCATTCCCGGAAATACCGCAAAATCGCCGAAGCATTTTCCGCCGCACTTCTGGTATTGCTGATTTCCTCTCCGATATCCTCTGTTTCAATCGAAAACATCTGATTTTGCAGTTCTAAGATAATGCAGCTTTTCGCATCTAACTCATATAAAACCGGAAGTTCCTTGGATTTTTCAATCAACAGAGTGATACAGTTCAGGTATAACTCCCGGTTCCGACAGCAAAAGGGATTGAAAAATTTATCGTTTCCTAGCGTCTGAAATATGGACATTCTGGCTTGCCTCCTTTTATAAACATAGCGAACGGCAAAAGTTTTTGTTTTATCCTTTCCTATAGTTCTATTATACCGCCTGCTGCCCGGTAAATCAATGATAACCGTTTTTCTGATTCAACATTGCCTCTAGCTCCCTCCAGCTTTCTACCGTCAGTACCTCCCGTTTTTTGGTATCCGCCTCTTGTAACGCACCAATATACCAAACCGGAAACAATCCTGCCCCTGCCGCGCCGACGATATCACATTCATATTGATCACCGATATACCACACCTCCTCCGGCGGTAAACCCGCCTTTTTTAAGGCCACCTCAAAAATCCGTCTATGTGGCTTGCGGTACAGATAGGCGCTGCTCGTCAGAATAAATTCAAACGTATGATTCGGAATACAGTGTGTGATCCGTTCCTCCACTACCTTCCTGCTATATGCAATATTACTGATAACCCCAGTACGAATGTTATGATGCTCTAAAAACTCCAAAAATTCCTCAATCCCCTCTGTCGGCGTTCCTGGCGCCGCTGCGTCCCAGAATACCCGATCCAGCTCCTCTCCTTTTATGGAAAGCTCGATACCGCAGGATTCGTACAAATAGTTAGCAAACATAAAGTTCGGCACCTCTATCTGAAACAAATGCCGTCTTTTAGGGTCAAAGCGTCCGAGTTCCTGGTTCATCGCATCCGCTGCTGCCTGAACCTGCGCCGCCGATTTTTGATATTTATTTCGGACTGCGTACTGCAGCACCGCCTCCGTTCCCCTCACCCCATCAAATTGCTCCGAAACTAACGTTTGGCCGTAATCAAATAAAATCATTTTTGGAATTGTCATCCTCTGATCCTCCTTTTTGTCTTTTATGATTTTCTAAAGTTCTGAATCTCTTCATTCAAAAACTTCTTACTAATTCAAAACTTTTTTGACATCCTGTTTGCATCTTGTCAAAAACACAGCAAAAACAGGTCAAAATAGCGTCCAGTTAATATAAAAATTTTTATGAAATAAACTGTCAACTTTTTATGTTTGTTTTTTATTTCCGTACAACCATTGACATGTTACTTTATTATTAGTATACTAAAGCTAATTCTAAGATACAATACCCAATGCCATACAGAAAGGAGCAGATGTCATGAACTATTTCCAATCAAAACGGCGTTTCCTGGCTTATTTTCTTTTACTGACCATCCTTTGTGCCAGTCTTCCTCTCACAAAAACTCAGGCAGCCAGTGATTTTAAGATCAAAAAGGGCGTCCTGATCAGCTATTCCGGGAAAAAGGCCAAGCTTACGATTCCAAAGGGTGTCACCGCTATCGGCGAGCGTGCATTTGCCGATTGCACCAGCTTAAAAAGCGTCACGATTCCAAAGGCAGTCAAATCTATCGGCGACTCTGCCTTTTCTGGCTGTACCAATTTAAGCACCATCACCATCCCAAAGACCATTACCTCCATTGGAAGCTTTGCGTTTTCTGGGACAAAATGGCTGAAAAACCAGCAAAAGAAGGATTCGCTTGTCATCGTCAATCAGATTTTAATTACCGGATCCACCGCTAAGGGAAAGGTTAAAATCCCGTCAGGTGTCACGAGCATCGCCGACAATGCCTTTTCCGGCTGTACCGCCATTACCAGTGTCACCATTCCAAAGGGTGTCCTTACGATTGGCGCAAGTGCCTTTTATGATTGCACGAAACTAAAAAGCGTCACCTTGCCAAAGGGACTAAAGTTGATTGACAGCAACGCCTTTTCTGGCTGCAAAAAATTGACTGGCCTAACCTTACCAAAGGGCTTAAAGTCGATTGGCAACAGCGCCTTTTATGACTGCGCCAAGCTAACGGAAATCACAATTCCAAACGGCGTGCTTTCGATTGGCAATAATGCCTTCAACAACTGCATTGCCCTAAAGGAGATCACGATTCCAAAAAGCGTCACCTCGATAGACTCCTATGCGTTCGCCAATACAAAATGGATCGAAGCTCAAAAGAAGAAAAACCCTCTGGTCATCGTCAACCAAATCCTGATTGATGGGAGCGCTGCCAGCGGAGAAGTAACCATTCCCGACGGTGTAATTTCCATTTGTGCTGGTGCCTTCCACAGTAATCAAAATTTGACTGCTATTACCCTTCCAGATGGTATCCTTTCAATTGGCCAGGAGGCTTTCTTTGGCTGTTCCGGCTTAGCAAATGTCAGTTTCCCGGACAGCTTGGCTTCTATCGGGCAGGAGACTTTTCTTGGCTGTACCAGCCTAAAGAGCGTTGCTCTTCCTAAGGGAATAGAACTGGGAAATCATGCGTTTGACAGCCAAACAGAACTCCAATAAGCAAATGGGCTGCGTATTCCCCGTATCGCAGCCCGTTTCTTCTTTTTTATTCTCTTATTTTTACACTGTTGGCTATCTTAACAAACTCCTCCTTGGTGGCAGACCCTGTCTCCAGCCTCATTCCGATATAAACTCTCCGTTGTCTGTCGTAGGCCACGATAGCCGGATCCTCCTGACTGGTTCCGTCCTCTGCTTGGAAATAACACTGACAGATAGCGGTTTCTGCCTGCTCCTCTGTTTTCACTGGCTGATACTCATTACACCAGCTCTGTATACTTCCCAGCCGGATTTCCGCAAAGGCTACTTTATAATATTCCTCCTGTGAAAGCTCCGCGGCCTCTTCTGGCTCTTCAAATTTTCCGAAACCGACCACTCCTACCTGATGATCCTTCTGATCCATGATTTTTACCGGCGTCCATGGAGTATCCGGTTCCTGCTCCTCTTTTTCTGGGAGCGCCGTGTACCAGCCATCTGGCAACTCCAGCTCCAGGCTAAACGGCTCCGTTTCATAAATCGAAGCATTGTATTCGTTCTTTCCTCCTTGATAGGCTGGGAAAACGATGGTGGTTTCCGTCGGCTGCTTTGCCGCACCAGATGGATGCGAAAAAATCAACCCAATCCCGACTGCTGCTACTATGAGGAGCGCAATCGCCATACTCCCTTTGCTTGCTTTCCTATAATGTAACACATGTCTCACCCTTTCTTTTGTCATTTTCTCACTAAAACAAATTGCCTTCCTCCCCCATCGTCTTTCCTGCATCCTCTCCTTTTGCTGCCGCTTCTCCAAGTTCCATCTCTTCGGTATTCAGCGGCTCGCCTGCAGGCTTCTCCCTTTTCCAGCACCTTTTGCCACCCCTGCAGGGAATCCGGCAGCGGATCCGGAAAAAGCACCCACAAAAATAACTCGTTTATCACGCTTTCTCACCTCTTATTCCTAAAATCGCTATCGCCCTCCTGGGGCTATCCTGGTCTATCTTGGTCTATCTTGGTCTATCCTGATTCTCCTGACTATCCTGGTTTCCATAGTCCTCTATCATCTGCCTAAGCTCCTCTGTCTGCTCCTTGCTTAACCGCTTCCCGCCTGTAAAAGCCATTAAAAATTTCGGCAATGATCCGCCAAAGCTTTCCTTCACAAATTGCTGGCTTTTCTTTTGATAAAATGCCTCACGGCTTACCCTTGAGGTAATGACCGATTTTTCATTTTGAAACAAACCGCGGTCGCAAAGCCGACGCAGTACGGTATAGGTCGTCGTGCTTTTCCACGACAGCTCCTTCTGGCAAAGCTGCACCAGCTCCCTGGAGGAAATCGGTTCCCGCTCCCAGATCAGATCGGCAAACTTCGATTCGGTTTCTGCTAAATGATATTCCATCGGAATCCTCCTTTTCAAGTTTTCTCTACATCTTGTAGATTAACTTTGCTCTACTACTTGTAGAGCATTCTGTCAAGCACTTTTTTCCATTTTCCTGTCTTTGTCATTTTGCACGAAGATTTTTTCTTTTTTTCAACATTTCTGTCCTATTTATTTCCAGCATATCCTGCTATAGTAAAAAGCGAAGGTAAAAATATTTTTAACCCCATCATCTTTGAAAACGGAGGAATCAGTTATGCCAAACACATTTTTATGCAACGCAGACGAGCCTGTCGTACAGACTACGGCCGGTAAGCTCCGCGGTTATCAGTTTAACGGAACTTATATTTTTAAAGGGGTAAAATACGCTACAGCAAAACGTTTTATGCAGCCGGTGCCAGTAGAGCCTTGGGAGGGAATCAAGGACGCTACTTCCTTTGGCTTCGTTTGCCCGCTGATGAATAAGGAAACACCAAACGGTGAGGTCATGGTACCTCATGCTTACTGGCCGCAGGATGAGAACTGCCAGAACTTAAATATCTGGACACAGCA
Source organism: uncultured Lachnospiraceae bacterium (assembly GCA_949155905.1). GTDB lineage: Bacteria > Bacillota > Clostridia > Lachnospirales > Lachnospiraceae > MGBC131033. The sequence continues at coordinate 4,607 of CASCWU010000085.1, forward strand.
CCTGTGTGAAAAAGCGAAAAAACCGGTTTTGGTATGGCTGCACGGCGGTGGATTTTCCGCTGGTTCTGCTATTGAGCAGGTCGCTTATGACGGCGATAACATGAGCCGTGAGGGAGACGTCGTAGTCGTTACGGTCAACCATCGTCTCAATATCCTGGGCTATCTGGATTTAGAGCCGTTCGGAGAGAAATATAAAAACTCTGCCAATGCAGGAAGCGCCGACCTGGTAGCTGCCCTGAAATGGATTCATGAAAACATTGCAAAATTCGGCGGCGATCCGGAAAATATTACGATTTTCGGTCAGTCCGGCGGCGGTATGAAGGTGACATCCTTAATGCAGATGCCTGCAGCAGACGGCTTATTCCAAAAGGGTATCGTAATGAGCGGAGTAGCCGGCGCTGAAATGGGTTCTCCTAAGGATCAGAACGGAACCCGTATTGTAACGGCTATGTTACAGGAGTTAGGCTTAGAGGCTTCCGATATCGAGCAGTTCGAGACACTGCCTTACCAGACTCTGGTAGATGCTTATGTAAAGGTAGCTCCTGCTATCCGTGCAGAGGGCGGTTACACCGGCTGCAGTCCAATGATCAATGATTATTACTTAGGCGAGCCGCACTTAGAGGGTTTTAGAGAGCATGCAAAGACCATTCCGCTTATGGTAGGAACGGTTATCAGCGAGTTTGGCTTTATGCCGACCGGCATTAACAAATATGAGCTTACCGATGAGCAGACAAAGGAGATCCTTGGCAAACGCTTCGGCGCTGACCATGTAGATAAGCTGATCGAGCTTTTTGCCGAGGCTTATCCAGGTAAACACCCGACCGATATGCTGTTCTTAGATTCCATGTTCCGTCCGTCCTCAAAGGATCTGGTTCGTAAAAAAGCACAATATACCGAGGCACCGACCTACTCCTACTTATTTGCCTTTGAGTTCCCATACGAACATGGCAAGCCAGCATGGCACTGCTCCGATATTGCATTCTTCTTCCATAACATCGATCTGGTTCCAGTAGCAAATGTACCAGGTGTATCCGATAAGCTGCAGGAGCAGATCTTCCAGGCTGTCATGAATTTTGCCCGGACAGGCAATCCAAACCATCCAGAAATTCCAGAATGGCCTGCCTGCAAGCCGGATGACGAAGCAACGATGATCTTTGACCGTACCTGCGAGGTAAGGCATAACTTCGACGATACGCTGCTTCCGTTCCATGCTTCTGTTACTCCTAAGTTCCGTCCTGGTTCCGAGGAAGGCAATAACATACAGCATTGATTTCTTTTTATATAAGCTTTTTCCTAGTTTCTCATAGCTAGATCGAAAAAAGCGGTCATAGGTCATTTTCTCCTTTCCCTATGGCCGCTTTTTTATGAATTTCTTATTCTCCGGTCTGCATCAGCGCCAGCACCATTCCGGCAGTTTCTACCATACTGTTGCCGCTGTCCATACTGATTTTTTGAATATAGCGGTGCGCCTCCCCCTCGCTCATATGATTCCGCTCCATCAGCAGCTCCTTTGCCTTTATAATGACCTGCCTATCGGCCTCACTTCGTCTCCCAACCCCATTTTCCCCAGAAGACTGTCCGTCTCCCTGTCCTGCTGCCCTTCTTCTTTGTTTCTTTTTCTGCCTTCTTAGCTCTGTAAGCAGACCCTCAAGCGTTTGCAGCAGAACCCGGACACGTATAGGCTGTTCCAGACAGATGATATCCTCTGGCTGACCGTCCATCCATTTTGCCGGAGATGCCACTAACAGCATTCGATAACCCTCCGGTAAATATTGGTACAGCTCACTATAGTGCATATCTGATAAACGATACCCGCAGACAACAATTCCGCCGTCCAGGTTGTGTGTCAGACTAATGACCTGCGCCGCACTGGTACAGACACCTGCTACCTCATAGCCCTCCCGTACCAAGATGCCTCGGACGCTTCGTGCATCTTCTGGCCGCAAAAATGCCACTATAATACCTGTCACATCCGAACACCTCCCCTCTTACTAAGAAGCCTATATCCGAAACAAATACCGATCCAGCTCCCATTGAGATACCTGTTCGCAATATTCCCGCCACTCCTGTGTCTTGGCCTCTAAAAATTTATTTGAAATATGCTCCCCTAATACCCCACGGACAAACCGATCCTCCTTAAAGGCGCGGATTGCCTCTCCTAATGTAGTCGGCAGCGTATCAATGCCCAGGCTCTCCTTCTCCTCCTCCGAGAGCAGGCGCAAGCTCCCGGATACCGGATGCGGAACCGGAAGCCGCCGCCGGATACCGTCTAAGCCTGCTGTGATATAAAGCGATAAAACCAGATACGGATTGGCCGCCGGGTCAGGAGAGCGCAGTTCAAAGCGGGTCGAATAGCCACGATCTGCCTTTAGCTTTAACAAAGCGGTACGGGTATTGGCTGACCATGCAATATCCCGAAGCGCTTCAAAGCCTGTCATCAGACGCTTATAGGAATTGACTACCGGATTGGTAATCAACGCCATCCCGCGGCAATGAGAAAGCACTCCGGCCAAAAACCAGCCTGCCTCCGGACTGATTCCCATTTCCCGAAACCCGTTTCTTCTATCTTCCTCATCTGTCACGTCTGCACTGCCTGCCCTGTCTCTCCCTTCCAATCCGTTTCCTGCCATCTGTCCGGAATACTCCCCGGAAAATACATTGATTCCGTTCTGGTACATCGAAAGATTGATGTGCATACCGGAACCACTTTCTCCGTTTTTCGGTTTTGGCATAAAGGTAGCATACAGGCCATGACGTCTCGCAATCGTGCGCACCACCATTTCAAATGTCATCAGATTGTCCGCCGTCTGCAGCGGCAGATCATAACGGAACTGGATTTCATGCTGTCCCGCTGAAGCCTCGTGATAGGAGCTTTCTATGGTATAGCCCATTTTCTCTAAGGTCATCACCATTTCCCGTCTGGCATTTTCCCCGGAATCCAACGGCCCTACATCCAAATATCCCCCCTTCTCTCTCGTCAGGTTTGTCGGGCCACCGTTCTCATCCTCTTCAAACAGATAAAACTCCGATTCCGGACCGATCTGAAACGCATAGCCTTCCCTTGCAGCAGCAGCGATTGTCTGCTTTAATAAATAACGCGGATCGCCCTCAAACGGCTCCTCGTCCGAACGGTACAAATCGCAAATCAGTCTGGCAACCTTCCCTTGCTGCGGACGCCATGGAAAAATCACAAAGGTATCCAAATCCGGATGCAAAAACAGCTCGGACTCTTCATTTTCCCGGAACCCCTCCATCGAGCTTCCGTCAATCCTGCAGCGATTCTTTAAAATCTTCTCCAACTGATTAGCCGTCACCGCCATATTTTTAAAATTTCCCAAAATATCCGTAAATTGAAGCCGGATAAATTCCACGTCCTCTTCCTTTACCATACGAATAATATCTTCTCTCGTATCACCCATCATTTCCCTCCATTTCCTGGCATAGCCTCTGTCCTACATATCCCTTTCCACATGCCGCCAACAGCGAAATTCCTCCTGCGGCTCTGTGCATAAAAAACAGCGCAGTCCACCCCATTTTGGCCACGCTGTCTCTTCGCTCCTATCTATATCTCTTTAAGCTGATTTCATCAATTGTTTTACATTTTCCTTTAACTTTTGTACTTCCTCAATCAGATAATTTACCTTTACCTCATAAGCCAGATTTTTATCCGCTACCGGAATCGCCTGGTTCAGCTTTCTGGTCAGATCAACAAAATTCTCTGCTAAAAGCTGAATATTAGTTCGGACGCCATTTTCAAGCTGCAGCTCTATACCTGTCGCCTTCTGCTCTACCGTTCTCACCCGGGCTTCCAGATCTCCCATCTGACCCTCCATGGTCTCCATTCGAGTCTCCAGGTTTTTCATCTGGCCCTCCATAGTCTCCATTCGGATTTCCAGGTTTCCCATCTGACCCTCTATGGTCTCCATTCGGGTTTCCAGGTTTCCCATCTGACCCTCCATAGTTTCCATTCGGGTTTCCAGGTTTTCCATCTGGCCCTCCATAGTTTCCATTCGGGTTTCCAGGTTTTCCATTTGACCCTCCATGGTTTCCATTCGGGTTTCCAGATTTCCCATCTGGCCCTCCATGGTTTCCATTCGGGTTTCCAGATTTCCCATCTGACCCTCCATGGTTTCCATTCGGGTTTCCAGATTTCCCATCTGACCCTCCATGGTCTCCATTCGGGTTTCCAGGTTTCCCATCTGACCCTCCATGGTCTCCATTCGGGTTTCCAATCCTTTTATCTCCTGGTGTAGTTCCTGTTTCGTCTCCTGTATTTCCTGCCGCAGCTCCTGCTTCGTCTCTTGTATTTCCTGCCGCAGCTCCTGCTTCATCCCTTGTATCTCGGATAAAATCAAATCCAGCTTTTCATTTTCACTCATCCATTTCCCTCCTCCTTTTTCTTCTCTCTTTATTGTAGCAGATTTTAAATTATTTTCAAGCATTTTTCTTCTGAAAGCTCCAACTTTTGTCATTTTTTTCAAAAAACAGCATAGCTACTCTATTGCTTCCCGATAGAGCAAGGTTATTGTCCCAACACCGCAATCCAGATAAATGGTATTCCGTGCGCCATTCTCCAGACTTGCGTCACTAATGCCGATATAAGAATGATGGTCGCCCAGCGTGATGCTGCCCATTCCGCAGCTGACATCATAATTATAATCGCTTTCCCGTCCTATCAGAGCCAGCTCTACGTTCCCCATTCCGCAGTTGATCTCCGTGTCTCCATCCAGGCGGACAGAACCCTGTATGCTTCCCATTCCGCACTCTATATCCAGGTTGGTTCCTCCAACATTTTGAAGCTCCAGATTTCCCATCCCCAGCTCTATACTGCCCTCTTCTAAAATCTCTACGCTTTGAATGGTGACATCGCCTGCCCCTAATTCCAAATCTGCCGAGCGGATTCCAATCCCTTCTATATAGCTTTTTCCTGCTCCCAGCTCTATAGAAGCATACTGAAGCACCTTTCCCCTCGGAATCGTAATATAAAATACCGCTTCTTCTGCCGGCGAAATTTCCAGGCCTTCCTTCCAGTTCCATCCCCAGCTATCCTCCGCGTGGTAGCTTAAATACCACATATTTCCCTTTACATTTGATTCTAACAGCTTCTGATCCAGGTTATCTCCCCAAATGGCAAATTCCTCTCCTGGCAGAACGGTAAGAGACGCATAAGAAATATCCCACTGCAATTCCTCGATATCCTCTGTATAATGCAGTTCCAGTTCATGCTCTCCGAGTAGCTCTACCCGTTCCTCTACCGGAGCCTCCGGCTCCTCTAGCTTGGCTGGCAGCTCTAACTTCTCTCTTTGTATAGGTGTCTCCTCCTTGGAGCCAAACCAGAAAAACGGAAAATGAAAATGAAAGCCGCGTATCCCGTGTACCTCTACCAACTCTCCTGCTGCCTCTACGGTTCCTCCAACACATACTCCTGCAATACTAAACACCGTACCAAATACAATCGCCACTAATGCAATGATTGCGGCGGCCTGATAAAATCGTTTCATGCCATATTCTCTCCCTTCTGAAATGGAAGTCTGCAAAGCGATACAAAGCCCTTGGCCAGTATCGGAAGAAGCGTCTTACATACAAATACAGTTGCAATCAAAAACAGCATTCCTGCTCCGAAAAACAAAAATCCAAGTCCGCACAGTAAAATCCCTGCCGGAGAAGCCGAAAAGATATTGGCAATCCCGACTACTACCAATACGACACCCGTCAGCAGGCAAGCCCCGGTAATCGCTATAAAGCTGATTGTCACACCAAAAACCGTGATCATCACACCTACAATCACAGCAATCACAGACAATGCAATCGCTGCCAAAGGAATGGAAAACAGCAAAGCCAATACGATCAAAAGAGCTTTCGTTTCTTTGCTCATGCCTTCTTTTTTCTTTTGCCAGGAAGCTTGTTTCCCGCCTGCTCTGTTACCGGCGGCCTTTATCCTATCGGCCTCCTGATTCGTATCGCCTCTATCACGGCTGCTGCCGGTATTTTCCTGGCTAAAATATCCGCCCTCCTGGCGACCTGCCGTTGATTTTGTCTGATAATTTCTGTTATCCTCGCTCGTTTTTTCTGTGTCGTCCTCCGTGTCTTCCACGTTTCCTATCGTCTGCTGCGGCACGATCTGGGTAAAGTGATCCAGTTCAAGCTTTCCACCCTGTTCTGCCCTGTCATGGTATCCGGTCTCTGTATAAACACCATTTTGCACCGGGTCAGTGTATAAATTCTCCCGTATAGTTGCCGCTACCTGTTCTGGGCTTCCCAGCTCTGCCAGGGTCTGCGCCTCCTGCTCTGGCCCGGCATCCTCTAAATATTCCTCATAATAGCTGACAGCCTCTCTCCGCTCTTCCTCCGGAAGATCGGAAAGCATCTGATGAAGCTGCCTGATAAACTCTTTCTTATCCATTTTCTCTCCCCCTGCAAACATCAAATTGATTTTTTCCGAATAACGTCTCCACTCTTCTATATACATGGCAAGCTGTACTCTGCCGCGCTCCGTTATCCGGTAATATCTCCGGTTCCTGCCATCGCATTGGACGTCATATGCCTCCAGGCAGCCATCCTTTTGCAGTCGGCGCAAAACCGGATATAACGTAGATTCAGAAACCTCAATGGCCTTCCTGACATCCTGTGTAATCTTGTAGCCATAGGTTCCCTCCTGCTCCTTTGAAACGGCCGCCAATACAATCGCATCCAGCAATGCCGCTCCGGTATTAAATACCATCCTATCATCTCCTGACTCCATACATGGGACAAATACCATATTTCATCTTATATTATATATTTTCTCATATTATATGATATATAATATTATTTGTCAACTATAATCTATTGACAAATTTTAGCGATATACGTTACAATAGTATTTGCTTCTCACTTATGATTGGAAACGAAAGATCGGCGCTGTTCTGCCTGGCAGATAGGCAGATAACTACTGTGAAAAATAAATTTTTTCTAAAAATTTACAGGAAATTTAGATTATCCCTTTACAAATTTATGCTGACCCCCCAATATGCAGGTGTCGGCAGTATGGAGGATTATATATGAAAGCTTCTTCTAAAAAAATGGTTCGTTTCTTTTTGGGATTTTTAGGCACATGTATGATATGTGTACTGGCCGTTCTCTGCTTTTTTACCCTATGGAATAAAAATAACAGTCCGGAAACACAAAAGGCACCGTCCTCTCCGGATCAGGCGGATCTCTCTCTTCCCCTAGAGGAAAATCAAGACCAAGCTACCCTGCCTAAAGAGGAAGAAAAGGAGGCGACCAACACCCCGTCTGTCTCAAACAAGCCGGAGAAAGAAACTGACGAGGAGGTTCAAACAGATCCTGCAGAGCAAGCCTCTCCGGAAGGCTCTTCTGCTCAGAATACCACAGCAAAACAGCCTGATGAGCAAACACCTTCTAAGGAAACACCGGAAGCATTTTTGGCTTCTATGAGCTTAGAGGAAAAGGTTGCCCAACTGTTTTTTATCACCCCGGAAGCCCTGACCGGCTTTCAAACCGTAACAGCCACCGGAGAGACGACGAAGGCAGCTCTTGATCGCTATCCGGTTGGCGGCCTTGTTTACTTTGCGCAAAATCTGGTTTCTCCGGCTCAAACGAAGGAAATGCTTTCTACGGTACAAGAATATATGAATGACAAACAGGGATTTCCGATTTTTCTCGGAGTAGATGAAGAAGGCGGCCGCGTGCTGCGAATCGGCAGTCAAAAGGCCTTTTCGGTAGAACGGGTAGAAGCGATGGGAGAACTGGCCAAGCAAGGGGATCGACAGGTCATCCGGGAAGCTGGAAATACGATTGGAGCCTATCTTTCCGACTTGGGCTTTAACGTAGATTTTGCACCGGATGCCGATGTCATCACCAACAGCGAGAATCAGGTAATCGGAACTCGCTCTTTTGGAACCGATCCACAGACAGTAGCGGATATGGCCTGGGCCTTTTGTGAAGGGCTTCATGAAAATCAAATATTGGCTTCTTATAAGCATTTTCCAGGACATGGAGGAACTACGGAGGATTCTCACTCCGGCTACGCATTTTCTTATAAAACGCTGGAGGAGCTGCGGGAAATGGAACTGGTTCCGTTTCAATCCGGCTGTGAAAAGGGAGTCGATTTCATTATGGTCGCGCATATTTCTCTCCCAAACGTCACCGGAAGCGAACTTCCTGCTTCTCTTTCCAACGTATTGATTACGGATTTGCTGCGGGAGGAAATGGGCTATCAGGGAATCATCATTACGGATGCACTGGGAATGGGCGCTATCGCCAAGCACTATAGCTCTGCAGAATCGGCTCTCCTGGCTCTGGAAGCAGGATGCGATATGCTGCTTATGCCAGGGGATTTTTCAGAGGCGTATTCGGCAGTTATCCAGGCAGTAAAGGAGGGCCGGTTGACCGAAGAGCGGATTGAGGAATCGGTAAGACGGATTTTACTGGCGAAGCTTCGGTGACGCCTCAGACCGTCAGATCCGCCGTTTCCGCCCCCGTATACCGAATCAAATCCTCTGGATTTAAGAAAATCTGCACGCCTCTTGCTCCGGCGCTGACAGCAATCTCTTCAAATAAAATCGCCGTTTCCTCTATATAAGTAGGAAAGCGCTTTTTCATACCGATTGGCGAACAGCCTCCCCGGATATAGCCTGTCACCGGAAGAAGCTCCTTTAGCGGCAGCATTTCCACATGCTTTTCCCCGGCGGCCTTTGCCACCTTTTTCAAGTCTAACTCCTCCGCTACCGGAATGCAGCATACCAGATACCCCAACCGGCTCCCCCGCAGCACTAATGTTTTAAAAACCTGCTCGACCGGCTCCCCGAGCTGTTCGGCTACATGTACGCCTGATAAATCCGATTCCTCTACCTCATATTCCATCGCGTGAAACGGAATCTTAGCCGTTTCCAATAAGCGCATAGCATTTGTCTTTATCATCTCTTTCTCCTGCTTTCTGTTCTCCTAGTGTGCTGACACGTTTGCATTTCGCCAAATAACTTGCCTGCATTTCCATCTGCTACGTTGACTTCTGTGCTACGTTGGCTTCTATACTATATTGGCTTCTGTGCTACGTCGGCTTGTGTATTGCATTAACTTCTGTATTATCATAGCTCAAAGAAGCGCACCTGACAAGAAGTATCTTTCTCTCTTTCTTTATTTTTCTTAAAAATTTAAGATTCACCCCCTTTCCTTTTTTCTTTTGTTTTTGTATAATAGGGTAAGAACAGTACTGCCAAACCAGAAAGGGGGATTTTTTATGGTACGGGAAACCTATGCAGAGGCGGGCGTCAAGCAAAAGGGAACCATGAAACTTATGGCTATCCGGATTGGACTCATTCTGCTGCTGTTTATTTCCATGATGGTCAGCCAGCTCGCAAGCTTTTTATATATTTTGCCTGCACTGGTGCTAGTTGGGGTGATTTACATCTTCCCAAAGCTGAATCTGGAATATGAGTATATTTACGTAGACGGGCAGATTGATTTTGATCGCATTATGGGCGGTGCCAAACGAAAAACGGTTCTGCGGATAGATTTGGAGAACGTAGAGCTAGTTGCTCCGAGTGATTCGGACGAGCTGTTAGCGTATGCGCATAAGGAGGACATAGTGACAAAAAATTATTCCTCTCTCCAGCCGGACAGCAAAACCTGGAGTCTCATTACGGCTATAGAAGGGAAATATACCAAGGTTATTTTTGAACCATCCGAAAAGATGTTAGAATGTATGCGGTGGAAGGCTCCGCGGAAGGTAAAGGGATAGCCTGGCTGATAGCTTAGGTGACGGAATCAAAAGCAAATGGTTCCGCCACCTATCTTCTTTTCGGTATTTTATAAAGGAGAGGGATATGATGTTCCCCTTGCAAAGGCAAGTGAAAAAGGCTATTACACTGAAATGCTGACTATTCTCCGAATGCTTTTACAGGTTATCAAGGACAACTCTTCTTTAAAGTTTGCCGTGATTACTGGCTGCCTCCGTCTTGCAAAAGAAAGTATTTTCACTGGTACAAATAATCTGGTTTCGGATACGATTTCAGACAATCGCTTAAATAGCTACTTTGGGTTTACTCAAATGGAGGTCGAACAGCTTCTCACAAAAACAAAGCTTTCTTCTCATCTGGCAGAAATTCAGGAATGGTATGATGGTTATTTATTTGAAGATTGTGAAATTTATTGTCCTTGGGATGTTATGAACCACGTTAAAAATTCGATGCTAAAAGAAAATACCCCACCAAGCGGCTATTGGAAAAATTCCAGCGACAATGCTATTATTCATTCTTTTCTTGACTATGCAGGCCATTCTATTAACAAAAAATTAGAAACTCTTTTACCAGGAGATTTTATTATACAAAAATTAGAGGAGGATTTAACCTATCACTATTTACATTCTTCTGAAGAAAATCTTTGGAGCATATTATATTTGACTGGTTATTTAACAAAAGCAAAACAAACCAATCCCCCTCAAATACTGCCCAAAGGCTATACTGCACTCACCATTCCAAACAAAGAAATCAAAGAAATTTATGAAGACACCATTGTAGGCTGGTTTCAGGAAACCACCCAAAGAACGGATAGAACTACCCTTTTTCATGCTATCTGGAACCAGAATTGTGAAAAAATTACGATAGAGCTTACAAAGCTGCTCCGAAAAACAATCAGTTATTATAACTATAAGGAAGATTTCTATCATGCCTTTCTTGCAGGTATTTTCGCCGGAGCAGGCTATGTAGTAGAATCTAATCGAGAGCATGAAGAGGGACGAAGTGACATTACCTTAGAAGATTATGCCGGAGAACAAATCGCTGTCTTTGAATTTAAGCATTCTAAATCATTCGACTTTTTGTCAGCAGATTGCGATGCTGCACTCTCTCAAATTGAACAACGAATGTATGACAAGGATTTAAGAGAGGAATATGCAGAAGTGATATGCTATGGAGTGGCATTTTTTAAGAAGAGGTGTTTGGTAAAGAAAGCATAAGAAAAAGCAATGATTCCAGATACCAGAAACAAATTCCGGTATCTGGAAAAATAAATTTTCAATGCCTTTGATATTTAATAATTCCATATTTCCTTTTTTATTGAAAATTCCTTCTGCAAAAACCCTTATCTTACCCGATATTTTAATTTATCCCTCTGCACCTGCTCAATCGGCAAAACTTCCTGAGACTTGCTCGTCAAGGCCGTATAGGTCGAAATCAGGTTTCGTTTTAGTCTCCTTACGCCATCCGGCTCCAAAGAAGCTGCATGATCGGTTCCCTTCCAGGTACGG
>CASCWU010000086.1 GCA_949155905.1 uncultured Lachnospiraceae bacterium
GCGTCACCTGATATACCCCTCCCCCGGCCAGTGCCTCCATCAGTTCCCGGTTCTGCTCGGCATTTTCTCCGGTCAGACGGAAAATCAGCCGCTCCAAGTTACTGGATACCAAAATATCCATAGAAGGGGAAGCTGTCAGAACAAACTCCCGGTTCCGATCATACGTCCCGGTCTGAAAAAAGTCATACAGGACTTTGTTTTCATTGGAAGCGCAGATCAGATGTTCAATCGGCAGTCCCATACATTTTGCATAATAAGCAGCGAGAATATTGCCAAAGTTTCCAGTTGGTACGCAGACATCTATCGGCATCCGGTTGACCAGCTCACCGTTTTCACACAGCTTCGCATAGGCATATACATAATAAACGATTTGCGGCACAAGCCGTCCTATATTGATGGAATTAGCCGATGAAAACTGGTAGCCCTTCTCCTGCATCCGTTCCTGCAGCTCCTTATCGCCAAACAATTCCTTAACGCCTCTTTGTGCATCGTCAAAATTACCCTCAATCCCAATTACATGCGTATTCGCACCCTTCTGTGTCACCATCTGACGTTTCTGGATATAGCTTACGCCGTCCTTTGGATAAAATACGATGATTCCGGTGCCTGGCACATCTGCAAAGCCAGCCAGCGCCGCCTTGCCGGTATCCCCTGAGGTCGCTGTTAAAATAATAATTTCATTATCAATCTGGTTCTTTTTTGCCGCTGTTGTCATCAGATGCGGCAAAATCGAGAGCGCCATATCCTTAAAGGCAATCGTCGGCCCATGATAAAGCTCCAGATAATAATTTCCATCTGCCTTTGTAATCGGCACAATCTCTTCATCGTCAAACTTCGTGTCATAGGCACGGTTAATGCAGCCCTTTAGCTCCTCCTCTGTAAAATCTGTAAGGAACAGCTTCATCACCTCATAGGCAATTTCCTGATACGTCATTTTTTCCATCTCATTGATGGAACAATCTAGCTTAGGCAATTTGTCCGGGACGAACAGTCCGCCGTCGTCCGCCAGCCCCTTTAAAATAGCCTGAGAAGCGGTAACTAAGCCGCCGCCCCCTCTTGTACTCCTATACATAACCTCTTGCATTCTCATCCCTCTTTCCGTACTCCTGATTTCCTTAGGTGTACCCGTTATGAGGGAAGTATACCACGGGGCATCCCCTTCTGACAAGCACTTTTTCTATAACCGTTTTATCCGACATAGAATTCATGGTTTCCATGTTTAAACAGCCAGGTCAGCTTTCGGTCAAACCAGGACATATGCGACGGATTAGCGCCGCTCCGGCTGGCAAAGTATAAGGCTCCCTCTGAATAATCCTCTCCGTTTAAAGCTCGTTCCACCGCTTCTATCGTTTCTTCGGACGGAACTGCGCTCCAATACCCTCCGCCTGGCTTGGTTGGTGTAAACTGATAAACCAATCCATAGGCTCCATAGGAGGTCTGTGTTACAATCTCTTCAATGCTGTCCGGGAATTTTTCACTCCGATAACGGTTCAGCACAACGTTTGCCACGAGCAGCTTTCCCATGATGTCCTCATTTCCGGCCTCTGCCTGAACAATTCGCTGCAGACAATCCAATTCTCTGGCCGATAGCTGAATCTCTTTTCTCTTCTTTAAGGTTCTTCCTGCCGTACGGCTTTCATCCAGCACCTTTTTCCGTTCAGCCCTGGCCTTTTCTTCTGCCTCTTTCTTTTTTTGAGCTTTTCTGGCCGCCCGCTCTGCTTTCTTTGCTTCTTCGATCTTTTTTACGATATCCTCTGCCTTACCAAAGGTATCCTCTAAGCCCGGTACAGCTTGTCTCTTTATGGCCTCTGCAGCAACTCCATGTGCTGGCAGCTCTGCCGGCTTTGTCTCCTCTGCAGCCTTCGCCAGCTTCTGGCCGTTTTCTGCCGGCTTGTCCAGTACGGCATCCAGCCATGTATCTTCGTTTTCTGTTTCTGCTTCTGTTTTTCCCGACAATGCAATCGCTTCTACTACCTCGGAAGCAGCCTCACCCTGATAAGCATCCTCTTGATAGGAACCATCTCCTCGATAGGCGTTCGCCGGAATCGGCGAGTCTATGGTCAGTACAAGTATCCCTATCAGGAGTATTGCAATGTGAGAGAAAAGTTTACATCTTCTTAACATAATTTTCTACCTCTTTTCTCGAAATTCATATCTTCCTTCTATTCTGTTTTTTCTGTCTCTTGTACTTCACAATCGAACATGTGTGTTCCTTTTCACCAATGATTATACCAATTTGTCCCTCTCTGTCAATATGATCCGTGAATTTTTGGAAGTAATGCCCGAATTTTATTCCCAGGTTTTTCCAGAATTTTGTGCTTACCCTACAAGTTTCTGTTACTGTTTTTGTACACTACTGTTAAATATCTGTATCATATTATTACAAATTTATGAACTAAATGCTACAAATATGCTAACCAACGTAAAATACCTTTCTCGTTTCTCATTATTTCTCTCCTAGTTTCTTCCAGATATGTCCTTCTTTTTTCTATTTCGACTTTATTTTTTTCAGGATATTTTTTCTAATTCTTCTCATGTTTGTATTTTAACCACTTGATCTTTTCCAAACGAGGGAGTACACTATCCAAAACCCCTCCCCAAAATGACATAGAAAGGAAAACGATCCCTATGAAACATCTTTCTGGCGTATATCCTACTGCAAGAAAAAACGGTCAGCCCTCCTACCGCGCTTCTATTACAATACAGAGAAAGCATATCAGCCTTGGCAGCTATGCCAAAGAGGAACAGGCCAGAGCCGCCTATTTAGAGGCCAAAACCCTGCTTGCTTCTCCCCAGATACAGCCGGAGGATTATAACAGTTCTTCTATGCTTTCCTTTGAAAAATGGGTAATTTTAATGAACGTACGAGACAACGGTGTCTATTTCCGCACACCGCTTTATTTGAAAAAAGAATATGTTCTTTATTATTACAGCCCGTCCCTCTGCCTGACCTTCGATCTGAAGGACTTGCCCTTTTATTCCAGCCACAAGCTAACGAAACGGGGTTCCTCCTTCTTTGCTTCTGAGGGAGGAAAACAGTTCCCTCTTTTAAGCCACTATGGCATCCGCAGCTATGCCAGAGAAGGACGGGATTATTTTTTTGTGAATGGAGATTCTCATGACCTTCGTTATGACAATATCAGCATTGTCAACCGTTATTATGGAGTTCAGAAGGAATATCGGAAGGGAATGCCCGTCTACACGGCCCGCATTCAAATCCGCGGCTCTATTATAATAGGAAGATACTCCTCCGAAGAGGAGGCAGCTATCGCCTACAACAAAGCTGCCTCTTATCTGAAAGAGCATGGAGTCGCCAAGACTTATCCGAAAAACGTCCTGCCGGAGCTGGATGAAATTGACTATGCCCGCATCTATCATCTGATTCAGCTTCCGAAACGATTCTCCAAGCCTTTTGCCATTGATACAAGTCACCACCTGTAGAGGCGGGAGCCATCCCCTATCTGATATAGTTTTCCTTCTACCGCCGTTTTCTCTCTTCCTTTTGCTTTAACAGAGCAGAAGTGTCTAACAATACTTCTGTTCCCTCCTTTTTGGCCTCTTTCGTACTCTTACTTCTTCCAATGCGTTCCGTTTTCTTTTTAGCTCCAGATTCGCTGGCAGATCCTGATCCTCTGGCGGCTCCTGATTCCCCGGCTGTTCCTAATCCTCTGGCCGTTCCCGCCGTTCCAGCGCTTCTGGTTCTCCTGGTTAGGTTTATGGCACTCCCTTTCCAGGCTTTTCCTTTCCTTAACAGAGCCTCGAACGGATGAATATCAAACCTTCTTAGCACAATGTCTGCAAAAAATGCCGCCGCTGCCAGGCAAAGGAACAGCAGGCTCAGGCTTTGCTGCTTCCTTCCGGCCGCTTCTAAAGCCTCAGACCCATTCTCATAAAGTTCAGACGGCTTCTCAATCTCTACACCTGCCGTCGCCTGCAAAAACCGATCCAGGCCGCTCCGATCTGCAAAGCGATATTCCTGGCTGTATTGCGTAGCAATTCCGGTCATTTGGCCAGCTACTACCTCACCGTTTTCCCGCTTCGTTAAAAAGAGGCTATACGCCTGATTTTCTTCTAATTCTACAGTAGTCTCATATACCCCCGGCGCCGTTGCCGTAAGATCTAAGGAGGTCTGTCCTCCCTCCCGATCCGTACAGAGAACCGAAACACTGGTCTTTGCGGAAAACTCCTCTGTCTGATAGACAATCCGGCTACCCGTACCTGTCTTTTCTACCGAAAGCGTTCCGCCCTCATCGCCCAAATCTGTCTGAATCCAGTCTGTGATATTCCTCCATAACGCAGCATATTCCTGGGTTCCCTCATAATAAAGGTTCCAGCCGCCTACCGCGTCGCTCTGCCATGCTACCGTCCGGCCAAGCCCTGCCTGTATGCTGCTTAAAATCGGTTCCCCGGAATCTGAAAGGAGATAAACCGTTGCCGTTGGCTTGGCGGTTGCCGCCGTATAGCCCAATAACGGATACATACCTTCCTCCCATACACCAGTCAGCAAATCGCCGCTATAGGCTACCGACGGAACAAATTCCCGGTTGACGAGATATTCTCCCATCGAGAGCAACACCTCCTGGGCAAAGATATCTGGCAGCTCAGAAAGCTTTTCCGACTGATAATAGCGTCCCTGCCCATCCGCAGCCAGGCGGTTGAGCAATGCGGTATCTGCATCGCTCCCTACCGCAACTGTGGAAAGCGTAATGTTTTCTTCCTTCATCCGATTGGTCAAGGCAGTGTAATAACCATAGCTGTCCTGGCCATCCGTCAGCAAAATCACATGCTTTAGCTTTGTATCCTCCTGTTCCAATTCCTGGACGGCAGCGGCCAGTGCAGGATAAATACTCGTGCCTCCGCCTGATTTAATCTGGCCAATCGCTTCCTTAATGCTCTCCTGATCATCGGCCTGTGTCATATGCAGCATCCATTCGTATTGATCGTCAAAGGCCAGCACCCCTACCCGATCCATTTCCCGCAGGTTTTCCGCTGCCCCTGCCGCCGCCGATTTCGCTACTGCCAGCTTATCATACGTATCCTCGCTCCCGATTCCAGTTCCCATACTGCCGGATTTATCAATGACATAAACCATCGAAAGAGACGGCACCTCCAAATCATTTTTCAAATCCATTTCCACCGGAAGCAAATCCTCCAGCACCGTATCCCGATAACCGCCCAGGGCATAGCTTCTGCTGCCGCCGATTGTCACCAGACCGCCGCCGTAATCCCTTACATAGCTTTCTAAGTTAGATAAAAACTCCTCCCGCAAAGCCGATATCGGAACATCCAGCAGCAAGACCGCCCGATAAGCGCTTAAATCCATCAGGTTCTTTGGTGCATCCTTTGCTAAGCGAACCTCCACCCATACCCCCGCCGCCTTCAATACCCGCTGCAGAGCGGCAGATTCCCCTGCCTCCTTTTCCAGAAGCAAAAACCTGGACGGCGCTTCCGCACGGGTAAAGGCAGAATATTGGTTATTCACGGTTCTGCTGTCCTTCTCGCTTTCCAATACTGCACGGTATGTCACAAGTCCTTCCTCTGTCCGCGTATCCGTAAAGACAAACTGATTTGTCCCAGGAGACAGCTCTACCTCCTGTACCGCCTTCTGCTTTTCGCCACCGTCTGCCTTTCCTTCATATAAGGTAAGAAACGCCTTCGTCCGGCAGTTGCTCTCTACCTGAACGGTAATCAAAAAGGAATCCCCCACCTGAACGTCTGACGGCACCTCCAACTGGCTGATATAGTTCTCCAAAGCCTCCCCGCCGGACAACGTCACTACCTTAACCGACACCTGACGTTCTGTAACTCCACGTATCAGATTCGTAACATCTCCCTCTGTTTCACCGCCATCCGTCAACAGCACGAGCCGCCCGGCATCCTCCTCCGGTATCAGGGCAAGCCCGGTCTGAACGGCTCTCTCCAGGTTGGTAGCTGTCTGAATCGGGTTCGTTCCCATCTCCTGAAACAACGCTTCCTCGCTGACAAACTGCTCTACTCTGGCATCTCCGCCAAAGGCAACTACCGCGCTCCTGTGTCTGCCCTTCGCCGCTGCCTGCTGCATTGCCTCCCGGATAAAGGCTTCTCCTGTTTTTCGGTCTCCCTCGCAGCTATCCGAAGCATCCAGCAAATAGACCGTCGTAACCCCCTGTCCTCTTCCGCTGACCGTCAAATCCGCCATGGCCAGAAAAATCAGCAGCAGCGTCAGCAGACGCAGCACCGGCACGGCAAGCAGCCTTATTTTCCTGTCTTGATTCTGCTTTGTTTGCTCATAACGGCGCAGAATTTTTTCCTCCTGCATCTGTCTCCATAAAAAAATCACGCTAATGAGCAGTAACAGCCCTACTACCAGCAGCAGACACAAATTCCGCAGCGGATATCCGTTTTGCTGTCTGGATTTCGTCCCTATGGTCAGGCCGATGTCAGAAGGATTTCCTGTTTCTGACAAAGTCCCCCCGTCTGCCGCGAGTTGTCCCGTCTCCATCCGGGCAGACGGCAGCACCCCGGATTCCGAAGCTGGAAAGGCAGGCGGTGTTTCTCTTGCCTCCCGGAATTCCAACAGACTTTGCAGCAACTGACTGATAAACATTGGAAACTGACTTTGTAAAGGGAAATCTCCTTTGTGCAGATCGAAGCCTACTACAGCGATTGGCTGCCCATGGGCTATTCCCAAAAAGCCCACGCAATTCCCGTCTCCGTCTACCAAAAAGCTCTCTCCCCATTCCGGCAGCTGATAGCGCTGCCAATCCAGATAGCCAATCTGAAAGCCTGTCAGATACGAGACAGCCGGAAGTTCCTGAAAGGTCAGATAACCGCCCTCCTGCTCTTCCTCCTCCTGATGTTCTTCCGTATCCACTGACTGGAGCCAATCGTATTGCCCTGCCGGAGCATGAAACAAGCATACCGCCCCATCCTCTGGCAAGGTGTCTGGGAAAATTCCATCGTATATATACAAATCGTACCCGGAAAGCGCTTCTGTCGTATTCGTTTTAAAAACAGTCAGCCACTCATTCGCCCGAAGCGCCTGTTCCAAAAAGACATTTTGCTCCGTCACCAGCAATACCTTTCCTTCTTTGCTTTTTTGCAGCACATCATATGCCTGGTTATCCGCCTCCAACGCATCCCGCCCGCTTAGGCGAGCCGTCAGCAGCAGCCCCTCCTGCCACTGCTCCTGATAGGCAGACGGAATAGAGGAAATCTCAAAATAAAACAGCTCACTCGACCGAGCTGCCAAATCAATCGTGCGAACCTCTACCAATTCCTCTTCTATAAATAAGGAAAGATCTCCATGATAATCCGCATCTATACTATGGTTACTTACCTTTACCATCACCGCCGGAGTATCCTCTCCGGTATGGCTGACCAGGTCTACTGAGACATTGGCCACCTCTGTTGCCACATCTACCCATTCTCCCTTGAAATCCCCGAACTCTACCGGAGTATCGGTATACGCAACCAAATAATAATCCTCATACAGCGCCGCCAGCGAGGCATAGACTTCACGGCCGGCCGCTACATTTCCAGCCAAAAGCGTCGGCTCTATCTCCCGAATCGCCTGCTCTGCTGCTGCCGCAGACTGACTAGCAGACAAACAGATCGTCCCTGCATTATCTACCGCCACCACCGTAATACGCGCATCCAAATCCAGACTGCGGACATAACGGATGGCTTCCTCCTTTGCCACATCCAGCCTCGTACGTCCTTCCTCATACTCCATACTCATACTGGCGCTTCGGTCAATGACAAGAATCGGGTAAGAATGCTCCTTCTGACGCCCTGTCAGATAAGGAGCCGTCATCGCCAAAATCAGCAGCGCCATCGCCAATAGCTGTAAATACATCAAAAGATTGTGCCGCAGTTTTTCCCAGGGAGTATCCGAGCGCAGGTTCTGATATGCCTCCCGCCACAGATAAAGCGAGGAAACCTCCTGCTCCTTTGCCTTTTGCTTCATCATATATAGTAACACAATCACCGGCAGCACCGCCAAAAAGGCCAGCGGCCATAAAATCTGCAGCTTCATACTGCTTCACCTCCTAATAGGATATTATCAGCGATGCTGCCAATATCGGTTCATTCCTTGTCTTAAAAAGGCAGTTACAGGTTCCCCGGAGGAAACCTGCTGATAATGGCATTGATAACGGGCAGAGAGCCGTTCCAGCCTCTGACGCAATCCATCCAGTTCCGTTTGATACGAACGCAGCAGCCCCGGGGTCAGAGTAATCCGCATCTGCCCGCTATTTTCCATATCAAGGAGCTGATTCGTTCCGGCAAAAAGCGGATGAAGCTCTTCCTCGGCTAATACCTGGAACAGCAGTACGGTTTGCTTCCGAAACAGACGAAGATATTTGACTTCCTCTGTAATATCCTCTGGCATAAAATCCGAAAGCAATATCGTCGTACCGCCCAAATCCGGCGGAAAACGATACAGCACCTCCCAAAGTGCTGTATCACAGGACGCGGCCCACTTCCTCTCTGCCCTATCAGCACGGCGTATCCTCTCCACCTCCTGCAGATAAACCAAAAGCTTAGAAAAAGCGGCGCTTCCATGAAAGCTCTGTCTTTGCGGCAAGGCAGTCTCCCCAGAAAAGCCTGCCAGACAAATCCGCACCCGATCCTGGTTTTGCAGCGCCATATAAGAGAGAACAGCCGCCATCCGCAGCATATGCCGCGCCTTAGGCTCTGTCCCGTAATTCATCGAGGGAGACAAATCCAAATAAAGCGAAAAAATCCCCTCTCGTTCCTCCATATATAATTTCATATAAAGCTTCCCAAGCCGTGCATAGGCATTCCAATCCAGACGGCGAATATCGTCTCCCGGCAGATATTCCCGAAAATCTGAAAATTCCACACTGCTGCCCTTTGCCTGGGACTTCCGCAGCCCGGCCTGTGCCGCGCCCTGTGCTGCTCTCCCGGCAAACCGCAGGGCAGGAAGCTCCTTTAAAAATTCCTGTCCAAATAGTTCCTCCATCCTGGCTCCTTCTGCTGCTTGTTTACTGTGTCAAAAGCTGGCGGATAATATCGTCTGCCTGCAGCCCTTCCGACACTGCTTCATAATTTAATATCAGCCGATGACGCAGCGCAGGATAAGCCACTGCGTTGACATCCTCATAGGCCACATTCATCCGGCCGGATAAAAACGCCCTTCCCTTCGCTGTCAAAATCATAGCCTGTGCCGCACGCGGACTTGCTCCGCATGTCACATATTGTTTTACCACCTCCGGCGCACCCGCCAGCTCCGGATGCGTGCTGACTACCAAATGCAGCACGTAATCCTCTACGCTCTCTGACATCGGCAGCTCTCTGATGATCTCTCTGGCCTCTAACAGCTCTGCTCCCTCCATACAGCATTGCAGCACGGGCGCTTTTCCCCCTACTGTCACGGCCATGATCTGCTTTAGCTCTGCCTCTGCCGGAAAACGAACCAATAGCTTCAGCAAAAAGCGATCAAGCTGCGCCTCCGGCAGCGGATACGTTCCTTCATTCTCTATCGGGTTTTGCGTCGCCAATACCAAAAACGGCTGCGGAAGGGAATACGTCTCCTTGCTGACCGTCACCGTTCCCTCCTGCATTGCCTCTAACAACGCAGACTGTGTTTTCGGAGTGGCACGGTTGATTTCATCTGCCAGTACCAGATTGGCAAAGATCGGCCCTTTTTCAAAGCGAAAGGTATTCTGTCCATTTTCCTGTAAAATCAGATTTGTCCCGGTAACGTCCGCAGGCATCAGATCCGGCGTAAACTGAATTCTACCAAACTGCAGCCCCATCACCTGAGAAATCGTCTTGACTAACTGCGTCTTTCCCAGACCGGGAACACCCTCTAAGAGCACATTTCCTCCTGCTAACATTGCTAGCAGCACCTGCTGGATGATTTCTTTCTGCCCGATAATCCCCTTGCCGATCTCCTCCTCCGCCTGATGAATCCGTTTTTTGATCTCCTCAATTCTTTCCTCTGTCATAGCCTTCTTTACTCCTATTTCTTTTCTATCCTCTTAGTTTCCGCCAAGTCCGGAAAAATATTTTTTTACAATATCCTGCATCTCAGACGGAATTTCATTTCGTTCTATCTGCCCATAGGCTTTTTCCGAATAGCCACCCAATACGGCCTCATACTCGGTTTTCTGTCCGGCATAGCCCTCTCCTCTGACCTGATCTGGGGACAAATAGCTGTTTCCCTCACTCCCCGCAGTACCAGTCAGGCGATCTCCTTCGGCCACCTCTCCCGGTAAAATCACGGTTTCTTGTTCCAGCGTGGACGTATGCTCTCGTTCTATCCCGACAGCACTTCCCTGATTCCAACCGCCTCCATCGCCAGTTCCGTTTCCGCCCCCGCCATTTCCACCGCTTCCATTCCCATTTCCTGCTCCAGAACCCGTTCCGTTTTCTCCGCCAGCTCCATTGCCGTTTCCACTGCCGCCCTGGTTTCCTCCATTACCGCTTCCCGTTCCGTTACCATTTCCAGACGTATTGCCTTCCTGATTCCCGTCTCCTGGGTTTCCTGTACTGGCAATCGCTGTATAACTGGCTCCTGTCCCAGCTGTCCCCGGACTCATTCCGGCGATACCTCCGGCACCGATATTTCCAGCCACAGCGCCCGACATTCCGGCGCCATTTCCTCCGTTTTCCTTTTCTCCATTTCCTGTTTTTTGGTCATTCTCGCCGTTTTTTCCGTCTCCTCCCTCTGCGTCAGAGCGTTCACCCTGCCTGTCTGATCCGTCTGAACCGGCTCCACCGGATTGTCCCTCGCCTGGTTGATTTTCTCCTGACGGACTCGCCGGATTTGCCGGCTGGCTTGTATCTCCCTTATTCCCTGCTAGCTGCTGCATTTGCTGCTGCCTTAGCGCTTCTACAAGCTGCTCCTCCTTTTTTTCCAGACGCTTTACCATTTCTGCCAGATCCTGGTCGTCCGCTGCCTCTTTTAATTCCTCCATACCTTCTGAAAGCATCTGCTTCCAGCTCTCCCGATCCTCTTCTGGCAGTTCTAAGCCCTTTAAATCCAGATCGGCTAGCTCCGGCAGCTCCAACTGCCCAAGTTCCTCTAATTCCTCCAACTTCTCCTCTAGCTTCTCTATTTCCTCCTGCTTTGCCTGAAGCAAGTCATGTTGCTTTTCCGCTAAGAGCTTTGCCCGTGTCGGTATCAGCAAAAACAGAAATGACAAGATCATGCTTCCTCCGAAAACAGCCAAATGTCTGCGGGAAATAGGCTTTTTTAAACGTTCCTTCAACGGATAGCCCTCTAACAGACAAAGCGTCTCCTCCCGCTGAAGCTGACTGAACAAATCCTCCTGTTCCTGACGCTCCAGCGCTGTACTCAAATGCTCCTGCAATCCGGTTCGATCTGCACATTCTGCCGCCTCCTGGATACCCGGACGCCTCATCACTCCTGCTGCCAGACCTGCCAAAAAACCTGCCGCCAAAATTCCTGCCGCGATCCATTTCGCCTGATACAACGGGATAAAAAGAGCTACAAACAGCACCAGGGCTGCTAAGGAGGAAGCCGCTCCTATCCAGAAGAGACTCTTATCACGCAGTACCTGAAGGCAAAGCTGTCGCCTGGCTTGGCGGATAACCCGTAAAATCCTCTCTTCCATATCATCCTCCTATCTTTCTTTTTTCTTTTTTCCCTGCCCGCTTTCCCTCGTTTCTTTTTAACGGATTCAACAACGTTGCCGCAAGAGTAAGCAATAAAGCGGCTGTCACCGCCTGAACAATCAGGCTAATCACAAACCAATGCTTGGTCAGGAATTCCGGAACGGTTCCAAGTGCATGGATTACCTCTCCAAACTCTCCCATACTGCCAAACTGCCCAAACAACAGCGCTCCAATCGAAACACCTGGGTTAAAGAGCAGCAGGCAGACGCCGTAGCCCAGGTCTGGATTCTGGTATTGTCCGCCATGAATGCTTTGTGCCGTATAATATTGATCCATCAGCAGATAAATCACCAGCAGCAGCGCAACCGTCCCAATTCCCAAAACCACCAGTATCCCATAAGTAAATACCGTCGAAACCGTGGTCTTTTTAAAAATCACCGAAAACAATAGCCCAAAGCTTCCGGCATAAACGGCCGTCACCAATACCAATACCACATATTTCATCAAATCTCCCAGCGAAACACCGCCGATAGAAAAAACCAGAGACAGCACCGGCAGGCTCGAAAAAACCAGAAGCAGCACGGTACTGATAGAGGAAAACAGCTTTCCCCGGATGATCTGAGAAGGCTTCATGCTGGTCGTCAACAGGATTTCCAACGTCTGCCGCTCCCGTTCCCCGGATATCGCACTGGAGGTATAGGCCGGAATCACAAATAAAATCAGCCCAAACTCCATGATCACCAAAATCGCATATATCATTAAAAGCATACTATGATCCATTCCGCTGTAACGCGCGGATTCAAACAATCCGTAAAAGGATACTAGGCCAATCAGAGCCAGAAGTCCGTTATAGGCCAACAGCGTCAGAGCAATTTTCATGCTCCGCACACTTGTTTTCAATTCTTTTTTATAAACCGGGTTGATATGAAGCTGTTTCATTCCTCTGCCTCCTGTTCCTCTGTGATCTGCATAAATACGGACTCCAAATTGCCCTTTTCTCTCGTATAGGAAGAAATACGGACGCCTCCCTGAATCAATGCCGTCAAAAGGGCAGCCTCCTCTTCCTCCTCCTGCAGCAGATTTTCTGTCTGAATGCCTCCTGAAAACGCAGAAGCCGTACTGCTTTGCAGGCTGACATAAAGCTCCTGCTCCGCCATCGAAAGATTCGCCACCAGCGGGCTTTCCTTTAGCAGCCGCACCGCTGTATCCAGCTCCCCGACTACCCGGATAATCAATGGATTCTGACGGTTGACGCCTGCCATAATCGAGTCTACCGTCCCGGAGACCACCATCTTGCCATGCTCAATGATTCCGATTGTCGTACACATCTCTGCCAGCTCCGGCAGGATATGAGAGCTGACGATAATCGTTTTGCCCATTTCTGAGAGATTCCGTAAAATTCCCTTCATTTCAAAGCGCGCCCTCGGATCAAGCCCGGATGCCGGTTCATCTAAAATCAACAGCTCCGGATTGTGTACCAGGCTGCGAGCCAGGCAAAGACGCTGCTTCATCCCGCGGGAAAGCCCATCGACATAAGCATCTGCCTTATCGCCCAAATTGACCAAATCCATCAGCTCCAGGCAAAGTCTTCTGGCTTCCCGCCCCTCGATTCCATAAATCGAAGCAAAAAATTCCATATATTCCAGTGCCTTTAGGTTATCATATACCCCGAAAAAGTCCGGCATATAGCCTATTTTTTCTTTTACCCGCCTCGTATCCCGTCTGGCATCCACTCCGTCTACCATCACAGTGCCGGAGTCTGCCCGCAAAAGCCCGGAAATAATGCGCATCGTCGTTGTCTTTCCGGCGCCGTTTGGCCCGACAAAGCCGAACAATTCTCCTTTTTCAATGCTTAAATTCAGCCCGTCTAAGGCGTGAAAGCTGCCGTAGCTTTTACAGAGCCGATCAATTTGTACCATCTGCCGACACCTCCCTTGTCATAGACAACACCGGAATAACCAGATTGTTGTAATTGTTATTAAGCTGATCCTCTTCCACCTCGTAACGGACAATCAGCCTTCCGCCTAAGAGATAAGGCGACAAATCGGTACAGGATCCTTCGATTCCGCCGGTAAAGATCAGGTCATACGCTCCGGTCTCCCGATTCAAAAAGGAAATCGTACCCGGGAAATAATCATAGCCCTCTCCGCGCAGCTCATTGTTGTAAAGAGCGGAATACCAAATCGTCTTAGGAGGCATCGTCTCCATATCCGTAAACGTATACTCGCAGACCACCAGCGAATCGCTCATATAACGGCTCCAAGGAAGGTCATAGCTTCCCTGCAAAACGCCTGTAGCATACCCGTCAATGCTGTATTCATAACCGTTTCCCGTCACGTTCTCTACCGGCAGGATCGGCACGGTGACGCCAAAATTTTCTATTTCGCTGTCCGTCGTCAGATTTTCCTCCGTTCCCTGCTCAGCCACTCCAACCAGAAAGGTTTCCATTCTGCGCAGATAACCATAGTTATTCAGATAATGTGCCAGAGCAAAAAACTTTCTTGCCTTGTCCGGCTCTCTATAATAATTATACTCAAACATCCGTTCCAAAAAATCGGTATTGTTGATGCTGTAATAGTCGTTTACAATTACCTTATCCATCTTCATGCCATCCAGTTCTACGGTTTCTCCGTCTGCCACATCCCCTACGGCAAATACAGAGCCGCAATGCGTCAGCACTACCTTTTCCAGATCATAGCCCAGATGATTGGTAAAGCTTCCTCTTACCTGCCCGTCCTCTGTCACCTCGACCTCTGCTTCATAGCTCCCGTTCTTTTTCGCGGTTCCCTCTGCAATAAAGGTAAAGCTTTCAAAGGCAGACGGATTTTTTAATTCAATGTCCGTACCGTCCTCATATTTACGGATACCGACATCATAGTTTGATAAAATCGTCCCGGTCGCATAGTCTCTATAGCCCCAGCTTCTAAGCTGAGCGATCTGATAATCCTTTTCCACCATCACATCATAGGTTCGGTTGTATGGCGCCGTTAGCTGGAAAAAGGTTCTCTCGGAAAGCTCCTCTGTACCATAATCCAGATAAGACACATAGGACATATACGGCTCCCGAATACGGGTCGGCGTCCCCAAAAGGAACACAATCCCGGTAAAAATCAAGGAAGCTGCCGGAACAGCCAGCCACATATAATGCCGTTTGTCAAGCTTACGTAGCACCAGATACAGTACCGGGCCAACCACCAATACATACAGGCAAAGCACCAGTACATACAGGGAAATATTCGGCATATTTGCTCCGTTGCTCTGACCAAGTGCATTTTCCACCTGGTATATCCCGGTTCCGCCTTGCTCCTCCTGTATCCGTCTCGCCCGTTCAACGCTCAAATTATGCTCTATCGCCTGATACAGCTCCTTGCCCAGAGAAAGCTGCAGCCAGGACGGAAGCTGCAAATCAATCGCTGCTACCAGCACGGCGCCCTTCTCCTCAGGCACCTTCCAAAGCACTGTTTCTCCCTCTATTTCAAGAGCAGACACGGCATCCGTTAACGTCAGAGGGCAATAAGTCAACGTCTCCTCTAACAGCGGGCCTGTCTCCTCCTCTTCCTTCTCTCCTTCTACAAACGTCGTCTCTGCCGAAGCCGGACGGTCAGCCTCAACCGTATCTTTTGCCTTCTCGCTCTCCTGACCAGACTCTTCTATATCGGTTTCTGAGTTCTCCTCTCCTTCCCGGTAATGATAGGTCATTTCCCGCAAATCTCCTACCTTGCCGGAAAGAAAGTCCTCGGAAAATACCGAAAGCGTCTGATTGTAACGGCTTCCTGTACCAAGCACCAGGGTTCCGCCAAGCCTTACCCATTCTTCTAAGCCCTGTATCTGGGAGGCCTCCAGGCTATCCAGATCAAATTGATTGACCACCACGACATCTAACATCCCCATATCCGCCGCGTTGGTAATATCCTCCGGACGAAGTTCCAGACAGCCTGGTCCGCCATTGGTTCCGTTTAAATAAACGCCCGGCTCCTGATCCGAAAGGAAGCCTACCATCATCATCCCGTTATAGTTTCCGCCGTCCAGATTCTGGCTGATGGCTCCTGCTACTTTGCCGTTTCGATCTACCAGCCGGGCTGTCATAATCGACTCGCCCATCGGCAGCTTGATGTAAAAAATCAGTTCCTTTGACTCCCCTGCCGGCAGCAAC
>CASCWU010000087.1 GCA_949155905.1 uncultured Lachnospiraceae bacterium
GCAAAGAGACGCGTCTGAAAATCCAACTACGTCCTGTACAGGTTTTTGCTGTTTTATTTTACAGTTCCAAAGCTGGAAAACGGCCAAATCCGCAACAAGATTCTGCCGACGATCAATTCCTCTCCGATACAGCCAATCTCTGTCGTCCGGCTGTCTAAGGAGGTAGCGCGGTGATCGCCCATGACGAAAATCCTGCCCTCCGGTACCTGATAGGGGAGTGTGATGTCGCATGTCCCCAATGCCTTTTCCGTCAGGTAGGGTTCTTCGAGCCAGACTCCGTTGACAGATACGTTTCCTGCGCTGTCCAAATTCACCCAGTCGCCAGAAACAGCAATCACCCGTTTTACCAAAATTTTATTGTTATAATAAAAGGCAACAATGTCACCAGTTTCGTATCCGCTGCCGCTGACGGCCACTACGATGTCTTTTTCCCATAACGTTTCTGTCATAGACGTTCCTTCGATCCGTAATACGGGAAATATCATGACTGCAATGATAACCGCTACTGCTGCCACTACAAGAAGAGTGTATATGGTACTTCTGAGCGCTTTCCTGTATGTGTTTTTATGTTGTTCCTTTTGAAGCTCCAGTTCCAGCTGTTCCAAGGTAGGAACGCCTTGCACCCTTCTTTTTTTGCCTGCCCGCATTCTACTTCACCTTAAATCCCATAAGCTTGCCCATTTGCCGAAAGAATGTCCCCCTCTTTGCGCGTCCCTTCACTGGCTGTTCCGGTTTCGGAGCAGCTACCTGGGTATCTGTTTCCTGTTTGCTTTCCACCTCCACGGTGTCTTGTTTTTCCATCAAAACGGGTTGTTCTACTGCCAGATCCATGGCGCCCGTCTCCTGCGGTCTTAAATCTGCTGTGATTGCCCGCATCCCTGACTCTGAAATCTTAATTCCGACTGCTTCTTTGATTCTTTCTGTCCCTGCTGCCGAATCCGCCTCCCATTCCCCCGCGGCTACCATCTGGGCGGCAGCTTCTGCTTCCTGCTCTGCACGCCTGATTTTTTCTGCTTTGACATGCTCAAGCTGTATTACCTTGGAATTTTCTTCCTCGTCAAAATCCTCTTCCTCGAACTCTGCTTCTTCTATCTCGCTATCCTTTGTAGGCACTGCCTGCCTCTGCGTTATAAACGGTTCTCGTTCTGGCTCTGGTACAGCCTGCTCCGGCTGCTTTTCCGTCTCTGCCCTTGTCGCCTCTGCCGCCAGCAGCTCTGCCATCTCTGGAAGCTTCGGAAGTTCTCCTTCCCTGTCTTGAAGCTCACCACTGTGAAGCTGTTTGATATTATACAAATACTGATCAGCCGCCTTTTGTGCTACTTCAAAAATCATATTCAGCCTAAGCGCCGCCTCTGCAATCGAACCGGACTCGCTTAGCTCAATCTCCCGTTTTGTCCGCTCGGCCTCCAGTAAAGCATTTAATTCATGAATTTGCTCATCCTTATGATCCAGACGCTTCCGCAAACGCTCGTAGGTCTCCTGCAGCTGATGCAGCTCCGCTTCTGTCTCTGTCAGCACCTGCCTGGTTTTCTCGGCTTCCCGCCCTTGCTCCAGCAATAGTTGAAGCAGTTCCCGCCGCCCTAATCTATGCAGTTCCTTATCTGTCATATTACACCTCTACTTCCCGTTCCGTAAAACACGTCTGTAAAGCCTTCCCTGAATATTTCCGCACGCGGAAATATTTTACTTCCGCTTACGGTAATGAATCAACAGCCAAAGCAACAGAACCATTAAAATCGGCGCTGCTACGACTGGCGCTACCAGCTTGGAATCCAGCTTGATAGCATCTGCTGTCACCCGCAAAGGACCTCTCAGGTTCTCAATCCGACGGCCGCGTACCAGAAGTCTGTGCGTATTAACTCCGTATGGAGTACAGGTTACTAGAGTGCAATAGTCCTCTCCCTCTACCAAGTCCAGCTCATTTGCAATCTCCGGTAACACGATACGGATCTGATCCACCTCGTAGGTCAATACTTCATCCAACACCTGGAGTGTAAAAATATCTCCCTCCTTGAGCTTATCCAAATCGGTAAAAAGCCTGGCGGAAGGCAGACCGCGGTGTCCCGACAGAACACAGTGCGTCCCTTCTCCTCCGACCGGCAGGGAGGATATCTCCAGATGCCCTACTGCTACCTGCAGCACAGCCTCTCCTACTCCATGGTAAATCGGCAGCTTTACATCTATCGAAGGAATCGTAATGTAGCCCATGATACCATTGTCGGAAATATTCAGCAGAGATTCATACTCCGCCCAATCCTCTTCGCTGAGCGAAAAACGGTTTGGCTTATACCAAAGTGCCAGATTGTAGGAAACGGCCTGTTCCCACAGTCTTTCATATTCTTCATCGTCCATGGAGGCCACCGCATCGGTATAGCTGGCGATGGCCCTGGACTGATGAAAGGAATTCCAGTAATCACTGACAGTAGGATAGAGCAGCAGGGAAACCCCTGTAAGCAGGATTAATACCAGAAGTATGTTTGATAAATGTTTCTTCATACCGGGTTTCCCTTCTACCTGCCTCTCTAATTTGTGATTGGTGGTTTGTTATTTGTTCGTTGCTGCCGACTATTATTTCTCGGCACTGGTGCGCTTCTTTGCAATCAGGATAATAGCTGCGCCAAGTACGAGGATGCTGCCGACTGCGTAGAAGATGGTTGTACCCATACCACCGGTGGATGGGAGGGTGGTTCCTTTGTTGTTTTCAATATTCATCGTAATAACGCCATCTACTATAGAATGACCTCCTGTTACTGTCCAAACACATTTTCCAGCGTTTTCTCCCTCTGTTGGTACACTCCAGCCAATTTCAATTTCAATCGGTTTATCCAAAATATTGTATCCATCTGGTGCTACTAACTCCGTAATGGTATACTTACCTGCTGCTAAACCGTCGAATCTCAAAATACCATCTGTACCAACTTCAGCCTCGTAATTTACCATTTCTGTTTCTGTTTTTTCCTCTGTTATCTGTTCTAGTGTATAAAATTTAAGAGCAGAATAATCCTCAACAGTACCATCTTCCTTTAGTGTAATTCCGGCATAGGAAGCAGGATTGGCAACATTAGGATTTATTCCTATCTGATCTGCATATGCGCCAACAGCAGGGATACTAGCTGTATATACACCACTATTCAGCTTATAATATACATCATCATCCCCTAATGTTGCTGTTGCTGATTCCGTAAACACTTCTTTTTTTATCAAGACAGTCTTAATTGCTTCTCCTGTTAAAGAGAACTTTGCGCCTACCAGACGATTACCATCACCGTCAACCTTTATCAATTCAATTCCTGTCACATAGGTGATCGTTTCCTCTTCTGGAGTCTTTCCTGTAGGATCGTTTGGATCTGGCCTATCACCATGTCCTGGCTTCTGTGGATCATTGGAGTATGTCAGCGTTACCTTATTCGAATTTCCCTCTACACCTATTAAAGCGTCTCTCGTCACAAGTGCCTTATATGTGATTTCAATATCGGCTCCCACATACTCCTTATACTGAATAAAATCCTTAAATACAATTTCGATAGCTGTCTTACTAGCTGCTATTGCAGAAGAGGATACTGTATAAGCAAACTCCGTCTTAGAGTCTCCTTCTTCTACTTTGTCTAATCTATGAGGAGAAGGTTGTATTCCTGCTCCACTGATAGTAATTTCCACACTATCTTTAATAAATTCCAATCCCTGGCTCATTGTATCGTTTACAACAAAGTAATAGTGTGTATAGCCATCCATATCAGGAACCTTTGATGTCACTTTAAACTTAACCTCATCACCAATACTGGTATTGTTATTTGGTGTAAGAACTTCTGTGTAACAGCTTTCATTATGTGTATGGTTCTCATTCTCTTCTTGTCCACAAGTCAATTCTGTCTCAACAATTTTCTTGTCAATGGTAGGTTTATCTGCCTTGGCCGTTACTTCTACCTTTCCTACTACCTGAAGCATATATTTGGTATAAGCATCATCTGGTAAGTCTCCTAAACTTCCATCTTTATCTTTGATGAAATAGTAGCCATCGCCTATTACCTCAATCACATACTTCTTGGCATCTTCATTATCCGGTGTAGAAGTAAAGACACTATCTTCGTTCAAATAATTTCCCACAACTCTGGAAAAAGCCACTGCAACATTTTCATTTAATGCGTAATTTGCTAATACATTCGCTACAGCAGCGGCTGACTCCTCGCAATTTTCGAATGGCGATACTGTTATTTCTGTGTCATTTTCTATGACGCTTGCAGTACAAGCCTTCAGTTCCTCCCAAAAGTTCTCTGTTATTGTAACACCTTTTCCCCAGTCAATATCAGCCAATATCGTACCTTCGCCATCCTTATCTGCACGGCCTTTGAAAATCTGATAGGCTTCATACGTATGGCCACTGTCTTTCCCTGTTATGATAATCTGATGTGTACGCTTTTGTGCTTGCTCTAAGGTAACTGGTGTTGGAAGTTTCGTGGTTTCATCTGTCCCCTGATCATCTGTCGTATCTCCATTACCCTCTTCCGTCATTGGCGGATCTGTAGTCTCTGTCGCATGAACAAACTGCACATTCATGGTCAGTACCATTACTGCTATCAGCAAAAAGCTGAGTTTTCTTTTTAACTGTTTCATACTTTCTCTCTCCCTTTCTTGATGTTACTTTGGTTTAGTTGGTTGTTATCCAGATCCAGAAGGATCAAAAACTCTTACGAATCTTCTCGGTTCCCGGAATTTGTAGGGATTTCAGGAACCTATATCCTCCTTTCCTTGAATTTTTTTCTATACAACAGACATGCAATCAGCACGAGGCCGACGCCTGCCAATGTATATACGATTGTGGTAGGGAAGCTGCCTGTTTCCGGCAGCGCGTAGGAGGTTGTGTTGACGAAGGTAACGGCATTGTTTACTTTCGTCTTTTCTTCTCCTTCTTCTCCTCCTGATTCCTCCGGCAGCACCAGAATTCCGGTGGCTGTGGATTCCTCTACTCTGGTAGAGGAATGTAATGCTTCTGTTTCTGTCCACAAATGCGAATCCAGCAAATAGGAAATGTGGTACTTCTGGCCGTTTTCCGGTTCCTGCTCCTCTACTTTCCACTTCGTTCCGTATGGAAGTCCATGGATTTTGATGTACTCTCCAGATTTCAGTGTTATCTGTCCTACTCCATTTTCATCAAACATAATCGAAGTGCTGCTTGCTGGTTTCCCGGCTTCTTCTGGCTGAACAGTCTCTGTCGGCTTAATACCCTCTTCGGCTTCACCGTCTGTTTTCTGAAGATCCTCTATTCTTCCCTTCGTATACGGAAAGCTCATTCCCCCGCCTGTGGCAATTGCCGAGCCAGTCAAGGTAATATGAAAGATAAAATCTTCATTTTTCGGTACACTGCCATTTATCCATTTGCCAATCATCAGGTCGCCTTCGATAGCGTTTGTAAAGTTCAGCAGAATATTATCTGCCTCCGGCTCCTCCGGTACTTCTATGGTAGCTGTTCCATCTTCGCCTTTCCGGTTTATTTTTGAATATTCTACCCTAATGTCTTTTGGAGCTGTCCTTGTGATGGTAACTTCCACAATATAGGTAGTTCTGTCAAACACTGTCTTAAATGCGCCGTTGGCATCGGTTTCTTCTGCATTTTCCGGTATAACCTCTGTGATCTTGAAATACTGCTGCGTCGAATCCCCTATCGCCAAATACTTGTAATCGTTTGCGAAATACGTCAGCCCAAAGGCTTCTTTTCCTGTTTCTCCCTTTGAAATGGTTATTTCTTTTTCCTGTTGTTGATAACCATTTTGCTGTGTATCTCCCTCTTCAAAAGGCTTTCCGTCAATGTCTGCCACCTGTTCCAGCCTAAAGCGATACGTATGCTCTCTGCCATCCGAATTCTTCAGCTCTTTCCTTATCTGAATCGTCCTTGACATCGGCGGATCTACCTCTGACATATTGGTATTGATTACCTTTAGCTGGATATGATCATTCAATACACTGACCTTTCCGGCAATATACTCCCTTCCATTCTCATCTGTCTGAATAAATGGGCCATAGTCTTCATGAGGCGCTGTCATAATTACATAGTCTATCTTGTAATCTTCCAGAGCAACCTCCTGAATGTAATAGCTCGTGCCTGCTAAAATATTTTCCAGCGTAGCTGTTTCGCCTCGTTTTAAAACAAGCAATCCCGTATAACAGGAATCTACATGTTCATGATCCTGGGTACAATCCAGTTCCCCTCTCTTAAATGTCCTGGTGGTTATGTTTCCGGTTTGCACACCTTCGTCATCCTCGCTGCTCCCGGCTGTTTCAGCATTTTCCCCTTCTTCCGTATCTCCTTCTGCAAAAGCTTCATCCTCTTCCATAGTCTCTTCTTCCATGGTTTCTGAATCCTCTGCTGTCGTCCTGCTGTCGCTCTCATCCGTCTCCATGTTGCCACTGTCTTCTGCAGCCCTATTATCCGTGATTGTATTATCCGTTGAAGGCGCAGAAGTTACTGTATAAGTAGTTCCTGCACGAACCCATTCATCCCCGAATTTCACTTTAAACTCGAATTCGTCTGTATCTGTAGACCAGCCGCTGTTATCCACTACTTCCTTTGTGATACTGAGTTTGGAAAGCTTTGTTACGTCTACCTGGTTACTAAAGCTGAATAAAGTATCGCCTTCTACGATATTTTTAATCCCACTTTCCATACCTTCAAATTTTTCTCCGCCCATGTCTATTTCATGGTGTTCTGTTGCTGTTTCTCCACTTACGTAAACTTCCCCGTATTGCTCAAACAGCTCCTTCTCTAATAACTCACGGACATAATAACCGTTCGTTACTACGGAAATATCTGAAAATACAGCATATTCTCCTGCTTTCAGCGAAAAAACATTATTTTTATCCACTTCCCTGGTCTCACCAGAATCCGCATAAGTCTTACGACAGTCAGGTGTATGGTCATTCTCTTTGTGTTCCGGGTTGTTACAGGCCAATACTTCCAGAGTACAGTTTGCGGTGTGTACGTGATCTTTTTCTACTTCATTTCTCTTGCAAACCTTTCCCTCCCGGTAAACCTTGTATGAATCTCCTTCTTTAACAAAATATTTTTCTTCCGCTGGATCAGGTTTTACCATAGTTCCATCCGCATTCTTTTTTGCTTCCAGAACCTGAAATTTAAAATCTGGATGTCCTAATAAATCCTCTACCTCCATATTGTTTATGCTTAATTCCTTACCAACTGCAAAGCTGTTTTTTTCCAGCAATGGGAAGTTAAATTCCATCCGGCATACACCAGAACCGGAACCACGTTCCATATAATAGAAGTTCATGGTGTGGGTACTGTTATCTTGAAAGGTTCCCTTGTCATTTAGTTTGCCATTCAGTCCTGGTATCTGTGTAAACCAAACGGTTTTCACAGGTTCTGCCTCTAAGTCCACATTACCTTCCTTCTGAGCTGGTTTATAATATGACCGTTCCAGCTTATAATAATCAACCTTACCCTCTACAAAATCTATGATTCCTCCTACATCACGGTGAATACCTGACAAATCCAGAACCAGTACTCCGTCGATATAAACCCATACGTCATCATCACCGGCAAAACGGAATTTCATCTTGTTTTCTTCTGAAACAGAACCGTTCGCCGTATTCCCGCTTCCTGCAGCAGAAGGAGGGATTACAATGCCATCCTTTGGCTGTATAAAATCCAGCTCCATGGACATTCCGAAGTAGAAATTAGTCGGGTCGTCGAAGTCGATTGAGTAGATGTAGTCTATATCTTTATCTGTAACGGGTTGAAAGCCTTTCACATCTGACCAACTTGGCTGATTGCTAAAAACATCATTTACTACGTCTGCTCCCGTCCATTTGTTTACTCCTTTTTTCCCGTCCAACTCTGCCACATATGCCTCTAAACCCTTTGTCAATCTATCATATTGCAGTTTAAAAGGACTACCATCTGGAAAATATTGCTTTTTATAATTTGCGTCATTTATCATTTTTTCATAATAAGCTTTATTTACAAGAGATGCCTGCATTGCCTGCTGAATATCGTTAAATGGCAGGAAATTTCCAAACGGGTATATTCCAAAATTAGAAGAAATGACCTGGTCATATAAATCAAAGCGATTCTCCGCTTCATTAAATTGTGCATGATTCGTGCAACTGTTAAAGGTATACCATCCCGTATTTTCATCATACAAGAACAACCCATCTAAACCATCTGCATTCTTTCTTTTTACATAACGAGCCTCGGCTTCTGTTCCGCCGCCAAATAAATATGCTAAACTGGTTCCATCTGCCAATGCTGGATAGCCATCTACCAATTCTTTTGACATAACATCTAATTGAACACTAATCGGAAGATTGCCGTTATGTGCTGCTCCTTGTAATGGTTCATTTGCATTTAGATAGGTAGCATTTATTCCCTTATCTACGCCCGATTCTTTTACATCTATATCTGACACAATCAAATCCCCAAAGTTCATAGAATCACCCCTGTCATTTTTAAAGCTTGCCGTATAACTAGCAGGGTTTCTAAAACCTGGATATTTAACATCCGCCTGATATTTTTTATTGATATGAAAATCAGAACTCTCATAAATATAATCATATAGGTTAATTTCAATCAAATCCGCTGTCTTGGCTGATTTGATCGGGGTAAGGCCGTTGTTCCGGACTTCTTTTTCTTCGGGAGCTTTGTACTCGGAACTGATAGTGATCGTACCGAAACTATTGTTCGGAGCCTTACCAGAACAATTCTTATAATCAAAATTTACTTTGACATATTGTCCTTCAAGGCTGGTAGCAGGTATAGTACTTCCATTAAAGCCCAAAACAAATCCACCATCAGGAACTTTTTCTGAGCTTTTATCAGAATCAGAAGGTATCATTTTTCCAATGACATATATATCCTCCTCTAAATTTTCTTCTTTATTCACAAAATAAGTTACCCAATAAGTAAATCTCCCTCCTAATTCTGATAGTGTTTTCCCATCTCCATAAAGCATTACTATTGTATTTGATGAAGGAAACATATTAATTGCATTTATAGCATAATCATTTCCATTTACAAGTTCTAATGTTGTTGCTTCCCAAAAACTACTTAATACTAACACTTTCTCTGAATTCGCAATATATGTTTGTAATATTCCTAGATCTTCATAATAAGCATATGCCGTGCCTGCTTGCCATGCTATCTCCATAAAATAATTCTGATACCCATCCTCATCCCCAGCCTCTTCATACATCGCCAAGGTCTCTTGAATCTCCTCATACTCCGGCAGCGCATCGATCAAACCGGCAGCATAAAGAATCCGATCCTGATCCTCCTGTGGCAGAGCTGGATCGATATAGCAAATCGCTTCATGTGTATGCTCTTCTTTTTCACAAATCAGCTTTTTCTCATAACATTCAGCCGTATGTACATGCCCTTCTCCCGTACCAGCAGACAGATCTCCCCCGCCCTGTCCGTCTCCTGCCATACCCGGATCTGTGGCTGCTCCCGCTCCGCCTTCCGGGGCTGCGCTCCCTGTCCCGGCGGCTGGCGCTGTATTCTCTGTCCCATCGGAAAGATAGCGTGCCAATACGATCTGGGCAGTCTGTTGGCCGTCGGCAGATGGTACATTATATAAGGAAGAAACTCCTCCGTCCGCCGGGGCTGCATCTCCCGCTGGAGCGACATCAATGCTTGGCGCCGGCGCACTGTCACCGCCAGCCGCGGCTCCGCCTGAGGTATCCCCTCCCATAGAAGCATCTCCTCCGCCCGAGGCGTCTCCTCCTGTAGAAGAATCTCCCGATGGAGAGGACGCATCGGAGGAACCGCTGCTATTCTCGGAGCCGCCAGAAGAAGCCCCGCCATTATCTGGTGTGGTTCCTGTTCCGTCTGAACTTGTTCCTGACTGGCTGCCGCTATCCGGCGTCACAGAGCCGTCCGGTGTGCCTCCCTCTGTTGAGGTGCCAGGCTCGGTGCTATCCGTCGTGCCTCCGCTTCCTTCTGTAGAAGTGCCTGGTTCGGTCGTTCCCGAGCCTTCTGTATCAGAGTCACCAGACTCCTTTTCCTCCGAAGAAGAGTCCTCGGAAGCATTATCTTCTGAGGAACCGCCTGACGTCCCTCCGCCTGTGCTGTCCTCTGTACCTGCTTTTTCGCATATCAAAGTACGCTCATAACAATCATCGGTATGAGTGTGTTCTTCTAATCCGCAATAAGTCTGCTTTGTCGTAGCGGTCGCTGGTTTTAATAGTATCCAAACTGTCACCAGGATAACGAAGGCAGCCAAAACTGCTACAATCTTCTGCCAACGCTTACGCCTGACTTTTTCTAGTATAAACGCTTCCGCTTTTTTCAGGATAGACGATTCCATCAGATTATCTCCGCCTTTCAAAAAAGTATCCCCTTACAATGGTTTTATATAACTATGTAATCTTATTATAGCATAAAGTTACGAATATGCAATCGGCTTTTTATACAATTCCACGTAAAAAACTGATATATAGAATGGTTTTTGCTTTAAACGCTTTAGTAAATCTCAACATATTTTTCAGATTTCCTCTTTGGTTTTTGTCATTTCATCTAATCCACCCAAAACAAAATGACTTTTTTCCTTTTTTTGTCTTTCTATTCCCCCTTTCTGACAGCTCTTTTTCTTCCTTTTATTTACTCTTAAAATGGGGTAGTTTTATTATATCATCTTTTTTTTATTATTATGGAATTTGGTGCGAATGGTTCTTATCATGGAGCGAAAAGAAAACGGACAAAAGAAAGTAACAAGTTGCTTCCAGATTTTATTGCAGACGAGATAAAACAGCGTATATGCGATTGTCATATGAAGGGCTACAAATGTCGTAGGCTCCTCCCACCGCCTAAATGTAGTGGAAGGAGCCTACGACAACAGAAAGATTTTATTTATGAATATTAACCAGCATATAATGGTAATTTAATTTGTCCAAGCTCAAGCAGGGACTTAAAGTCTAAAAACATTTCTTCGTTAAAATATTGCTTTAAGCCTAATTGTTTTTCCGTAGCAAGCAAATCATTTATCTGTATGACAGCTAATACCTTTTGAAAGTCAATTCGATCCAACACTTTTTTGTAAAAGGACGTTTTGAATCCAAAAAAGCAATACTGCATAAAAAGTCCTGTACATTCGGAGAGTTTAATAAAAAAGAATGAGAGCAAAAACTTCTTGCTTCTTATAGCTAGATGTGCTATAGTATAGAAAAGGGAAAGCCATAGAAGCGGCTATCCCTCTGCTTGATTTTTTACTTTATTCTGCTATGCAGATATAAGTAAGCCGTCAACTATTTGGGGTAGTTGGCGGCTACTTTCTTTTGTCCCTAAGAATCTGATAAATCAGACTGATAAGGGCAACAATGAATGTGCAGAACAAAAGTAAGTCCTGATATGTTACATACATTGCTATCGCCCTCCTTTCTTTCGTCTGGAGGGCATTTGCACACCCTCCGATAAAAAAGAGGGGTAAAGCCGCCTTTGGCTCTATGGTTTCCCATATCGACAATATAGCACATTTCCCGACATTTGGCAATATTCTTTTTGACATTCCTTGACTGTGTATTTGGCTGTTTTTGATTTACCAGATGAAAAGATTTTTCATCTGGTATGGTATACTGATTCCCCCTTTTTTGGGAGTCAGGTACGCATTTAACGAGTATTCAAAACGAGAACACGGTTGACTATATTGTGTAAACTACACAATGAAAAACTCTCACCATGTGAAGATGAATCCCCTTGCCCGTTTTGTAGATACAAAATATTGAAAAATTATGTAAATATAGTCCTATAATAGATTAGTTCCTTGACAAACGTACCCATGGGGTGCCAAACCATCACCCAATAACAAAACGTTATCGACTTATTGACTATTGCTTCTAGTCGTTCTGTTGCTGTGTCATTAGTTCACGTTTATACTTGTAATAGGTATTACGTGCTATTTTGACAAGTTGCATAACTTCTGTATCTTTAAGTGTTCCATCAAAATCTTTTGAATACTTCTTTATTTGTTCCATTGCAGGGGCTTTCTTTTTGACATTCAGCTTTGCTCCTTGCTTCTGTCCAATTTGTTTCCCTGCTAATCTTGCTGTTTCTATTCCCTCTGCCGTTCTCTGGTGTAAGTCCCTTACTTCTTTTTCAGCCTGTTCAAATGCTAATTCTATTTGCTTTTGTAATGCTTCTTTATAGGTAGCAGTATTTATGTAGGATTCCCGTAGAAATACCAGTTCAATACCTTTATAAAAAAGCTGTTCATATAACGTTATCCCTTCATCCGTGTTACGGCTCATTCGTGATACGCTGTCAAATACAATCGTATCTCCAGGCTTTACTGTCTTTAACAGTTTATCTGGTTCTTTCCTCCTCTCTATTCTTGTTCCTGTATAGGCTTCTTTTATAATGTGGGCATTTGGGTATTCTGCTCTGATATTACGCTCCTGCCGGTCAATGCTTTGCTGTTTTGTACTCACTCTACAATATCCATATATTTCCATTCCAACTTCTCCTTTATCTATTTTGGTATACTTCTGACCAAGGACAAAACTGGCACGAACATATATTGATAATTTCCCCTAATTATTTCTAATATATCAAAAATAAACTTCAAACACAAGACAAAGGAGCTGTGAAAAAATAACTATTTTCACAGCTCCTATAAAAGCCCTTCTATACTATATTACTGCTAAACCGTCCTCTTCATCCAGTTCCCCTTTAACAGCCGGAAGGTACACCAGACAGACTTAATCACCCAGTCTGCCTTGAGCGCTGCGTAAATCCAAAACGCCGGAAGGTGCAGCACCAGACCAGCCAGATAGCCGAGCGGAATCGAGGCGAGCCACAAAAACAGAATATCTGCTACCATCAGGAAACGGGTATCGCCGCCGCCGCGCAAAACACCCTTCGTCAAAACCGAATTGACCGATTGGAAAATAATCATAATCGCTACGGCATACATCAGTTGATCCGCGATCTGTCTTGTATCCTCTGCCAGATCAAAGCCGCCTACAATCAGCGGACAGATAGCCAGAATAATTCCGCCGGCCACCAGGCCGATCAGCACACTCAGGCTCAGGAAGGTGACGCCCTGTTCGTAGGTCTTTTTCTTATCGCCTGTTCCTAATGTATTTCCGGTAATGACGCTCGAAGCATTGGAAACGCCCTGTGTAAACACCGTAGACATCCGCTGTACCTGGGCTACAATCGCATTCGCCGCTACAAAGGTCGCGCCAATGTGTCCCATGATCACGGCCACCATGTTGTTGCCGAAGGCCAACAGCGTATCCGAAATCAGTACCGGGATACAGTATTTCAAATAACGCGGTATGTACTCCCGGCAATTTGTAAAAATATCCGGGATACGGAATTTTACCTTTTTGTCCAGGAAAAGGAAGTATCCTGCTATGATACCGGTTTCTACGATTCTGGCAATCAGGGTTCCGAGCGCCGCCCCTTCGACTCCCATCGCCGGAGCGCCCAGATTTCCGAAAATAAATACCCAGTTAAAAAAGATATTGACAAAAAAGGCAATGATGGATGTAATCAACGGCAGTCTTACCTCTCTGACCGAACGCATGATAGCCGTCAGCGTCAGAGACAATCCCAGAAGCAAATAGGTAAAGGCGCTGATCTTAAAATATTTTTCACCCTCTGCAATAATCGCCGTATCTTTTGTATAAAGCTGCATGATCCAGCCTGGAGCCGCCAGGGTCAGCACCATAAACAGCGTCGCCAGCACCAGACAGATCCGAAGCATAATCGCCGTCACCTTTTTTAACGACGGAATATCCTTTGCCCCCCAGTACTGCGCAGTCAATACGGCTGCGCCATAGCCCATCCCCATACACATAATATGGAAAATATTGATAAATTCATTAGCCAGAGACGTTGCGGAAAGCTGCACCTCTCCCAGCTTTCCTACCATAAAAGTATCCATCATATTGACGCCGATTGTAATCATACTCTGTAATACAATCGGCACCGCTATTTTGACTGTCGTCTTATAAAATTGCTTATCCCGTACAAATAACTGCATTGTTTCAACCGCCCTCTTTCTGTTTCTTCTTGATACTATTCTAGTGTAACAAAAGAGCCCGGCTTCTTATATAGTTATTTTGTATAATTTTTATGCTGCTTTTTGTGCGCTATATACAAGGTGTCTGGAACACTTCCCGCACCTCTTTATAGGGATCGGTTTCTACCCGGCAATATTTGTCAAAAATCATCATCTGTTTCTTTTCCGGCTCAAAGGCCGGCCATTCCTGTTCCTCTGTAGAAGGATTTCCTGTCCGAATAAACGCCGCCCATGCCTGTGCCATCCTTTTGGAAAGCCATTCCACCTCCGGGTAGTACACAATCCGCATCTGCAGCGGCAGATCTGCGGTATGCCAGGCGTAGCGTTTCCCCTCCAGCACCGGATGCGGCATATCATACGCTACCATATAGTGATAGACCTTTGTATGCTCCAATCTGGCATGAGCCATCGCCTGGTAATAGGCTCCGCCGCCTAAGGCATTGCGGAAGGATTGTATTCTCAGATACAAATGCTCTGCCGTATCACTTTTGATATCCTCTCCGAGAAATACATGAAATGCCTTTTCTGCTTCCTCATGGCTCATCGGCGGTATCGGCATCATTCCGTCCATCCCCTGTTCGAGACGCTTTGGCAAATTGTCCAGGGTGATATCCTGCACTGCCTCTGCGCAAAATACCGCCAGCTCATCCTCTGAGGAGCCGACCAAAAGCGGGATTCCTGCCGCCACCTCCAATGCCTCATACGCTTCTCTTGGATTGTAGGATAGATTGATTTCATCTGCTACCGGGGAAAAGCCCATCAGCCCACCGTCCATCGACGCCCGAATCAAATCCTCTGCCGGAAGCTGCACAAGCCGCTTTGCAAGCACTTCCTTCGGCTCCTGCCGTGATATATGCAGCTTTTCCAGCAACGCCAACGTCTTTTCTGTTGCCTCTACTTTGGAAAGGCGTCCCACCACGCTCGAACCGCTCTCGACAATCGCCTTGTGAAACAGCCCCTTTGCCTTTTTCATCGCCAAAAGCGTGCTGACCTTCATACCGCCCCCGGATTCTCCCATAATCGTCACATTGCCTGGATCGCCTCCAAAGGCGGCGATATTATCTCGTACCCACTTGAGCGCCAGCACCAGATCCAGCATACCTGCCATCCCGGATTCCGCATATTTATTATCAAATGCTCCTAAATACAAATATCCGAACACGCCCAGACGGTGGTTGACGCTGACGATAACCAGATCCTGCTCTCTGACCCAGCGATCCGCTCCGATTGCCATACTGCCGCTGTTCGTCGCAAAGCCGCCGCCATGGAGATAGACCAGTACCGGTTTTCCGGAAAAATTTCCCGGCAGCTCTGGCGTCAAGACATTTAACACCAGACAGTTTTCACTCTGCTTCTCCTCCGCCACGCCAAACCGCTCCGGCTCTCCGCCGGAAAAATACGGCCCTAACGGCATAGAAGCTGCAATACTTGTTCCAAACTGCGCCGCATAGGGTCCGTTCTTCCGGCAGTCCTTGATTCCCTCCCAATCTGCGGCAGGCTCCGGCGGCAGAAAACGCCGCTCTCCATCACAATCCCCGCCATAGGGAATCCCTCTGAAAATTGC
>CASCWU010000088.1 GCA_949155905.1 uncultured Lachnospiraceae bacterium
AGGATTATGGGATTTTTGGAGGGACAAAACCATCTAACTCCTCTTCTGCTTCTACTTCAAAACCGAGTACTTCTACTACAAAGCCAGCAGCTAATTCTTCTACCTCTAAGACCGATAACAAAACCTCTTCTAATTACACAATCGAAACCAAGCCGTTTACCGATTCCCTATTAGCACCATTGCCGCAAATAAAATCAGATTCCTTCAGTCCTTTTATTGATTCAGAATTAGAGGCGTTTTTAAGGAACAGCGCGAACTATTCCAGCACCAGGATTACCTCCAGTTCTGATGAAGGATATTCTAAGCTATCTAGTTTAAATAAAAAACTCATCAATGGCGGATATGGAAACCTGAGTTATAACGGAATGGCGGGACTGGCCAACCTGTTACAACTGAACGGCCGGACGAATTATACCAGTACGGAATTACAGACGGATACCAATCTGAAAAAGCTATTAGAAGAAGAACTAACCAGACGGAAGATACCAGGCTTCTCTACCGGCGGCGTTGTGAAGTCCGTGACAGGGGAAGATGGTTTTCTATTGGCACAAAAAGGGGAAGCAATTCTAAGCAAAGAAGCGGTTTCTGCTTTGCAAAACTTTACGACGCTTGCAACTAATCTATATCCGCATATCCTTGATTTACCAGACAGACAACAACCGATTCCACGAGATATGGGGAGTCATATGACGATATCGGATAATCCTGTTCAGATTCATGTGGATCATGTGGAGGATATGGAAGACTTTTTGCATAAGATGCAGGATGAGCGGATACAGAAGCTATTGCAGGAATCAATTTGGTCGCCTGTGATGGGGAAGGGTACGATGGGGATTTATAAATTTTGATATTGCAAAAGTAACAGAATGGCAGCAGGGAGGTGATAGATTGCCCCTGCTGCCAATAAACAAATATAAATTAAAGGAGAAAACGAGAATGAGTAATGAACGTATTGCAGAAGAAAGAGAAGCCTTAAAAAATGAAGTACCGATTTGGAGGAGATACAGTTTAACGGTAGAGGAAGCAGCGTTATATTTTAACATCGGGAGGGATAGGCTGAGAAGTCTACTGGAGGAGCCGGATTGTAATTTTGGCTTAAATGTTGGCAATAAAAAGAAACTTATAAAACGTGAAAAACTGGAAAAATATTTAGATAACCGGGAATGGATTTGATAAAATATTGATTGAAGCAGAGCTGAAAATGTGATAAAATTTAATTATCATATTAAGGCTCTTTTCGTACAGAAGGGAGCAAGAAAAGATGAAAAATGAAAAGCGAAGAGATTCCAAGGGGCGTACTTTAAAGACAGGCGAAAGCCAGAGAGCAGACGGAAGATATCAGTACCAGTATACAGATCATGATAAAAAGAGACATATCGTATATAGCTGGCGGCTTTTACCATCTGATAGTTGCACTAGTGACAAGAAAGGAGAAAAATCATTACGTGAAAAAGAAAAAGATATTGAGAAAGCTCTGATACAAGGCCGAAATGTCC
Source organism: uncultured Lachnospiraceae bacterium (assembly GCA_949155905.1). Taxonomy (GTDB): domain Bacteria; phylum Bacillota; class Clostridia; order Lachnospirales; family Lachnospiraceae; genus MGBC131033. The sequence continues at coordinate 1,497 of CASCWU010000088.1, forward strand.
AATCAGGAAACATATCATTGAATGATATGTTTGACATTTACTTATCTAAAAAGAGAAATCATGGGAAGCCATTAAATCAAAATACATTAAATAATTACAAAAGCATGTATAACAAACATATACGTATCAGCTCTGTTGGCGAAATGAAAATTGGTGATATAAGGAAACTGCATATTGTCGATCTTTATCAGGAGCTAAAAAACAGAGGTTTAGCATATGGGACAGTAGTATTTTATAATAAAGTGCTTTCCTCTGTTTTTAATATGGCGATAGATAACAATTATATTGACCGTAATCCTACTGCAAGAGCGCTGGATGAGGTTGAAGGGGAGACGCAGAGCAGAGAAGCTTTAACAGAGAACCAGCAAAAAGTTTTTCTGGATTTTATGGAACAATATGATGCTGATCTGTATCGCAAACTGATATTTTTGGTTGATACAATGTGCAGGATTAGCGAATTTGCGGGGGTGACATGGGATAATATCAACATGAAGGATAAAATGATTGTTATTGACCATCAGTTACAGTACAAAAAATATCCTGGAGACAAGAAAGCTACTTATCATGTCACTAAAACAAAAGGAAGAGAAATAAGATATATTCCAATGACAAACCGTCTATATAATATATTAAAAGATATGAAGAAATATTACTTTATCACCAACAAGAAAATTACAATAGACGGTATAAGCAACTTTGTATTTTATACAAAACGTGGTAAGCTTATGGATGGATCGGAATTCCGCAGGCGATTAAATCAAGCTCTGGCTGCTTATAATGAAATAAGCGAAAGCAAAATAGAGTATTTGGTTCCGCATATGCTACGGCACAGCGGCGCAACGAGAAATGCAGAGAGTGGCATGGATATAAAGGTATTACAGTATCTTATGGGGCATAAATCTTCTAAGACAACGAATGATATTTATAACCATGTGTCGAAAGAGCGAGCGGTAAAGGAAGTGCTGAAAGTGGCTAAAATCCAGGCAAAACAGGCATAAATTTTTACAACAAATTGTTCTCCCGGAAAACCTAAATTTACAACACTTTTACAACATCAACACAAAAAGATATAGGAAGATACAGGAGATTACAAAAAAACAGCTTTGGACAAAACCTTTATTTTAAGCCATTTCAGGAAGATACAGGAGGTTACAGGTTATACTAGAATGCTTATGCTTCTTACAAAACCGTAAGGATAAAGAGAGAAATGTAAGCCAAAAAAATGGCAGAGCATTTCTCTTTTTGTTATACTAAGCGTGTCATCAGATAAGTCCAGTGGGTGGGCGTAGAGGATGAAGATAGAACAAGGCGGCAGGCCGCCGGAAAAGAGGGAAAGCATATGGCAATTTTAGAGGTTCATAATTTAAAAAAGGTGTATACCACCCGTTTTGGAGGAAACCAGGTACAGGCGCTCTCCGATGTGACGTTTTCGGTGGAGCAGGGTGAGTATGTGGCAATCATGGGTGAGTCCGGTTCTGGAAAAACGACGCTGCTAAATATTCTGGCGGCGCTTGACCGTCCGACGAGCGGTGAGGTGCTGCTAAACGGGGCGAATATCGTGTCGATCAAGGAAAAGGATATTTCGGCGTTCCGGCGGAACAATCTGGGCTTTGTGTTCCAGGATTTTAATCTGTTAGATACCTTTTCCTTAAAGGATAATATTTTCCTGCCATTGGTACTGGCGGGGAAGCATTACCGGGAAATGGAGGAGCGGCTGATACCGATTGCGGAGCGGCTTGGTATCCGGGAGCTGTTGGAAAAGTATCCTTATGAAATATCCGGCGGTCAGAAGCAGAGGGTGGCCGTAGCGCGGGCATTGATTACAGAGCCGCAGTTAATTTTAGCCGACGAGCCGACCGGAGCCCTGGATTCCCGTTCGACGGACAGCCTACTTCGCCTGTTTTCGGAAATCAACCGGGACGGGCAGACGATCCTGATGGTGACGCACAGTACGAAGGCAGCCAGCAGCGCCGAACGGGTGCTGTTTATCAAGGACGGTGAGGTATTCCATCAGATTTATAAGGGAGATTCGACGGCTGAAGAGATGTATCAAAAGATTTCGGATACCTTAACGATGATTGCGACGGGTGGTGTGAGAAATGAGTAAAGTATTTTATCCAAAGCTGGCGTTGATCAATATGCGGAAAAATGCCAGAATGTATATTCCGTATCTGCTGACCTGCATCGGTACCGTGATGATGTATTTTATGATTCATTCCCTTTCCTGCAACAGCGGAATCAAGGAGTTGCGCGGGAGCGCCTCGATCCTCAGTATGTTAGGAATGGGAGTCAGGGTGACGGCGATATTTGCGTTTATTTTCCTGTTTTATACGAACAGCTTTTTGATCAAGGGCAGAAAAAAGGAATTTGGACTTTATAATATTTTAGGGATGGAAAAGCGGCATCTGTCCCGAATCATGTTTTATGAAACGCTGTGTACGGCAGTCATTAGCTTAGGGATCGGTATTTCGGTAGGGATTTTACTCAATAAGCTGGTGTATCTGGGACTGGTTGCTCTGCTGCAATGCGAGGTTCCGTTAGGCTTTGAATTTTCGTTTGCCTCGCTGCGGGATACTTTATTGCTGTTTGCTGTTTTATATCTGCTGATTTTTATCAACAGCTTCCGTCAGATTCATTTGGCAAAGCCGGTGGAATTGCTTTCCGGCGGGCAGACCGGAGAAAAAGAACCAAAAGCAAAATGGCTGCTCGCGCTCCTTGGTGTGCTGTGCCTGGGCGGAGGGTATTACATTGCAGTGACAACGGAAAATCCGGTGGCGGCAATCAGCCTGTTTTTTGTCGCGGTTGTCCTCGTTATCGTCGGAACCTATCTGCTGTTTACGGCAGGAAGCATTGCCTTGCTGAAGCTGCTGCGGAAAAATAAGGGATATTATTATCGTACAAGATCGTTTATTTCCGTATCCGGTATGATGTACCGAATGAAGCAGAATGCGGCAGGGCTGGCCAATATCTGTATTCTCTCGACGATGGTACTGGTTATGCTTTCTTCGACGCTGTCGATGTATCTGGGAATGGAGGATATGCTGCATACCCGCTATACCAGAAGTGTGATGATTACCTCATGGGTTTATGACAAGGAGTATGTTCAGGAACTCAAAGAAGCGGTGGGGCAGGTTTTGGACAATCAGGGTGCAGAACCAAAGGAAATTTTGGATTATACGCTGTTGAGCTTTAGCGGTATGCAGGACGGAGATTATCTGAATACGGATATCTCCTCGATCAGTGGAGCGATAGAGGAGATGAGCCGCTTGGGTGATTTGAGAGACTTGTATATTCTGGACTGGGAGGACTACCGTCAGGCAGTGGAGGAGGCAGGCGGAAGAGCAGCCGCCAGACCGGGCGAAGGAGAGATTTTATTTTTCAGTAAGCACGACTATCCATACGATACCTTAAAGCTGTTTGATCTGGAGCTGTCGATTAAGGAAAGGCTGCCGGAATTTATCGAGACTGGAGAAAGCCAGTCTACCCTGATTGAGTCCTATTATCTGGTTGTTTCGGACACAGAGGCGTTAGAGCTGTTAGAAAAAAAGCAGGAGGAGGTTTATAAGGAAAATGCGTCCTTTATCAAATATGTGTATGGGTTTGAGCTGAAGGGAAGCGCAGAAGAGGAGATTGCAGCCGGGAGAGCCATTCGGAAGGTCATTCAGGAGGATGAGAGGTCGGTTGGCAATGTGGAGTGCAGAGAGGAGGAGCGGCAATGGACGCTTTTGACCTTCGGCGGGCTGTTCTTCATTGGGATTTTCCTGGGTGCGCTCTTTATTATGGCGACAATTTTAATCATTTATTATAAGCAGATTTCTGAAGGATACGACGACCAGAAGCGTTTTGAAATCATGCAGAAGGTAGGTCTGGGGAAGAGCGAGGTCAAAAAGGCGATTCATTCCCAGGTGCTGATGGTATTCTTTTTGCCGCTGGCGATGGCGGGGCTTCATCTGGCATTTGCCTTTCCGATTATCCGGGAGATTTTAATGCTGATGAATCTGACGAACTCGACGCTGTTTTTGATTTGTACGGTAGGAAGCTTTCTTGTATTTGGTGTATGCTATATTGTGGTGTATCTGCTGACGACCAGAGTATATTACCGGATTGTGCGATGGGAATAAGGGAATTAAAAAAGAGATTGTAAAGCCTCCTCTCTGTCTGTTAAAATAAGGATAGAGAGGAGGGAATCGTATCAAGGCCTATACAAAAGGAAACGTACTCTGCACAAGTGGATTATATCTTATTTGGTTGTATTGGGGATTTTGCTGCTGTTTGGAATTTTGATTTATGAATATGCACTCTATATTGTCCGGGAGGAGGTAGATACGGTGCAGTACCAGGCCCTGATGCGGATACAGGATTCTTTGGAGCATGTAGTAGAAACCTGTGAACGCTTAGGGCTTTCAGTCGTCAGCTCAGAGGAGGCAGGAATGATGGGATTCCTGCCTCCTTTTTGATCGGGCTTACTTATCTGCATTAAATAATCCAACAAACGCATCGACTGGAGAAACACCCTGGAATTCGCTTTCTCCGGCGATTTTTTCTACCAAGGTCTCTACCACGATATCCTCGGAGGTATAGGCATTGATATAGGTCGGGATTCTCGGTGCGTCCAACAGATGGTATGGATTGTCAATGGATACCATCATGGTTGGTACATCGTGAATCATTCCCGGTACGGTTCCGCGCTTGCCTGGCCAGGTGATACGGGCTGCGCTGTCGGATCCATTTGTCTCGATGTTGCAGAAATAGAGGATGACATCGTATTTCTTTTTAAAATCCGCTACCTTGCTGCGGGCGATTTCGTTGGCAATCTCCTCATTTTCCGGATCGTATTCGGTGACATGGAAGCCTTTTTCCCGAAGCTTTTCTACGAACAGCTTTGCGTAGCCGCCGCGGGTGTTGTGATAGCCAGGTTGGTCGCCGATGGTGATGACATAAAGGTTTTTCTGCTTTTCTGGATTTAACGGTAGCAGGTTCTGGGTATCCTTTACTAATGTAATACCGCGGTTGGCGATTTCCTTTGCCAAGGCATGGCCCTCGCCCTTTTCAAATACCTCCAGTGCTTCTACCGGTGGAACGAGTGTGCCGTTCGCCTTTTTGGTATGCAGATTTGCCTTTGCCTTTAAGGCCAGGATACGGGTAATGGCTTCGTCCAGACGCTCTGGTGTGATGACGCCGTCCTCGACGCCCTGCTTCATGGACTGGAAGTCCTCCTCGACGTCACGGGTAAAGAGGAAAATATCAGCGCCGTTTGCTATCGAGAGCGGAACTGCCTTGCTTCTTGGCATACACTCGGTAAAGCCGCCCATGCTGGTAGCATCGGTAATGATCAGGCCGTTAAAGCCCAGCTTCCCGCGCAGCAGGTTATGGTGCAGTTCATAGTTTAAGGAGCCAGGCAGGATATCCTCGTCCTTGATATCCGGGTTGTAGAAACGGGAATAAGAAGGCAGCAGGATATGGGCGGTCATCAGGGATTCGATGCCCTCGTCGATCATGCCCTTGTAGACCTTGCCGTAGCTGGCGTCCCATTCTTCCATGCTCAGGCTGTTGATAGAAGCGAGGAAATGCTGGTCACGCTCGTCCACGCCGTCGCCCGGCCAGTGCTTGACACAAGGAATCAGGCCGCCGTCCCGCATACCGCGTGCGATAGCAGAAGCAAATTTCAGGACGTGATCCGGGTCAGAGCCAAAGGAACGGACGTTGGTGATTGGGTTATGCGGGTTGTAGTCGATATCGACAACCGGGCCGAAATTCCAGTTTGCGCCGACTGCGGCACATTCCTTGGCACAGATTAGACCCGTCTGATAAGCCAGATCCGGATCTCCGGTTGCGCCGATCTGCATCTGGTGGCCGCAGGCCGTTCCATCCGTGATCATATTGCTGGCGCCGCGATCCAGGTCGCCTGCGATAAACAGCGGAATGTCGTAATGATTCTGGAAGTCGGAGATCTTTTCCCGGATGTCCTTCGAGGAAGCTCCCCGCAATAAAAATCCACATGGTTTCAGACCGATTTTTTCCAGATCCTCGATTTGCTCTGCTGCGGTCTGAGTGGTCATACTGTTAAATAAAAAGAGCTGACCGATTTTGTCGTTTAAACTCATGCTGTCCCTGGTCTGCTCGACCCAGGCGATCTGCTCATCGTTGAGATAAAATGGTTTTGCACGTAAATCCATATCCATATCCTCCTGTTTGAGCCTGTCTCCGGACAGGCTTGATTTTGTGTGATCTATCATGTGCGTCCCCTTTTCAGGAGAGGTTGCCGCCTGGCAACCTTTTTCCTAGTTTATCATAAGAGAGAGAGGAAAGAAAATGTTTACTTTTCACAAAAGAGATCGGTGAATTTTAGATACTTTCTACATTGTATCAGTGGAAAAAGTTATTTTCTACTTGAAATTATTAAAAAAATGTGTTATGGTAAAAGACAAGAGGAAAGGAACAATCGCCCACAAAGTGGTTGACCTCCCGTAGGGCAAATAAGCCTACCTGTCTTGGTCAAGAAACAAGGTAGGCTTATTTATTTTTGCTTGTTATTCCTATTATCTAAATAAGCAAGCAATGCTATCAGGAAAGTACCGCCCAAAAACAACAGGCTTAGTACCTCATAAGTATCCATGAAGCATCACCTCCCTCTTTCTGTATTTCCCAGAAAGGGATTATGCCGATTGACAAACAACGAGCGTTGTTTTAGAAAGACGGGAGGCTACCACCTTGTAACACGATTGTTCCTTGCCGAATATTCTATCATATTTTGGCTATAGAATCAATCCTATTGTCAATTATTTTGCAATATAAACTATTATTTCTTCGCCCGTCTCTTCATCAGCCATAGAATCGCCCGTTCCAGATATTCATTCCAGAAAATCCAAGTGTGCGCGCCAGGGCCTTGTTCCCAGGTGACGTCATAGTCGTTTTTAATTAGCAAATCACGCATCGCTACATTGACGGTGATACCGAAATCCTCTGTCCCGCAGGCCATATAAAAGAGAGGCTTTTCTTTGCCGGAGCGGGCAAGCTCCTCAGCCAGATAAAAGACGTCATTTTCGCTGCCGCGTACCTTCATCAGATCGTCGCCGAAAGTTGCTCGGAGGGAGGCCGTATTGTGGAGTCCTGACGGAGCAGATGGATTAGCCTGCTCCTGTCTGGCAGCATCCTCGCACATAGAAGCACGGTCAAGGCCGCCGGACAGCTCCATCACAACGGAGTAAAGATCCGGTCTGCGTAGCCCCAGCTTGGTAGCCCCATAGCCGCCCATGGAAAGTCCGGCGACGAAGTTGTCCTCCCGTTTATCGGAGAGCGGGAAAATATGCTGTAAAATAGCCGGAAGTTCTTCTGTGACGTAGGTAAAGTAGGCAGGGCCGTAGGCCATATCGGTATAAGCGGACATTTTGACGGATGGTGTGACAACCGCAATTTTATTCTCCTCTGCCCAACGTTCTACACAGGTATAGCGAAGCCAATCGGTATGGTCGCCGCTCGTACCGTGCAGCAGCCAGAGAACCGGAAAGCGGGCGCCATACAGCTCCTCGTCAGTTTTGCCCTGCATCATATCTCCAAAATTCATAGATGGGACGATGACATCAACCGAGACGTTCGTACCGATCCGATCAGAGTGGAAGTTACATTCGATTCGTGCCATATCAGTTCTCCTCCTTTCTCTGGAGCGGTAGCCAGTCGATGACCTTCTGGATGTGCATATCCCAATAATCCCAGTTATGCTCGCCGTGATCCGGCGTATAATCAAAGGAAACGCCAAGCTGACGGAGCCGCTCTACGGAAGCTGTATGGCCGACGTAGCCGAAATCCTCCTGGCCGATAGCCAGATAAAGCTTCGGCAGCTTTGTACTCTCTGCCATCCGGCGTTCAAACAGATACATGACATCATCCTCGGTGCCTTCGATTTCTGCCGCGCTGCCGTAGGCAGGCGCAAAGGCGGCGCTCATAGGGCTGTTTTGCTGTTCCTGTTCCTTTAAAATAGACACAATATCGACCGCCCCGGAGAGGGAGGCCGCTGCTGCGAATCTGTCCGGCTGGCGGAGCATCCATTTGAGCGCACCATAGCCGCCCATGGAAAGTCCGGCGACAAAGTTGTCCTCTCTTTTATCGGAAAGCGGCAGAATGCTTTGCAGGAAGGACGGTAGATCCTCACTGATATAGGTAAAATAACGGTAGCCGCCCCGCTTCATATCCATATAGCCGGATGTATCTACACCAGGCATAACAACAGCCAGCCCCGCTTTGTTGGCATAACGCTCGATAGAGGTGTTGCGCTGCCATTCCGTGTGATCTCCGCCGCCTCCGTGCAGCAGCCAGAGAACCGGATATTTGTCATCGCAGATGCCTTTCGCCAGGGAATTGCCTGGCGATTCCGGCAGGATGACTTCCACGTCCGTCTGCATGGAGAGGGCGCGGCTTAGGTAATTGAGTCGTAATAGAGCCATAACAGTATCCTCCTTGTTTTTGCATTCAGTGTATCATAGAAAAGAAAAAGTAGATATGTACGACTTATACAAAGAATTCCCATTTTCTTGTATAAATGCAAAAAAATGAGTCTGGACTTTTTTAGTCGTGCCGTTCCTCCTCACAGTCCCACGTCTCACAGAATCGTGCCTGGGAGGAGACTGGCTCTCCTCCAGCATACAGATGGGATGTATCGCCGAAGCTGCTGATGCGAAAGCTGACCGTTCCTTCCCGCCGTTCCTCACTGTAAACGGTAGTGACAGAGCTAGGCGCAGCACAAAAATGATGCCAGAGTATCATCGGGGAAACGTTCATCAGATGGCTTAACAGGACGCATTCCACGCCGAAATGGCAGAATAGGGCAATCGTGTCCCGGTTCCGCCGTTCTGCCCGGTACAGGTTTCCATCCCGTACATAGCCATGCTCTGCCAGCAGGGCGTCAAACCTAGCGGTGACACGCTGATATTCCTCCCTTACTCCGGCACTCTGCATAACGGCTGGCTCGGTCCAGTGCAGGGAGTCATAAAACTCCGGGATTGCAGTCCAGTCCTCCGGCAGCCAATCCCAGGTGACATGCGTTCGCTCCGGTGCATCCGGGCGTTTTATGGGGGCATGAAACTCCCGCAGCCAATCCCGTTCTTCTGCCGTTTTTTGTTTTCGCTCCAGTGTCAAAGAAGCAGTGGCCTTCGCCCGGCCTAGTGGAGAGACATAGATGTAGTTTATTGCCTCTTTTTCCAGCTTGTCTGCCAAAAGAGCGGCCTCCCGCCAACCCTTTTCCGTCAGAGAATCATGCTCGTAGTCCGGATCGCCGTGCCGGATGATAAGAATACGCATAATAAAAACTCCCTTCTTTATGATGAAACAGTGCCTGTTTTGCAGGTGTCTTTGGACAGTATAACATAATTAGAAAGGAGTTTCTATGCTTTTGGTGCAAAATTCGTTATTGAGTTGCTTTTGATTTTGCCCTGGATTTGCTCTTTGGCTTTGACGCAATCTTTCCGTCTGATGCCGCTTTTGTAGTTGACTGCGTTTCCTCCGGATCGTCTATAAAGCAGAGGACTTCATTCGGTGTGCAGTCGCAGATTTTGCAGATTTTTTCCAGGGTAAGAACGGTAATATTCCCATTGTGCTTTAGGACGTCCAGGGTTTTGTTGTCAATGCCGCCTTTTAATAGCTGGTATTGTGAAATGTCCTTTTCTTTCATGGTTTTCCATAAAGGTGAATAATCAATCATAAGTAAGCTCCTTTCCAATGGTTTTTGCTAATGGTTTTTAGCTGTGTAGAAAAATCAGGATAACAGCCAATATTATAATAGATTATGACCAAAAAACTAGCGAATGAGTATTGTGAATATAATCACAATATAAAATTCGACATTATATGCAGGAGGATTTATGTTTTGTGATAAAAGAATGAAAATCCGATGAAAGAAAAAACTCCTGTAAGAGCTTTGCGCTTCTCTTACAGGAGCAGTAATCGACAGGCGGGTATCACCTCTGAAGGCCTCTTCGTATGGCTAAGCTGACCGGAAAGGCAGCGATAATAGAAAGCACATCCTTCCCTAAATATGGCACGGATACCTGTAAAAAGGCAAGTCCAAAGGAATGGCCGGAAAGGAGGGCGAATTGTAACACTCCGAACAAATGGCAAAGTGCTAATCCAAACAGGCCGAAAATCAAGGCAGCAAAAGGCTTTCGGGTGTGGCAGCCAAGACCGCAGAGAAGCGCCATTGGAAGGAAGCCATATAAGAAGCCTCCGGCCAGGCCGACAAAGCTGCCGGGGCCGCCGCTAAAGCCTGCAAAGACAGGGACGCCAATCAGTCCGAGCAGCAGATAAATCAAGACAGAGGCGCTCCCCTGCCAGGCGCCCAGAGTAAATCCAGCTAAAGCAACGGCAAAGGTCTGCATTGTGATCGGAACCCCGCTTGGAAGCGGAATGGAAATCTGCGACAGAACAGCGAGAATGGCCGCCATCATACCGGTTAGGACGATGGTTTTCGGCTGAAGCCGGGATGCGGTGTGTTGGGTGGTGTTTGGGACATGATTCATGGTAAGATCCTCCTTGTGATAAATATAGTTAAAGCTTTTGGGAGACCAGTCGTGTACTGACTTCCCCAGAAGAAAGTGCTTCGGTCGTACCATCCTGGTACGTAACTACAAGTCTAAGCTGCTCGTCGATGCGGTCTGCATGAGCCAGGCGCGGGGCAGACTGGTGGCTGCCGTCCGGCAGCAGGCCGCCAAGGACATAGATATCCTGTCCCAGCAAAAAGGATCGTCTCCGGTATTCGGTTAAAAACGCAGTTTCTGGTAAGCGTTCATAATATCTCATAAAATAATTTAAAACTGCAGCGGCTAAAGCAGGGCGGATGCCCTTTGGAGCGGGCTGTCTACCATATAAAGAGCCTGCGACATGCCGTATTTCTTCCGGGAAGCCATCTGTCGGATCGGTCAGGTTAATACCAATACCGACAACGGCATATTCTAAGGTGCCGCTTTCAAAGTCAGCGGCGGCTTCTGTTAAAATTCCACATATTTTTTTCCCATGAAAATAAACATCGTTTACCCATTTGATAGCTGCCTGGCCGGAATGTTCCATCTGTGGGGAGTCTGTACCGAAACTCTCCGATTTTGGCTCCGGTTTTGGCGGCGCTATGCCCAAAACGTCGTCTACTGCCTGTGCGACGGCAACTGCTGCGACTGTAGTCAGGAGAGTAGAGTGTGCGAGCGTAAGCTTCGGGCGCAGCAAAAGGCTCATATACAGTCCGGTATCCTGCGGGGAATAAAAGCTGCGCCCCATCCGTCCCTTTCCGGCGCTCTGCCGCAGGGCGATTAGCACCTTGCCGTCCGGCGCCCCCAGACGGGCTTCCTCCTTTAAAACGGTATTTGTAGAAGTAACCTCTGGACGGATTTCTACCTGCAGCCTGGCGGCAGAGCCATGCAGACGGGTAGTAACGCTGCCTGGGGAGAAAATGTCGCTGTCGGCGGCGAGCAGATAGCCTCGATTGGTGCCGGCGGTAATCGGGCAGCCTTCCTCTTTCAACGCCCGGACTCCCTTCCAGACGGCGCTCCTGGTGATATGCAGCTCTCTGGCAATCTGCTCCCCGGAGACGCTCTCTCCCTGATGGGCTTCCAGAATGGCCAGAATGTCCTGTTTGGTATTCATAAGGCTGAAAGCTCCTTTCTTATGGACAAATAGCGGATAGAATTCTGCCATGGATACAAGCAGGTTGCTCACCGTCTGCCGAGACGGGAGTCATACCTTATCGGATATAGAATAGACCAGGCGAGAATAAATGTCAACTATATAACAAAAAAAGTTGACAATTTAATGAAAAAGTTTGGAAAAAGAGGTAGTAAAAAGGTTCACTCGCCCGTTAATATAAGTAGAGGGGAAATTTCTACGTAGAGACGTGAAGACGGAAGTCTGTGTCGAGCAGGAATATCAGACGGGAGTGACAGGATACAGGACAAATAGAACATAAAATACAGGACATAAAGAGGGAGGGCAGAGATGGTACTGGCTTGTCTGGCGATCTTAAAGTCGCCAAAGGAGAAACAGACATTAGAGGAAATCTACCTGCGGGAAGGGGACGATTTGCTGCGGTATGCCAGGGTCAAGCTAAAGGATGATACGTTGGCAGAGGATATGGTGGCGGACTGCTTTTTAAAGCTGGCACAAAATCTGCACCGATACGAACACCTAAAGGAACAGGAGATACACCGTCTGATGGTGAGGATTTTACAAAACCGGATCATTGACTGGCAGAGAAAAGAAGGGCGGGAAGTTGCCTGCCTGGACGGGATGCCGTTTTCGTGGACGGGAGAGAGTAAAGACGCATCAGGCGAAAATATGCAGTCGTTTCACTGGACGGAAAGGGCGCAGGAGCTTTATGAAAGGAAGGGCGGGCTGGAGGAGCATTGTCTTCAGCAGGAGGCGGTGGAGAAGCTAATGGAGTATGTCAAGGAGCTTCCGAAGCAAAGCCGACGGATTTTTCTGATGTGCCATTACGCAGGCTTTAAACCGCAGGAGATTGCAAAGAAGCTGGGACTGCCGATTCGGACGGTCAACCAGCAGCTTTACCGGACACGGGGTAAGCTTAGAGAAAGGATGGAAAAAGATGGGTACAAAACGGGAGAAGGTTATTTATGACGGACTGGCGGAACTGTATGCAGGGTTGGAATGGGAATGGACATTGTCCCAGGCGCCGCCAGACCCGGTTTCTAAATCAGAGCAGTTCCAGAAACGGATGGAAGAGCTGTTTTGCTGGAGCCGGAGAAGGGAGGCGGTCAGGAAAATCATCCGGAAAGCTGCCTGCTTTTTTCTGTTGGCCGTAGTTGGCGCTGGGGCGTTGCTGCTGGCGAATGAGGAGGTGCGGGCAGAGGTGATCTGGTTTTTCCGGAAGGGTTTGTGGAGGCGTACCGTTGGGAGGGAGAATTATCTGGGGTGACAATTCGCTATGATAATGTAGAGGGAGAAGAGTTAAGAGAACTTTATTTTGGGTGTACGAATATGCGTTATGCGGGGATATCATTGAATACAGAAAATACCGAACGTTATGAAGTAATGTATCAAGGGGAATGGGCAGAATTTTACGAGTCACAGGACGAGGAGTTTTTAAGTAGCTTTGTATGGCAGAATCAGAACGGATGTTATTTTGATTTAGGCGGGAAATTTACTTTGGAAGAGTTTATAGAGATAGCAGATAGTGTAGAAAAAACAGAAGGAAGGAGGTGAAGGTGATGAAGGCTAAAAAATTAGTGGCAGGTATCCTTGCAGTATGTTTCCTTTTTGGGGGATTCCTTTCTAATAGCAGAGCAGTTCAGGTTCATGCAGCGTTGCCAAAGACGGAAAATGTTGTTTCGCCAAGGTGGGTGACGGTTCGTAAAGCAACAGCAAGCCTGGGTATTTTCGGGAAAAGTGCAACCTGTGAAGTAAGCGTAGAAGGAATGTCAAATGTATCAAGTATTGCAGGGACATTAGAGTTGACGTTGGTAAAGACAGACGGAACAGTAGAGCAGATTGCATCCTGGTATCTGACAGGCGGAAGAAATCTGGGAGTGACGAAGACGGCAACGGTTTCTTCTTCTGGAATTTATCAGTTGAGCTTTAATGGAACTGCAACAACAAAGGATGGAAAGACGGAGAATATAACGGCTTCGGACACAAAAGTGTATTAAGACAATTTCTCGGAATCTTATAGGCAAAAAGATTGCTATGGAGAGATGCAAAAAGATGTGTCTGTAAGATTCTGGGAAGACATTTTAACAAGGTAGTGTCAAACGGATTATGAAAAAATCGAACCCCTTTCCTTGACTGAGGCCGATTATATTTTACTTACGGAAACCCCGTCAAGGCTGATGTTTACAGTGATAAGGAAGTATAGAAACTAACTTATCATCAACGCTGACA
>CASCWU010000089.1 GCA_949155905.1 uncultured Lachnospiraceae bacterium
AGCAGAGGACTGAAAATCCTCGTGTCACTGGTTCGATTCCGGTTCTGGGCATTGTGCGGGTGTAGTTCAATGGTAGAACACTAGCCTTCCAAGCTAGACACGTGGGTTCGATTCCCATCACCCGCTTTTGGTGAGTTCACCCGCTTGCGGGGGTATTCATCCGTGTTTGATAAGCTTTACAGTTCAAAGTTAATATGCACGAGTGGCTCAGTGGTGGAGTATCGCCTTGCCAAGGCGAGGGTCGCGGGTTCGAATCCCGTCTCGTGCTTAAAAAATCCAGGATATCTCATTCTGGATTTTTTTGATCCCCGCGCGCTCCGTACTCATACTGTTTCTTTAGGTTGTCAGGGTAGCAAAAAAGAACTTGTGTTCTGATTTTTTGCGAAAAAGTATTGAAACTGTCAAAGGAACATGGTATAATGTTGACACAGAAGAACATTGTGAAACGATCAGTGGGCTTCCGCCTGGGATACACAGAAAGGATTTTATATATGAAACGGATGACAAAAAAGGAACGAGAGCGGATCGATCAGATTCTGGAATGCCTCAAGCGGGAATATGGAACAGAATATACGTGTTATCTGACCCATAAGAACGCCTGGCAGCTTTTGATTGCGACGATACTGAGCGCTCAATGCACGGATGCAAGGGTAAATATCGTAACGAAGGATCTGTTTGTGAAGTATCCCAATCTGGAAAGCTTTGCTGCGGCGGATTTAAAAGAACTGGAAAAGGACATTCATTCGACAGGCTTTTACCACAATAAGGCGAAAAATATCATTGCCTGCGCCAAGGCTCTAGTGGAGGAGCATCAGGGTGAGGTGCCGTCCGATTTGGATTCCTTGACGAAGCTGGCTGGGGTAGGGCGTAAGACGGCGAATGTCATCCGGGGGAATATTTTTCATCAGCCCAGTATTGTAGTAGACACGCATGTAAAGCGGATTTCTAAAAAGCTTGGCGTAACCAAAGAAACCGATCCGGTTAAGGTGGAATACGATCTGATGAAGGTATTGCCAGAGGATTTTTGGATTTTATGGAATATTCATATCATTCGTTTGGGGAGGACGATTTGCACGGCGCGCAATCCGAGATGTGAGGAATGCTTTTTAAAGGAGCTATGTAAGGATTATCAGGCGAGAGAGCGAAGGGCGGTACGATGAGAGAATATATAGCAATAGATGTAGAGACGACCGGGCTAAGTCCTGCCAAAGAAAGGATGATTGAACTGGCGGCAGTACGTTTTCGGGACGGAAAGGAAGTAGATAGCTTTACGACCCTTATCAATCCGGAAAGGAGCCTGCCGGAGCGAATTGTAGAGTTGACCGGGATTCAGGAGGAAATGCTGGCGGATGCACCAAAAGAAGAGATTGCGCTGAGCGCTTTTTTAGAATATACCGGAGACAGTATTTTGCTCGGGCATAACCTGCCCTTTGATTACAGTTTTATCAAAACCGCCTGTAGCAGAAGGAAGAAGAACTATGAGCGGCAGGGAATTGATACCCTGGCAATAGCCAAAAAATACCTGAAAGAACTGCCGAGCCGGACGCTAGAGGCGCTTTGTACGTATTATCAGATTGACAGCGGGACCTCTCACCGAGCCTTAGACGACGCCCGATCAGCAGCGCTGCTGTATGAGCGTTTCCGAGAACTGTTTGGAGAAGCAAAGGAGGCTCCGCTCTATTATCAGGTAAAGAAAACAGAGCCTATGACAACTTCTCAAAAAAACTACTTGAATGATCTGATAAAATATCATAAAATAGGATGTGATGTGTCCCTGGAGGGCATTCCTCTTCAACGAGTATCCAAAGGGGAAGTGACAAAAAGCGAGGCTTCCCGGATCATTGATCGGATTATTCGGGATTACGGTAGGTCAGCAGGGCGTTCTCAAGGGTAGCACGTCGGAGTCCGTCAAAATGACTGACAGATTCCAGAAGCTCGGAGATAGCCTCTTCCTTTCCGGCCTTTTGGTACAGATCGGCGAGCAGCAGATAGGTTTCCTGGATATCGCTTCCGCATTCGACCGAATACGAAAGGACTTGAATGGCCTCCTGCTCTAGCTGAAAATCCTTTAAGAGACGGCCCATCCGGTTTAGAACCTGACAAAGCCTGGTAAAATTTTCATCACATTGCACGAGGGTATCCAGGTTGGCAAACCCATAGCGGAGCTTTAGCTGCGTATTTGATATCCCGGTCAGGTTTAGGATAGAGGCTTCAGACAGCTCCCTTAGCTGATCGGACAGAGAGGTAAGCTCTTCCTGCTCCGGTGATCCGGCAGGGAGCAGCGGGAGTGCATCTGCAGAGAGGCTAAGCAGCGTATCCGGGATTTTGATATAAGGAAGGTCGCTGATATCCGCACGGCGGGTAAAGTTTGCTTCCTGCTCCTGCTGCCAGAATTCTGCGGAGGTCTGTCCGGATTGCTTGTCGGCCTGCTTTCCAGCATGGCGTATCCAAAGGATTAAGAGGACCGTCAGTAAAAAAATCAGAGGCATTGTAGCACCACCTTTCAGAAAGGAATGTAAAATATGAATTGGAACAGCAAAAAGACACAAAAGAAGATATCAACAGCAATCATCATTATTTTGATTGCAGCTATGATACTCCCGATAGTTTTGGGGGCCATAAGCTGATAATCGGATGATTGAT
The DNA here is from genome assembly GCA_949155905.1 of uncultured Lachnospiraceae bacterium. Classification (GTDB taxonomy): domain Bacteria; phylum Bacillota; class Clostridia; order Lachnospirales; family Lachnospiraceae; genus MGBC131033. Next base: position 2,644 of record CASCWU010000089.1, read on the forward strand.
TATATATATGGCCATACCATAATCTGCCGCCTCCTATAGCATATACAGGAAACGGCAAAATGTCAAATGAAGTTTTAAAGCGGTTCTTGGGTGAACGGCCTGAGAAAAGAGACGGAATGGAGGATATACATGAAAAAGAAAAGAATGAGAATGTTACTGGGAGTAATTATATGCCTGGCGGCGATTACCTGTGGTCTGGGGATTACCGTATATGCCTTAAACGGCGCAATGGACGGAACGATCTGCGACGGGGTTTATGTCAATGCAATCCCGCTGGGCGGTATGACAGAGCAGGAAGCAGAACAGACCTTAAACGAGTATGTAGATGGCTTAAAGGCAACCACCGTTTCTTTTTCGATTGACGGGCAGAAGGAAACGACTACCTTGGGGGAGCTGGGCTTTCAGGCGGACAGTCATACGTTTATCCAGGAGGCGGCAGCAGTAGGAAAGACAGGGAATCTGATTCAGCGCTACAAGGATATCAAAGACGTAGAAGAAGAGACGATGCAGTTTGAGATGACGTTTACGATAGACGATGCGGCAATTCGTACTTATGTGGAAGGCCTGCAGGAAAAATACAGTGTAGAAGGAAAGAATGCAGAGCTGGAACGAAAGAATGGAAAGTTTATCGTGACTCCTCATGTAAATGGCCGTAAGGTAGACGTAGAGGGGAATATAAGCCAGCTTCAGGCTGCTATTGGGCAGTGGAATAAGACCGATCCGATTCAGTTAGAGCTGGCGGTAGAAGAAGACAGGCCGCAGTATACCGAGGAGGATCTGAAAAAGATTGATACTATTTTGGGCAGCTATACAACAGAGTATTATTCCGCCAATGCAGGACGTTCTCAGAATGTGGAAAATGGTGCCAGGCTGGTAAACGGCAGTATCCTTTATCCGGGTGATGTGCTGTCAGTGGATGAAAAGCTGCGTCCTTATACAATAGAAAACGGTTATGGACTGGGTGGCGCCTATGTAGCCGGTGAGGTGGTGGACAGCATCGGAGGCGGAATCTGCCAGGTTTCTACGACACTTTATAATGCCGTCCTATATGCGGAATTAGAGGTCGTAGAGCGGAAAAACCATTCTATGACAGTCAATTATGTTCCATTGTCAAGAGATGCGGCGATTGCAGGCGATTACAAGGATCTGAAGTTCCGGAACAATCTGGATTTGCCGATTTACGTAGAGGGAATCGCCGGAGGCGGGAGAATTACATTTAATATTTATGGCTGTGAAACCCGTGATGTCAAGAATCGTAGGATCGAGTTTGAATCTAAGACAACGGCGGTAAGGCAGCCGGGCGAGGATGTAGTAAAGGAAGATCCGACCAAGCCAACCTCTTACGAGGAGGTGACGCAGAACGCATTTACAGGCTATTCGGCAGAGCTTTACAAGCTGACTTATGAAAATGATAAGCTGGTAAGCCGCGAACTGGTAAATTCCAGCTATTATAATGCGTCTCCGAGGTATGTAACAAAGGGGACAAAGGAAGAAGAGGACGAGAAAGATAAAGACAAAGATAAAGACAAAGACGAGAAGGACAAGAACGACAAAGATAAGAACGATAAAGACAAAGATAAGAACGACAAAGACAAAGATAAAAACGATAAAGATAAGAATGATAAGGATAAGAATGATGAAGATAAAGACAAAAATGATAAGCCGGATACGACCGACAAAGAAAATAATGATGACAAAAAGGATGATACCATAAGCGATCCGGAGGAGGAGAACCCACCGATTGAAATTCCGTCTGAGGAGGAACTGCCTGAGGATGAGGAAAATACAGGGGAGAACGACACCTTAACAGAGGGTGAGAACCAGGAAGATTCCGAGTCGGAATAAAGAAGAACTTTCGTCGGTAAAGGGGGAATAGCTTATGGAATTACAGGCAAAAAGGCTGCCGGAGACCGTATGGAAGCGTTCCGTTTTAAAACAGCTCCATCACAGACGCCAGGATGTGGTTCCGATGAAAAGCGGCAGTCCTTATGGCAGAGTGTTTTCAGCAGACAAAGAGGAATATGTGCTGCTTTCAGCGTCAATCAAAGAAAGAGACGGGCTGCTGCCCTTGCTGCGCCAGGCGCTGGCTGCCGGCTGCGATCCGGTGGGAATTACGGCTGTGCTGCTGCTGCCGGAGGGGACACCGGAGCAGACGCTGCGTCTTAGGGTTCATGCCTTGGATCAGGAATGCGCTGCATATGGATTGGAGCTGATACAGATAGAGCCTTGTATCTGCAGTGCGGTGCAAAAGCTCTTGCTGCAGGTGACAGTGGTCGGGAAGAACTGCATGTTATTGGAAAAACAGCCAGAGCAATCCATGAAATCGAAGCTGCCGGCACAAAAAGGACAGACGGCTTCACCGGGTCAGGCCATTGTGATAACCGGCTGGATCGGGATGGAGGGAACACAGAGATTGCTTAGGGAAAAGCAGGAAGCGGCAAAGAACCGCTTCCCGCTGCATTTTATCCGAAAAACGGAGCAGTATGACGGAGGGCAGCTGCCTAAGCTGGAGCAAAGGCTGGCGTTGGAATATGGAGCAACTGCAATGTATGCTGCCGGAGAGGACGGTATACTGGACGCATTGTGGCAGTTAGGAGAGCGTGTCGGCTGTGGGATGGAGATTTTTCTTTCTGAGCTCCCGATTCGCCAGGAGACGATTGAAGTGACGGATTTTTTCCTCGAAAATCCTTATCAGCTTGCTTCGGGAGGTGTTTTCCTGGCAGTGACAGAGCAGGGGAACGAGCTGGCAGAACGTCTGCGACAGGAAGGGCTTCCGGCTGCCGTTGCCGGAACCATACAGGAGGGACGGGATCGAGTCGTCTGCTTTCATGAGGAACGGCGTTATCTCGAGCCGTACCGTTAGAAGGATCGTTTCATACGAAAGCGAACCAAGTGCATGGTAGAGAAGGAGAAGAGCGATGGCCTTAAATGTAGTATTGTATGAACCGGAGATTCCGGCGAATACCGGAAATATCGGCAGAACCTGTGTCGCAACTGGGAGCAGACTCCATCTGATTGAACCGCTTGGCTTTCAGATAGATGAGAAAGCAGTACGCCGTGCGGGTCTGGATTACTGGAAGGATTTGGATGTGACAGTCTATCGGAATTGGGAGGATTTTCTTTGGCGGAATCCCGCCGTTCGGAGGAAGTCCAGGCAGACGGACGGTCGCTCCGGGGAGGCAGAGGGAAAGCTGCCGATTTATATGGCGACGACGAAAGCGAGGCAGGTATATTCCGAGGTATCATATGAGCCGGACTGCTATATCATGTTCGGCAGGGAAAGTGCAGGGATTCCGGAGGAAATTTTGGTAGAATATGAAGAAACGGCGATTCGGATTCCGATGATAGGAGAGATTCGTTCCCTGAATCTGTCTAATTCTGTTGCTATCGTAGTCTATGAGGCTCTGCGGCAGCAGGGTTTTTCTAAAATGAATCTGGAGGGGAAGCTGCATCGCCTGCACTGGAGCAGATCTTAAAATTCCTCCTGGTGTTGCGGAAGAGTAAAAATAAACTCGGTTCCGACGCCTTCTGTACTGATGACGTTGATATTTTCTCCATGTGTATTGATAATTTCTTTGACGATGGACAGGCCAAGACCTGTCCCTTTTTTGTCCTTGCCGCGAGAGGTATCAAGCTTGTAAAAGCGTTCCCAGATACGTTTGATGCTCTCTTTTGGGATTCCGGTGCCATGATCCTTGACAGAGATAAAGACCTTCGTTCCCTTTTCATAAGAAAAAACATCAATCGAAGAATCGTGATGGCTGAATTTGATGGCATTGTCAATCAGGTTATAGAGTACCTGCTGAATTTTTCCCATATCGGCGTCTACGAGAGAATGGTGGTCGGAAAAGGTCAGATTCAGTGTAATCCGCTTGCTGCGGCAGGTGCCTTCAAAGCTGGCGGCGGTCTGTTTGATAATCTGGTTGATATCAAAGGTCGTAATATCAAGCATTGCATGGCTATTGTCAAAGTTGTTCAGTTCGATTAGCTCCGAAGTAAGTTTCGTCAGGCGTTCTGTTTCAAAGCAGATGATCCGCAAATATTTTTCATATAGCTCCTGCGGAATCGTGCCGTCCATAATCGCTTCGGCATAGCCCTTGATCGAGGTCAGGGGAGAACGAAAGTCATGGGAAATATTGGCAATCAATTTTCGCTGGTATTCCTCCATTCGGTTAAGCTCGCTGGCCATAAACTCAATTGTATCGCCCAGATCCCGAAACTCGTCATGCCTGCGCCGGTCTTTCATTTTGTAGTCCAGATGTCCGTCTGCATATTCTCGGGCAGCCTTGATGGTCTGGCGCAGCGGTACAATCGAGATATAGTACAGATAAAACATGACAAGCAAAAAGACAACCGAAATCAGCAGCAGGCAGGCCGTCAGGATATCTACATAATAATAGCTCGGAGCCTTGATGCTGCTGACCGGAGAGAGCAGGACAATATAGCCCTTTAGCTCAAAGTTCAGATTGACCGGGTGGATGACACAAAGCGCTTCTTCCTCCACTAGATTTGGAATCTGGGTATGCAGGCTAAAATCCTGGCGGAGAAACTCTTCGCTCAAACGAGGCCTTTTGGAGTCAGTGTTACGGGTATCAGAAATGATATAACGCTCTCGGTTTACGATCCAGATCCGGGCATCTGCAAAGGTGTCAATGGTCTTGAGCTGGGAGGACAGGTTGACCAAGCTCATGGTTCCGCGGTAATAGCTTTCCATATAGCCGCTGGAAATCACAGAGGCCTCCTGCTGCAGCGCCTCCAGCTTGTTTTTTATCATCAGGCTTTCGATTTTCCTTACTCCATAGGTGTTCATAATCAAAAGAGAACTAAGCAGGATAATAAAATAGCAGATCGTAAATTTAAACAGAAGCGTCGGTCTCATAAAAATCCCCCGTTTTTTCCAGCGTGATGTTAATTTTTATGGGTGTCAAATTTGTAGCCGATTCCCCAGACAGTGGCCAGCCGCCAGGCATCCTGATCCTTGATTTTTTCCCGGAGGCGCTTGATATGGACGTCTACAGTGCGGGTATCCCCGATATATTCATAGCCCCAGATATGATCTAAAAGCTGCTCTCTCGTAAAGACCTGGTTTGGATGAGAGGCAAGAAAATACAGGAGTTCCAGTTCCTTGGGCGGCATATCGATCTGCTCCCCCATATACAAAACAGAGTAATTGGTTAAGTTGATCAGCAGATTTTGATATTCGACAAATTCTCCGACAGGCTTTTCAGTATCCGCAGGCTGAGGAGGCGCTGGAGTAAAACGCCGCAGGACAGCCTTTACCCGTGCAACCAGCTCCTTGGAATCAAAAGGCTTGATCATATAATCATCTGCACCTAATTCCAGTCCCAGTACCTTATCAAAAATTTCTCCCTTGGCAGAAAGCATGATAATCGGCACCGAGGAGGTCTTGCGGATTTCCCGGCAGACCTCATAGCCGTCGATACCCGGCAGCATCAGATCGAGCAGAATCAGATTCGGCCCGTATTCCCGGAACAGGGAAAGCGCCTCCTCACCATCGGCTGCTGTCCGGGTATCAAAGCACTCCTTGATCAAGTAAAGGGAAATCAGTTCGGCGATGTTTTCGTCGTCATCTACGATTAAAATTTTTTGTTTTGAAACCATGATAGCTCCCCTTTCTATAGGCTCTAGTTCCGCCGGTCAGTCCTTAAATTCTACAATCGTCACACCGTGGTCGCCTTCTCCGAATTCCCCGATACGGAAGGATTTGACGTATTTGGTACGTTTCAGTCTGGCATGTACGGCATTTCGCAGGGCTCCAGTCCCGCGTCCATGAATGATACGAACCTGCGGCAAATGGGCAAGATAGGCATCGTCTAAATATTTGTCTAACAGATACACGGCCTCGTCCGTTGTCTTTCCAATCAGGTTTAGTTCGGGATGGATAGAAATGCTTTTGGACATCTTGATTTTACCGCTGCCGCTTTTTTGGATCGACGGACCGGAAATCGTTGGTTCATCAATCAGCTCCAGATCGGACAGGCTGACCTGAGAGCGAAGAATCCCCATCTGGACGAACAGCTCTCCTTTGGCATTTGGCAGAGTACTGACCGTACCGCGCAGTCCTAAGCTAAGAACCTGTACGGCATCTCCGATATGCAGATCTCCGGCGGCCAGCTTTTGATTGCTGGAACGGGAAACCAGCCCGCTTTTTTTGTCATGCTCTTTTAAACGGTTCCGAAGTTCATTCCGTTCCTGTTCCATTTCTCTGGTGTCTCCGGCAGTTCCCCATTTCTGGAATTTTTTGATTGCTTCATCGGCATAATCCTTGGCCTCTTGGAGTACCCTGGCGGCCTCCTCTCTGGCATTAGCGAGAATCCGCTCTCTTCCGGCAGCCAGCTTTTCCTTCTGCTGTTCCAGTTCCTTTTTCAACTGCTCCGCCTCGGCGCGGTAGGCAGCAATCTGTGCCTGTTCTGCTTCCATGGTCTTTCGGCTGTCCTCCAGATCGGAAATCACATCCTCAAATTTTTGCTCGTTGGTATCGATTCGTGTCTGGGCGTCTTGGATAATATGATCCGGCAGGCCAAGCTTCGAGGAAATGGCAAAGGCATTGCTCTTGCCAGGAATACCGATGAGCAGGCGATAGGTCGGCTGCAGGGTTTCCAGGCTGAATTCACAGCTTGCGTTGCAGACGCCGGGAGTCGTCAGGGCAAAGATTTTTAATTCGCTGTAGTGCGTTGTCGCCATAACCCGTGCGTCCAGGGCATGAAGCCAGGAAAGAATGGACATAGCCAAAGCAGCTCCTTCGGTCGGATCAGTGCCGGCGCCCAGCTCATCAAAAAGAACGAGAGAATTTTGATCGGCTTTTTCTAAAATATGCACGGTATTGACCATGTGGGAGGAAAACGTACTCAGGCTTTGCTCGATGCTTTGCTCGTCGCCGATGTCCGCAAACACTTCCTCAAAAACTCCCAGCTCTGACTGGTCAAAGGCCGGAATATGGAGTCCTGCCTGCCCCATCAGTGTCAAAAGCCCAACCGTTTTTAAAGAGACTGTTTTTCCGCCGGTATTTGGCCCGGTGATAACCAGCAGATTAAAATCCTGACCCAGATGGACGTCAATCGGAACGACCTTTTTCGGATCGATGAGCGGATGACGTCCCCGCTTAATACGAATGCGGTGTTCCTCATTAAAGATCGGCAAAGAGGCCTGCATTTGCTTGGCCAGCTCCGCCTTGGCAAAAATAAAATCGCCTTCGATCAGGGTTTTTAAGTTATAGACCAGCTCCTCGACATGCTCTCCGATCTGGTTGCTCAAATCAGCGAGAACCTTCTCGATTTCCTTTTGCTCCTGGAGCGCTAATTCCGCCAACTCATTATTGAGCTTTACAACGGCCATCGGTTCGATAAAAACGGTAGAGCCGGAGGAGGACTGATCGTGGATCATTCCAGGAATCTGTCCCCGGTGTTCTTGCTTAACCGGAAGGCAGTAGCGGCCGTTTCGCATGGTGACGATGTTGTTTTGCAGATGTCCCTTCCCGGCAGCTTCATTGACCATAGAGCTAAGCTGATCTTTGATTTTATTGTTGGCGTTGGTAATCGCCCGGCGGACGGATTTTAAGCCAGAGCTGGCGTCGTCTGCCATTAGCTCCGGGGAAAGGATACAGCGCTTGATTTCGTTGTTGATCGGCGACATTGGCTCCAGAAAGGAAAGCCGCTCGGTCAGGCTGTCTGGTTCTAATTCATCGGAACGCTTTTGTGAAAAGTTTTTTACCCGCAGAGTGACGTCCAGACATTTGCTGATGGACAATAGCTCGCCCATCCCTAAAATACCGCCTACCTGCAAACGCATGATAGAAGGGCGGATATCCTCCAGACCGGAAAAGGAAAGCCGTCCAGACTGCAGAATCCGGGAAAGAGCGTCTGCCGTTTCCTGCTGCCAGCCCCGGATTTTGGTCAGATCAGAGGAGGGCTTTAATCTTCGGCATAAATCCTTTGCCATAGAGGAAGCCGCCAAATCCTCCAGCTTCTGAATCATTTTATCAAACTCCAAAATATGGAGCGCTTTTTCATTCATATAGTTCTCATACCTTTCTTGATAATTCACTTATTACTGTTTGGCTTCATAAGGGGAGCTGTTATCAGCATACCATATTTTCACAAAAAGCGAAAGCAAAAATTACAGGAACAACAGAAAAACGAGAAGAAATCCTTGAGAAACTGTTTACAAAATGGTATAATGCTAAACAAGCAGAATGCGAGCATGAGGGAGAAAAACGGCAGGGGTTCGTAAAGGAGAGGCTTATGCTTACAGATGAGAACAAAAGGGAAAAGGGTGAGTATCAGTTTATTCAGGAAAAGGTAGTGCCAAGCAAACGGAAAAAATGGAAGCGGCTGTTGTCTATGACGGGAACCACTCTCCTGTTAGGAGCAGTGTTTGGACTGACAGCCTGCGTGGTATTTTATGCCTCTGCGCCATGGATATCCAAATGGCTTGGAAAAACGGATTCAGGAGGTACGCCGGGAGAGGGAATCTGGCTGCCTGGCGGGATGAACCAAAATCAAGAGGGAACGCCGGGACAGAATCAGCCGGGCGGCTCTGCCCCGGGGAATCCGTCCAGTCCGGGAGGAATCGGCGGGAATCCGTCTGAGGATGTTGCCCACGGAGATTCGGCGAGTCCAGGAGGGACGACCGGGGATCCGTCCGTGGATTCGATGAATCCGGGAAATTCTGACTCTTTAGAGGGCTCTTCAGAACATGTTCCGGGAGAGACAGGATCGGGAACAGAGGGGCAGAAGGATCCCGTTATTGTGGAGCAAAGAATCGAGGGGGATTTGTCTGATTTTAAAAATATGTATCATGAAATCAGTCAGATGGCAGAGGAAGTGGGCAAGTCTGTAGTACAGGTGACAAATATTACCAACGGAATCGACTGGTTTCAGAATCCCTATGCAACCGAGGCAGAGACGTCGGGGCTGATTCTGGCGGCAGATGAAAAGCTGGTTTATATTTTAGTAAACTATGATCGGATTGACAAAGCGAGCGAAATCCGAATTACCTTTGAACAAGGCGTGTCGGCGTCTGCCTCCTTCCGGGACGGGGATACGGATATCGGGCTGGCGGTAGTAACAGTACGGCGCTCTGATTTGCCGGAACGGGTATCGGAGGAGCTGCAGCCGGCTCCGTTAGGAGAATCCTATTCGATGGAGGTGGGTGAGCCGGTGATGGCGCTTGGCAACCCGAACGGCTTCCAGGGCTCGATGCTGGTGGGGATGGTGACAAATCGGGAGAATTATGCGCATATACCGGATAATAAGCTGGCATTGTTTCAGACAGATATGCTTCTTTCAAAGGAGGGTGAGGGCATTATCGTCAATATGGAGGGGCGGATCATCGGTATCATTACCCGAAAGCTGGAGGAGGATACCGGACTTTGTACAGCTCTGTCGATTTCCAGAATCAATCCTTTGCTGGAAATGCTGTTAAATCAGACGCCAAGAAGCTATTTGGGCGTGGTAGGGATGGACCTGACGGAAAACCTGGCAGAACGGCTTTCTGTCACCGGCGGCGTCTATGTGGCAGAGGTAAAGAACGGCTCTCCGGCGGCTGAGGCAGGACTAAGGACAGGAGACGTTATTTTGCAGGCAGATGGCAAGCAGATTTTTACCATGCTGGCACTAAATGCCTATTTGCAGGAGCGTAAGCCAGGAGATGAGGTGACATTGAGCGTTTGCCGGATGGTACGGGAGGATGCTGTAACAAACGATTATGAAATTTTATTAGGGCAGAAGGATATTCCAAATAAATAAAACGAATGGAGAGTAAAGAAAAATGAAATTTATACAAGAATTCCGTGAGGGGGACAATATTGCAGGGATTTATTTTTGTAAGGTGAAAAATGAACTGAGGACAAAGGCGGATAAGCCGTATTTTTCCGTACAGCTTCAGGATAAAACCGGCGTGGTGGACGCGAAAATATGGGACATTTATTCTGGCGGAATTGAGGAATTTGGCACGATGGATTATATCTATGTATCCGGTCAGGTGACGCGTTTCCAGTCTGCCCTCCAGCTCAATCTGTCCCGTGTACGGAAATGCCGGGAGGGGGAATACAATCCAGCAGATTATATGCCGATGTCCTCAAAGGACATTGAAACGATGTACCAGGATTTGATGACGTTGCTGTCTACGGTTAAAAATCCATATCTGCAAAAGCTGCTGCAGGGCTTTTTCAAAGAGGATGCGGATTTTGTCAAACGCTTTAAGGGACATTCTGCAGCGAAGAGCGTACATCACAGCTTTATCGGCGGCTTGCTTGAGCATACACTTGGTGTCGTAAGGGGAGCGGATTTTTATGCCAGGCAGTATCCGCGGATCAATCGGGATTTATTGCTGACAGCCGCTGCTTTTCACGACATCGGCAAATTAGAGGAGATTTCTCCGTTTCCGGCCAATGATTATACCGACGACGGGCAATTATTGGGGCATATTTTTCTGGGAGCAGAGCTGTTAGGCGACCGTATCCGCCAGATTCCGGATTTCCCGGAAAAGCTGGCCAGTGAGCTGCGGCATTGTATTCTTTCCCATCATGGAGAGCTGGAATACGGCTCGCCGAAAAAGCCGGCGCTTTTAGAAGCATTGGCATTAAGCTTGATAGACAATACCGATGCCAAGCTCCAGACAATGACAGAGCTGCTAGGCGCTGCCGATCCAAAGGCGGAGTGGTTAGGATATAATCGGTGGTTTGAATCTAATATCCGTAAGACGGTTGGAGAATAATGGAATAGAACAGGCAGTCAGAATATGTAAGCGGGTGCAATGAGAGAGATATATAAAGAAAAAGGGAGAGCGGCGAGAGCAGCGGAGGCAGAGAATGGAACGGAGGGAAAAGAACATAGAACGACAGGAAAGGAACATAAAGCGGCAGGAACAAGAGGCAGGAAGGAGGCAGAAAAACCAGAAGAGACAAAAAAGGCAGAGCGAGGAAAAAGTGCAGAGGAAGAGGACACAAAAAGCGGAAATGCAAAAAGAGAGAACACAAAAAGAAGAGACACAGGAGACTGAGAAATCACAAGGTGTCTGGAAGAAAAACGATAGTGTCACATTGACGATAGAGTCGCTTGGCGCTGCCGGAGAGGGTATCGGCAAGGTAGAAGGGTATACTCTTTTTGTAAAGGATGCCGTTCCGGGAGATCGTATCCACGCCCGCATTGTAAAGGTCAAAAAGCAGTATGGATATGCGAGGCTGGAGGAACTGCTGCAGCCCTCTCCCGACCGAATAGAGCCGAGATGTCCGGTGGCCAGACAATGCGGCGGATGTCAGCTTCAGCATCTTTCCTACGAAAAGCAGTTAGAATACAAGCAACATAAGGTGGCGGACTGTCTGGCTCGTATCGGCGGACTGGGCGAGGGTGTTCGTGAAATTATGGAGCCAATCTGCGGAATGGCTCATCCATGGCATTACCGGAATAAGGCACAGTTTCCGGTGGGGTATCGGATGGAGAGGGAAGATGCCGAAAAAAAGGAAGCAGGAAGGAGACTGGCAATCGGGTTTTATGCCGGGCGGACGCATACGATTATCGATGCAGCGCATTGCTATATCCAGGCGGAGGTAAACGAGCAGATTGTAGAGATTATTCGGGAATTTTTGGAAGAATATCAGATTCCGGCTTACGAGGAGGAGTCCGGAAGGGGACTGGTACGTCATATTTTAACCCGTGTGGGCTTTGCAACAGGGGAAATCGGAATCTGTCTGGTGGTCAACGGGCGAGAACTGCCGCACCAGAAAGAGCTTTGCCGCAGGCTGACTAAGCTAGAGGGTGTCTGTAGCATTTGTCTTAATGTAAATCAACAAAATACAAATGTGATTTTAGGGGAGGAATTGATTCCGCTTTTTGGAGAACCTTATATTCGGGATTTTATCGGAGAGGTGCAATTTCAAATTTCTCCACTTTCTTTTTATCAGGTAAATCCGGTACAGACGAGAGTATTATACGGAAAAACTTTGGAATATGCCGGCCTGACCGGACAAGAGGTCGTCTGGGATTTGTATTGCGGAATTGGGACAATCAGCCTGTTTTTGGCAAAGAGGGCGAAGGCAGTGTACGGAGTAGAGATTGTTCCGGCAGCAGTGGAGGATGCCAGACGCAATGCAAAGCTGAATGGGATAGAAAATGCGTATTTTACCGTAGGAGCGGCAGAAGAGGTTGCACCAAGGCTGGAGAGACCGGATGTGATCGTGATAGATCCGCCGCGGAAGGGGTGCGATGAGAAGCTGTTAGAGACGATTTTGTCGGTCAGGCCAGAGCGGGTGGTCTATGTGTCATGCGATCCGGGGACGCTTGGGAGAGATATAAAGGTGCTGACGGGTGGCGGGTATGGAGTGGAGAGAGTGCAGGTTGTGGATATGTTTGGATGGGGGTATCATGCAGAGACGGTTGTCAAATTAACCCTCAAAAAAGATACACCCAAAATTGAGGTGACAATGGAGCCAAATGCCAATATCAGCAGCTATAAACCGAAGGAACGTGTCGTTTACCAGAAGATAAAGGAGTATGTGAAAGAGCAGACGGGGCTGAATATCCATAC
>CASCWU010000090.1 GCA_949155905.1 uncultured Lachnospiraceae bacterium
GGAGCCGTAAGCGGCTTTATAAGGGTCGTAGCTGTCATCAAAATGCATGGCTTTGGCGGGGGCGGGCATAACTCTTATATGAGCTGTGCGGATTATTTTGCCCATCATGGATATTTTGTGTTCGCCTATGACGCTACGGGAAATGATGAAAGCGAAGGGAAAGGGGTCGGCGGGCTTCCGCAGGGAGTGATAGATCTTGATTACGCCATTTCTTTTGTAGAGGAAAGCGGGAATTTTCCTGATCTGCCAATCGTTTTGTTCGGGCATAGCTGGGGCGGCTACAGCGTTTGCAGCGTACTTACCTACCATCCTGAAGTAAAAGCAGTGATAGCATGTTCCGGTTTTAATTCTTCTGCGGGTATGTTTGAAGCAGAGGGGAAAAAGCAGGTGGGGAACGGTATCTATGTGATACTGCCGTTTGTAAAGCTGCATGAGAGAATTCAATATGGCAGCTATGCCACGAATACCGCGATGGACGGCTTTGCCAAAAGCAATGCTGCTATGATGGTTTTGCATAGCCTTGATGACGAAACGGTTCCTGCCGAGTACGGTTATAAAATTTATTATGAAACGTACCAGGACGATTCCCGGTTCCGCTTTATTTCGTTTGAAGATAAGGGGCATAGCTATTTTAACGATGAAGCTTATACAGAGGAGTTTAACGCGGAATTTGACCAATGGCTGGAAACGTTGGATTATGATTATGAGGCTTCGGAAAACAAGGAGCGGTTTTCGCAGGACAAAGCCGGTTATATGCACAAAAACCTGGATAGAGAGAAATGGAGCCATTCCCTGGATTTGGAATTGTTTGGAGAGTTTGTTGATTTTTATAGCCAACACATTCATTAGTCTAAGTTCAGGCTCCGAAAGAAATTTGTAAGAATCGCGAAAGAGTTTTGAAAAACGGGATTGTTATCATGCAGGTGAAGGTTTTAGGAAAGAGAGAAGAAAAAAGCGGATGCTCTTAGAGGTTATGAGCAAGTAGCGAAGCGGATTGCGGATATCCGCTTGACAAAGGGGGCATCCGGAAGGGAGAGAGAACATGACATATCTCGTACAAACACACCAGCTGACAAAGAGCATCGGCGGACAGGAGCTGGTAAAGGATGTAAACCTGCATGTAAAAAAGGGAGAAATCTATGGCTTTGTTGGCCCGAACGGCGCAGGGAAGACGACGGTTTTAAGGTTGTTAACGAATCTTTGGAAGCCAACAAGCGGAACCGTAGAGCTTTTTGGAGAGGTGGTGACACCCAAATCCTATGAGCCGCTAAAGCGGATAGGATGTATCCTGGAATTCCCGACCTTTTACGAGCATTTGACCGGGTTTGAAAATCTGGAGCTGCACCGGGAATATATGGGGTATTATGAGCCGGACAGTATTCCAAGGGTGCTGGAGCTGCTGGGATTGATGAATGCGGCAAAAAAGCGGGTAGGGGAATACTCTCTGGGAATGAAGGAGCGGCTGGGAATAGCGCGTGCGATTCTGAGCAGGCCGGAGCTGCTGCTATTGGATGAGCCGACAAACGGTTTAGATCCGGCGGGCATCAAACAAATTCGGGATCTTCTAAAGAGACTTTGCACCGAATATGGAATGACCGTTTTGCTTTCCAGCCATATTCTTTCCGAGGTAGAAAGCATGGCAGATACCATAGGCGTGATTCAGCATGGCCGTCTGCGGACAGAAATCGGCAAACGAGAACTGGAAGAGCGGAACCTGGAGTATATCGAACTTTCTGTCCGGCACACCGAACGAGCCGCCTATGTATTAAGCGATAAGCTGGGGCTGATGAATTTTAAGGTGATGACGTCGGATACAGAACGGGAGGGTACAGAGAAAGAAGCCGCAGGGAAGGAAAGCGTGGGGAAGGGAGATACAGGGCAGGAGGCAGAGGGAAGCATCCGGGTATATGACGGCCGGATTTTGCCGGAGGAGCTGTCCAGAGCGTTGATTTTAAACGGAGTAGAGGTGAAGGCGATCCGGCGGAAAACAGAGTCCCTGGAGGATTATTTTTTAAAGCTGACCAAGGAGACAGAGGGGAGGAGTCGTTATGTGGAAGCTGATTAGGCTGGAATGGAGAAAAAACCAAATCGGAAAATATATCCGCAATGCGGTGATTTTAGCGGCAGTATTGGGTATGTTCCTGTTTGCTTTTACGTATCTTGGGATCGCCAATGATCCGGATACCGGTATGCCGGACGCAGTACAAGGAGAGCATACGCTTTCTTCGACGGTAGAGATGTTTACGAGTATATCCTTTCTTGTGTTTACCGGAGTGATGCTGGCTTCCTTTCTTGTGTCTGCCTATCAAAATAAGACGATGGCGCTGATGTTTTTGTATCCGATCAAGCGGCAGAAAATCCTCGTTGCCCAGATGCTTGCGGTCTGGCTGTTTAATCTGGCGGCATTGGTTATAACAAAGCTGTTTTTGTATGGTGTTTTGCTTCTTGGAGCATCGTTTTTGGAGCCTGCCTTTCCGATTGATTTTACTATGACGGATATAGGCTTTTTGCTGCAGGCAGTGGTAAAATCAGGGATTACGGTTTCCATGGGCTTTATTGCGTTATATGTCGGCCTGGCAATGAAATCCTCCAAGGCGGCGATCCTTACGTCGTTTCTGTTGATTTTACTGACTCAGGCCAATGTCGGAGATTTTTCTATGGCCGGGAATCTTGTGGTGCCGTTGCTGTTGATTGCGGTGTCGCTGGTATGCGCGGTATTATCGGTATGTGGGGTAGAGCAGAGAGATTTAAGATAAGAATTTGAAATAGAAAATTTGGAGATACCATAATGATACAAGCAGTTATGGTATCTCTTTTGTGTAGCCCGCTGGTCAATAAATAATAGATTAAATGCTAATTACTGGATGTCTGGTTTTGTTATTCAGATGCGATTGTAGGCGGTAATATAAGAGGTATCTGACCAAAAGAAGACGTGATTTCTGCAATTAGTAATGATATTCTGTTCATTAGATTTCCCAGTACAAATTCCCCATTTTCTCGAAATTCTTCTGCAAGATTGATTTTATCCCAATCATATTCCTCCTTTTTTTCTTTTTTTATTTTGAGGATTGCACCGTATGATAGTGATAGTTCAAAAATTTCTTCCGGATCAAATTTTAAGGCTCGTGTTATCGTTAATTTTACAATATTTTCATTTACAGCAACTTCAATATTATCAATACAATTCAATGAATATTCGTTTGCCTGTTCCTTTTTATCAATTCTGTTATACAAAATTTTATCCAAATAAAATTCTTGTTCCGCTTCAAAATAATCTATTAAATTAGAAATCATTAATTCATCATCTCCTCGCTATATGTCATTTTTACATTACTATGAAATGGAATAATTTTATCATTCTGGTTCAGTAATTTTTTGCTATATTCATATTTTGATTCCGTTTTTAATGCCTTTGCTAATATTTTGATCGTACTTTGCAACTGCTTTTCGGATTTATGTTTCTCCGAAACATATTCTTGAATCGCTTTTTCTACAGAAGTATTTAATGTGTCTCCTTGTTTCATTGCCATATTTGCTAATTGCTTATGCAGCTCTGGACTTATGCGTATGTTAAAGGTTCCTTTATATTCTTTATCTGGTTTTTTTCCTACTTCTTTACAAAATGCCAAATAATCCTCCACTGCTTCATGAAATTCTTTTTCTACATCTTTTATATCTTCACATTCAAAATTTACGAGATCATTTATTCCTTCTATTTTTCCTCTAAGTACAAGTTCTTCTGAATCAAATTCTATTTTTGTATGATAGCCTTTATATTCTAATATATTTTTCAGCATTTTATAATTCTCCTAAATTCAATAGAAACTCTAGTAACTCCTTTACTGCTCCAGGTTTCATAGTATCATCAGGATGTGGTTTATGCAATAAAATAATCTTTTGATCTTTTTCTCGATAAAATTTAACTCTTGAACCGGATGTTTTTCCTTTGTGATATTCTACAAATCCCAGTTGAGACAATAAACCTTTAGCTTCTGTATAAGTATAATCGTTAGGCTTTAGTTTTATTCGTTCTTTGGCCTTTTCAAATTTGCTCATTAATAAGCCATCACATCCTCCTGCAACTATTTTATAGTTGCATAATATAGTATTTTATCTGTTTTGTCAAGATAAATATCTGTTGATTATATGGTATTTTTTTATATGTATTTTGCATCTGCATAGAGAGGAGAAGGAACAGCAACTAATTGATTTTGCTCTTTCTTCCCTCTTGACATTTCCTCTATTCTATACTATGATGTTGGACAAGATTTAGAAAAAGCGTTGACGAAGAGAGTACCTGTCCGGGGAAACGCACAGCGAGCCAGGGAGAGTGGAAGCCCGGCGGGAGTAGACAGACAGGGAAAATCACTTCTGAGCTGCAGGGCTGAACCTGGTGCAGAGAGCAGACAAGAGCAGAGCCGTTCTCCAGGCACCGATAGTAGGCATTGACGGACTTCCCCCGTTACCGGGAGCGCGCATGAAACCACGGAATCTTTCCAAGGCGAGTGCTTGAAAATAGGTGGTATAACGGAATTTTACACCCCTCCGTCCTGTTTTTGGATGGAGGGGTGTTGTAGTGTAGAGACAGCATCGAAACGGAATCGCAAGCCGAGGAGAACTCGGTTCGGGAGAAATTTGCGACGCGTCTCTTTGCGGTGGAAATTTTCTCCCCTAGCTAGGACGATGAAGAGAAGATGCGGAACTTAAAACAGCATCGGAACGGAATCGCCCTGGGAGAAATTTCTGACACGTCTCTTTGTGGCAGAAATTTTCTCCCCTGTATAGGGCGATGAAGAGAAGATGCGGAACTTAAAATAAAAACTTAAATAAGGAGTTGAGGAGATGTTATACAAAAAGGTTCCTACGGACATGAAGTTCGTAGAGAGGGAAAAGGAAGTAGAGGAATTTTGGAAATCCCATCAGATTTTTGAAAAAAGCATGAAGATCCGGGAGGGCGGCCCGACCTATACGTTTTATGACGGTCCGCCGACCGCCAACGGCAAGCCGCACATCGGCCATGTGCTGACGCGTGTCATCAAGGACATGATTCCACGTTACCGGACGATGAAGGGCTATATGGTGCCGCGGAAGGCCGGCTGGGATACGCACGGGCTTCCGGTGGAAATCGAGGTGGAAAAGCTGTTAGGCTTAGACGGCAAAGACCAGATCGAGGAATACGGACTGGAGCCATTTATCGACAAATGTAAGGAAAGTGTCTGGAAGTATAAGGGCATGTGGGAGGATTTCTCCGGGACGGTCGGCTTCTGGGCGGATATGGAGCATCCATATGTCACCTATGACGACAATTTTATTGAATCTGAATGGTGGGCCTTAAAGGAAATCTGGAAAAAAGGCCTGCTTTACAAGGGCTTTAAAATCGTGCCGTACTGCCCGCGCTGCGGTACTCCGCTGTCCTCCCAGGAGGTGGCACAAGGTTATAAGACGGTAAAGGAGCGTTCGGCCATTGTCCGTTTTAAGGTGGTAGGAGAGGACGCTTATTTCCTGGCTTGGACGACAACGCCTTGGACACTGCCGAGCAATACCGCTCTCTGCGTGAACCCAGAGGAGACATATTGTAAAGTAAAGGCAGCAGACGGCTATACCTATTATATGGCCGAGGCGTTATTAGATACCGTACTGGGAAAGCTGGTAGAGACGCAAAGCCAGGCCGACAGGCAAGGGCAAAAAGAAAATTCTCAAGCTGCCGGAGAGGACAAAGTATCTACTCCAGCCTATGAAATTCTCGAAACCTTCGTTGGTAAAGATTTGGAATACAAGGAATACGAACCGCTCTGGGAGTGTACCGCAAGAGAGGCAGAAAAACAGCACAAAAAAGCACATTATGTCGTCTGTGACGGCTATGTTACGATGTCAGATGGTACTGGAATTGTCCATATTGCTCCGGCCTTTGGTGAGGACGACGGCAGAGTAGGACGCGACTATGATTTGCCGCTTGTCCAGTTCGTCAATGAAAAGGGTGAGATGACAGAGGAAACGCCGTATGCAGGCCTGTTTGTAAAGAAGGCTGATCCGGAGGTTCTAAAGGATTTGGATGCAGAGGGCAAGCTGTTTGACGCACCGAAATTCGAGCATGATTACCCGCATTGCTGGCGCTGCGATACGCCGCTTATCTATTATGCAAGAGAATCCTGGTTTATCCGGGAAACGGCCGTGCGGGATGATTTGATCCGCAACAACAACACCGTCAACTGGATTCCGGATTCTATTGGGAAGGGGCGTTTTGGCAACTGGCTGGAAAATATTCAGGACTGGGCGATTTCCCGGAACCGTTATTGGGGGACGCCGCTCAATATCTGGGAGTGTGAGGGCTGTGGCCACCAGGAATCTATCGGCAGCCGGGCAGAACTGGCAGAGCGCAGCGGCAACCCAGATGCAGAAAAGCTGGAGTTGCACCGTCCATATATTGATACCGTGACGATGACCTGCCCGCATTGCGGAAAGACCATGCATCGTGTCCCGGAGGTTATCGACTGCTGGTTTGATTCTGGGGCGATGCCATTTGCGCAGCATCATTATCCGTTTGAAAACAAGGAGCTGTTTGAGGCTCAGTTCCCGGCGCAGTTTATTTCCGAGGCGGTCGATCAGACAAGAGGGTGGTTTCATTCGCTTTTGGCAGAATCGACACTGCTCTTTAACAAAGCGCCGTATGAAAATGTCATTGTACTGGGGCATGTCCAGGATGAAAATGGACAGAAGATGAGCAAATCCAAAGGAAATGCAGTCGATCCGTTTGAGGCGTTGGATGTCCATGGAGCCGACGCGATTCGCTGGTATTTTTATATCAACAGTGCGCCGTGGTTGCCGAATCGCTTCCACGACAAGGCGGTAGTAGAAGGACAGCGGAAATTTATGGGAACACTCTGGAATACGTATGCGTTTTATGTGCTGTATGCCAATATTGACGAGTTTGACCCGACGAAGTATACACTTGACTATGAGAAATTGGCGGTGATGGATAAATGGCTGCTGTCAAAGCTCCAGTCTACCGTGCAGGCCGTTGATGAAAATCTGGAGCATTACCGGATTCCAGAGACAGCTAGGGCGCTGCAGGAGTTTGTAGACGATATGAGCAACTGGTACGTCAGACGCTGCCGCGACCGGTTCTGGGCAAAGGGAATGGAGCAGGATAAAATCAATGCCTATATGACGCTCTATACCGCTCTGGTGACAATCAGCAAGGTGGCTGCACCGATGATTCCGTTTATGACAGAGGAAATCTATCAGAACCTGGTGTGCGGGCTGGACGCTTCGGCACCAGAGAGTATTCATTTGTGTGATTTCCCTCAGGTAGAGGAGTTCTGGATGGATCATGAGCTGGAGCAGCATATGGAAGAGGTGTTAGAAATCGTTGTTCTGGGGCGTGCCTGCCGTAATACCGCCAATATCAAGAACCGCCAGCCAATCGGCAGGATGTTTGTGAAGCTCGCTGAGGCTGGACAGGACGGCACAAATGAAGATTGTGTGGAAACGGCGGAGCTGTCAGATGGACACCAGGGTCTGCTGTCAAAATTTTATACGGATATCATTGCCGACGAGCTGAATGTCAAAGAGGTGGTAGTCACAGATGACGTAAGAGCCTTTACGACCTACAGCTTCAAGCCGCAGCTAAAGACACTGGGCAAACGCTTTGGCAAACGCTTAACTGCCTTGCGTGAAGTGCTGGGGACGCTCGACGGCAACCAGGTGATGGAGGAGTTAAACGCTACCGGAAAAACAACGGTAATGGTAGAGGGCGCAGAGGAAGATCTGGCCACCGAGGATCTGCTGATTGAGGCAGCTCAGATGGAGGGTTACGAGTCTGCTTCCGATCATGGGATTACCGTGGTGCTGGATACGAACCTGACACCAGAGCTGGTAGAAGAAGGGTTTGTCCGTGAGCTGATTAGCAAAATCCAGACGATGAGAAAGGACGCAGGCTTTGAGGTGATGGATCACATCATGGTTTACCAGAGCGGGAACGAAAAGGTAGCGGCGATCCTCAAAGCAAACCAAAAGGCGATTCTTGGCGATGTCATGGCCGACAGACTGGTCTGCGGCGAGGTAGAAGGCTATACAAAGGAGTGGAACATCAACGGCGAGCAGGTGACGCTTGGCGTAAAGAAGTGCCAGTAAAGAAGCGTTAGCAAAAGAGACGCTGGCAAAAGAAGGCAGGTATGGAGAGCAGTAGGAAAGCTTTCTGTACCTGCTTTTTGTTTCAGAATTTATCCTTTTCAAAGGGATGGATTTCCTGTTATAATGAATACAAAGAAGAAAGAGAGAAGAAGATAGTGCAAAAGAATTTCTGCGGGCATTAAAAAGGGGACTGGGAAAAACAGAGAAGGAATTTCAAAAAAACATCGGAGTACGGGAAATCGTGATAGGAGAAAGAACGTTGATTGAGGCAGTCGTGTAAAGAACAGATGTTGGATTTGCCGGAGAGCAGATAGGCTGCCAGAGAAGAACAGCCAGAAAGGAGGCTGCCAGGATGACAAAGGAGGAGCTGCAAAAGAAGCTGTTGACGATAGAGGAATACGAAAGGAACAATTACCAGCTTTGGTTGAATTATCAGGAAAAGGTCGGTTGGGAACAGCTTACCAGAAAAGAACAGCATCAGCTTTGGGAGCCTTACCAGCAGTGGGCGGAAAAGATATATGAACCATATGCTCCCAATAGACTGAGCCCTCAGATTCCAGTTTTAAGCTATCTGTCTGGAAGTACCGGAAAGCTGGGAGAGACTCCCTTGGTGGAACCGAACGAGGAGCCTTTTGTGCTACTTTCCAGGGATTTGGTGACACAGCAAAATGGAATCCAGAAATGGATGATGATACAAAAACATGCCAGGTTCGGAGCCTGTTTTCCGCACAGGCATTCCTTTCTGGAGATCAATTACTGTTATTCCGGGACAGTCGTCAATGTGGTAAACGGAAAAGAAATCGAAATGAAGCCGGGTGATCTGCTGCTGATGGAGCCAGGCTGCGTGCATAATATCAACGTTCTGGGGGAGGAGGATATCCTGATAAATTTTGTCTGCTTTCCCTCGGCCATGCTGACTGTATTAGAAAAAATCCTGCCGGGGGAATGTGAGCTGTCCCGCTTTCTGACAAGCTCTATGTATAATATGCCAGGAAAGATGAATTATTTGTTTTGTAAAACCAGTCAGGAACCGAAAATACAGGAAACGGTAGAGGAATTGTTGGGAGAATATTATGATACAGAAAGGATTGCCGCGGAAGCGCTGTTTGATCAACTCATAAGGCTCGTGTTTACAAGGCTATGGCGGTTTAGCGAGGAGCATCCGGAGCTGACTGGCTATAATTACCGGCCTGATTCCAAGATATCGCGCGTGATTGCTTATATCAGAAAGCATTGCGTAGATTGCACGAGGGAGTCGGTGGCGGCTCAGTTTGGGTACAGCGGAAGCCGGATCAGCAGTCTGCTGACAGAACATTTGGGCATCAGCTTTGTCCGGCTGCGGAATGAATTCCGATTAGAGAGGATAGAGGAACTGCTGCAGACGACCAATCTTCCTGTCCAAACGATTGCAGAGCAAAGTGGTTTTTTTAATCAAAGTTATTTTTACCGGACGTATAAAGCGTATTTTGGACATCTGCCAAGAGAGGAACAAAGAGAGAGGACTTCTTAATCATGGAATTTTCTTATCATTTGCTTGAATATGTTGAAAAATGAGATACGGCAGATGGGATAAAGTAATAATAAAAACAGGCTAGGAATTAAAACTATAATGATTCCCGGCCAGCTATTCTATTTATTTTCCTTTTCATGCCAATCTTTCATAGAGAGAAGTCGAAATTTGTCGTTACTACTCTGCTCATGCTTAACAATGATACGCCCTACATTCCAGTACGTGGACAGAAGTTCTGTATTGATGTGTGTAGCGACCTTTTGCCGGGCGTTTAGTAATGGCTCTCTAATCTCATTTATCATAGAATCAGTATATGCTAAATCGCTCATAATATACCCCCTTTGTGTTTTCTGAATATTTTATAAGCATAGCATAAACATGGTCGAATTGCTACTGTTTGATTTTGCTGCCAGGAGAGGCAGAAACGGATACTTCAGGCATTCCGAACATTTCGACAGTATAGTAGGGAAGCTAAGACAGAGAAATTATTGTGAAGTTTTGCTAAAATGAAGCCTGTAAAAAGTAAATTCCTAGCAGAAGAGAAGAAAAAAGGCTATGGATATCAAACAAGAGGAGGATTTTAGGATGAAACGAGCAGAAAATTCTGTCAAAAAAGTGTTTTATCTGACATTATGTCTGGCATTGTGTCTTTCTTTATTTGCTGCCTGTGGAAAAAAGCAGGAAAAAAATAAGGAGAATGCTTCTGGTACTCAGGATAATCAGAGTGAGCAGAACCAAAATGATACAGGCAATACAGACAAAAGTGACACAAATGGAGAAAATACCACTCCAGATGATGCAGGCCAGGATGGAGAGCCTGCAGATAGTGAGGCGGCAGGGAGCGGGATTACCTTCCCACTTGCAGAAAAGGCAGAGATCAGTGTTTGGGTTCCATGGAGCAGTCCCGTTTGTGACAGCCCGGACGAGGTAGGGGCTGTAAAGGTGATGGAGGAGCGGACGAATGTCCATATCAACTGGACGACAGCAGGCTCGAATGAGGCAAGCGAAAAATTCGGCTTGATGATGGCTTCCGGGAACTATCCAGATGTGCTGTGCAATGCCGGAGGCTATTATTCCGGCAGTATTACCGCTGGTCTGGAGGATGGGGTATTTCTGGATTTAACCGATATCATAGAGGCAAATATGCCGAATTATATCGCGATTATTACCTCTAATCCAGAGTACAACAAGATGACGAAGCTGGATGATGGAAGAAGGGGAGCGGTCTATCAGGTAAACTGCTACAACATGGAGCGGATTGAGGGAGAAAATCCATGGATTGGGTCGGTAGTACGGAAGGATTGGCTGGATAAGCTAAATTTGGAGCTTCCAGAGACGATTGATGACTGGCATGAAGTATTGACTGCTTTTAAAGAGAATTATGGTGCCGTAATGCTTCTCAATTCGACCGGTATCAACACAGCCCAGGATTTTATCAGCGCCTATGGGGTACTGAGCGGATTTTTCCAAAAGAATGGGACGGTTTATTTCGGGCCGTTGGAGGACGGCTACAAGCAGTACCTGGCGACGATGCAGCAATGGTATCAGGAAGGCCTGATTGATCCAAACTTCAATTCTTTTAATCTTTGGACAGATACGAACCGGATGTTTGCAAATAATGAAGCGGGAGCAGGCGCTATTATCGGTTCCTCTGCATATTCGTATCTGAAGGATTCCGGTATGACAAATGAAGAAGGCTTTTTCCTTCAGACAGTTCCGGCTCCCGTATTAAACGAAGGTGACACCTCGTATATTGGAATGAGCATTCCGGTATTTTCCCGCCATCTGGTGTTGTCTACGAATTGCAAGAATCCAGAGCTTGTGCTTTCCTATCTGGATCAATATTTTACAGAAGAAGGCATGGAAATCAGCAGCTACGGCGTAGAGGGAGAAAGCTATACAAAAAAGCAAGACGGCAGCTATGAATTCCTGCCAGTAGTAAAGGAAAATCCAGAAGGCTTATCTCCGGCAGATGCCTGTAGTAAATATACGATGATGTCTGGGCAGTATTTTGGCTTTTATAATTGGGGCTATGCGCCGCCTTTATATGGAGAATGGCTGAATGAAGCGCAGGGAATCTGGAAAACGGATGACAGTATGAATATGCCGATAAATATGACGATGACTCCGGAGGAAACGATAGAATATTATACGTATTATACGGATATCCAGACCTTGGTCGAGGAGTTTACAGCCAAATGTATTATGGGAAGCGAGACACTGGAAAACTACGATAGCTTTGTCGATTCCCTCAAAAGCTATGGCGTAGAGAAATGTCTGAAAATCCAGCAGGCCGCATTGGATCGTTATAACACAAGATAACTTGTGTCGCAAGGTGAACTTGCTATGTTATAGAACGGCGGGCGGATGGTATGGAATAAAGGGCGTGGCAAGGGGGATCTGCAGTTATGCGGAACCCCTTTGCTTGTATATATACCTGCATGAAAAATGTTTGCTGTCTTGTGGCAGTATGCAGTTCGTGTGAGAAACAGGAATACATCCTTCTGCCCGATGGATGGGGAAAAATGAAAAAGAACAGAAAACAGAAAGGACAGGGTGAGTATATGGCATATCATATCCCGGAAAGTAAGTGGATTTGGATCGGAGAGGACTATGATAAGAAAAATCCGGTGGTCGTGTATTTTCGGAAGGAACTGGAATTAGAGAGTGTTCCGCAAAGGGTCGTTGTGCGACTGTCAGCGGATTCTCGTTACCGTTTTTATGTCAACGGAGTCTCTCTTTGCCAGGGACCGTGCAAGGGCGACCGGCAGGTTTGGTACTATGATGAGGTAGATTTGGCTCCGTTCCTGCATATCGGGAAAAATATACTGGCGGCGATTGTACTGCGCTATCCGCAGCTACATAGCAACGGAAACTTCTCCGTTTGGAGGACAGAGACTCCAGGTTTTTATCTGGATGGAGCGTTGGAATGGACATCGCAGGAAGCAGAACAAAACACAAGCTCAGAGAGAAATTCCAGAGATTCCGAAAGGACAAAGGACAAAGGAAGGGTAGAGCCGATTTATACGGGAAAGGACTGGCACTGGTGTCTGGCCTCTCAGATTAAGGTCAGCAAATCCAATCCGTATTTTGAACCACTTTGTATTACCGAGGAGGTCTTTGGGATAGTGGAGCTGGCAGGCTGGCTGCTGCCGGATTACCGGGAAATCACATATGACAAAAAAGAACGGAAGGGAAACGGCGTGAAGAAGGAGGAAACGGGAAGCCAGTTTATATGGCAGGAGGCGGTTCCTTATCCTATGCTGGGAGAGTATCTTAGCCCTGGCAGGCTCGATCCGAGACCGATTCCTTTCCTATATGAAACAAGACACTCGTTTCAGGAGGTGATGTGCGTTCGGGAAGGGAAGCTTACAAAAGGAGAATGGGAACGCTGGCTAGAGAAGGACAGGCTAATTTTACCAGCAAACAGCAAGGAAGTAGTAGAGCTTCATGCCGGAGAGCTGACGACCGGATATCTGGAGCTGGCAGTTGCCGGAGGGGAAGGAAGCCGGATCCGAATACTCTGTTCGGAATCCTATGTACGAATGCCAGAGCTGCCGCCGGAAGTACTGGCTGCGTGGAAGGCGGAAGCAGAGAAAGCAGAAGCAGCAACATTAAAGGAAAGCTTAGAGGAAAAAATGCTGCAGGCTATTTCGTTTATGAAGCCGGAAAAGGGTAACCGTCTGGACTGGGAGAATGGGGTTTTGGCCGAGTCTGCTGACCAGTATACCGTAGGCGGCTATGGGACAAAGGAAAGGCCGGAGTATTATGAGCCGTTCTGGTTTCGGACGTTCCGTTTCCTCAAGCTGGAAATCGAAACCGGAGAAGAGCCGCTAGAATTGTGTTCACTGACTTACCGGGAGACCGGGTATCCGTTGGAGGTCAAAACAACCGTGGAGACCTCGGATGAGAGCCTGTCTGAGATCTGGTCTATCTGTGAACGGACACTGCGCCGCTGTATGCACGAAACGTATGAGGATTGTCCGTTTTATGAGCAGCTTCAGTACATTATGGATACCCGTTCCCAGATTTTGTTTACATATCTGACCTCTGCGGATGATCGCCTGGCCAGGAAATGTATCGAGGATTTTGCCCGTTCTCAGCGGTACGACGGACTGTTAGAGGGGTGCTATCCTTCCTATGGTTCCAACCTGATTTGCAATTTTTCGATCTACTATATCCTGATGGTACGTGACCATTTTCAGTATTTTGGAGATGTCGCGTTTACGAAGCGGTTTCTTCCGATATTGGAGCGGATTTTGCAGTTTTTCCAAAGCCGTTTGACAGAGCAGGGGCTGGTAGGCAGGACATCCGAGGGCGGACAGGATGGCCGCTATTGGAGTTTTATCGACTGGGTAGACGGCTGGGAGCGCGGCGTGCCAAGCGCGATAGAAAGCGGCGAGGTGACGATGGAAAGCCTGCTGTACTGCGTCGGGCTGCAGGCATTGGCTGACCTGGAGCGGAGCGTAGAGGAAGCAATCGCTATAGAAGAAACAGATGCCAAAGAAGCGGATACAAAAGAAACGAAAACAGGGCAAACAGAACGATCCAGATGGGTAGAAACTCCGATACAAGGAACACATCCGGGCAGGTCGGAGAGGAAGGCAGATCAAAAAGAGCAGGAACGGATAGGAAGCTTAGCTGGCTATATGGGGCTGGCGGCACGACATGAAAAGGAAGCAGAGGTCTTAAAGCAAAACATCCGGAAGGCCTGTATGGAAGAAAACGGCCTGCTACGGGACGGACCAGACGTTACAGCATACAGTCAGCATTGCCAGGTGTTCGGCACATTGGCAGGCGTGTTTACCCCGGAGGAGGCGCATCGGGCGATGGAAGCAGCGATGTCCGGCCAGGTAGACGGGCAGGCCGTCCCGTTCGCAAAATGTTCGGTAGCAATGGCTTATTATCTGTTCCGGGCGTTGGAGCAGGTAGGCCTGTATGAGAAAACCGACGAGCTGTGGGAAAACTGGCGGGCGATGCTGCGTGCCAACCTGACGACATGTGTAGAAAACGATGGTATCAAAGGCAGAAGCGACTGTCATGCCTGGGGCGCATTGGCGCTCTATGAGCTTCCGGCGGTAATCTTAGGTGTGCGTCCGGCCAAGCCCGGCTTTGCAGAAATCGAAATCCGTCCGGTGTCTGGATATCTTTCCTGGGCAAAGGGCGAGGTGATTACCCCTAAGGGAACTGTCCGGGTGAAATGGGAAAAGAAAGAGGATGGGAGGATGGAAGTAGAGGCGGACGTGCCTTCTGGCGTTAAAGTAAAGGGTTCTTATTTTTAAGCTGTATCCTCTCAAATATTTGTAATCATTAGGCGTTTGCAAAACGCCACAGCCCGCATAAAATCAGGCTTTTTTCTTTGATA